>JBJOQW010000230.1:0-22215 GCA_046049665.1 Pseudomonadota bacterium | reverse complement strand
GGTTGGCATGGTTCGACATGATGCGCACGGCACGGGGGACGGCAAACATGATCCAGGCGCAACGGGATTTCTTTGGCGCGCACGGGTTCGAGCGGACTGACGGGAGGCCGGGCAAACACGGGCCGTGGGGGGCGCATTGAGGGGTGGGGTGGTTAGAAACCCACCCAACGCATAAGCTAGTTCAGTAAAGCGTGCGGTTGCCCGACCCCAAGTTTTCTTGACTTACAATCGATTGTATCATACCAAAATCGAGACGGCACCAGAGATGCCGCCTCGATCCGTATTACGACAATTGTCGTCCGCGCATCGCGGCGCCATCTATTAAATTGGTTTGCCGCAAGGGATGCTCCTTTCTCATGCGCCGTCCAAGGCTGGGTTGGGGTTAAGAGCGCCGGAGAAGTTCTCAGCTTCTTCGGCGTTTGCTTTTGCGGTGTCAGCGTTGATTGTGCTTCCACGGACGCTAGGGCCGAACAGATCATATCCTTTTTGCGTTGCGAGAAACAAACCTCGGCCAGCGCGTTCAAACAGACCCGCATTGACAGCATTCATCATTTGCGCGCGGAAGGCACCTTCGGAAACTTCGTGGCCTACGTCGCTGGCGGCCCGCGCAATTGCTTCATAAGAGTAAGGCGGCAATGAAGACGTGGTCAAACGCGCGTAAACTTCTAGCCACTTTTCTCCACCTGTTATGGTCGTTTTTGATCCGGGCACAGGCGAAGCGCTGACCTCCTTTGTGACAACGGCGGCAGATGCTTGCACATCACCAAAAGCGGAGAGAGCCTTTTTGTAAGCCTCCGCCTCAACTGTAAACATTTCCGCTTCATGGCGGGCACGTGCCTCGCGCTCGCGAGCAGCGACGCGCTTTCGCTCTGCTTCGGCCCAAAGGCCCCTAATCATGTGATCTGCATTTGTCATGGATCAACATATAGACGAGCGAAGCCATTTCGTCAATGCCTACGTTAACGCTTGTGAGGCGCAAATTTCCTTGCATGAATGCAAGCGAAAGCGAGCAATTGCGCGTCGTGCAGAGATGCGTGCTCCTTGGATTGGCATTGACCATGGCCCCGTAGCCTTGGTCGATTCGGCAGAATCGTCAAGAACAACAAAGGGCCGCGCCTGCTCAGTCAGACACGTGCTGCCCTAAACGCTTTAGCGTCTTGGGCGAACCCAGTGCGGATGCGTGGGAAAAATGAACAAATCCCTAACGCGCCCGTCTAACCCTTTGATATCGTTATATCGAAGAAGTGTCCCATCATGGGACACTTCTTCTAACGTCCTCACGCCACCTCAAACACCAGCGGTTTCACTTGCGAAAACATCCCCGTCCCTTCAAGCGTTTCCACGACCTTCGGGTCAATCGGCTGATCCAGATACAATAGCGCAATCGCGTCTTGCCCCACGCCTGAACGGCCCAGGGTAAAGTTTGCGATGTTGACCCCGTTCTTGCCCATCGTCATGCCGAGCAGACCGATGATCCCCGGCACGTCCTCGTTCGTGGTGTACAGCATATGCGCGCCGATTTCCGCGTCGATGTTGATGCCCTTGATCTGGATGAACCGCGGCTTGCCATCGGAAAAACAGGTGCCCGCCACAGACCGCTCGCGCTTGTCCGTCACCATCGTGACCTTGATATAGGCGTCAAACGCCCCCGTCTTGTCCTGCCGCGTGGTCGAGATCTGAATGCCCTTGTCCTTGGCCACCACCGGCGCTGACACAAGGTTCACATCCGGGTTCTGCTGTTTCAGCACCCCCGCGATCACAGCCTGATTAAGGGCCGCAAGGTTCATGCTGGCCACCGAGCCATCGTACAGGATGTTGATCGCCTTGATCGGCTCATCCGTCATCTGGCCGATAAATGCCCCAAGGTGTGACGCGAGTTTGATCCATGGCCCCATCACCGCCGCCTCTTCTGCGGTCACGTTCGGCATGTTCAGCGCGTTCTGCACGGCCCCTGTCAGCAGATAATCACTCATCTGTTCGGCCACCTGCAGCGCCACGTTCTCCTGCGCTTCCGTCGTGCTGGCCCCAAGGTGCGGCGTCACCACCACGTTCGGCATGTTGAAAAGCGGGCTTTCGGTGGCAGGCTCCACCTCGAACACGTCCAAAGCCGCACCCGCAACATGGCCCGCCGTCAAAGCCTCGGCCAAGGCTGCCTCATCAATCAAACCACCCCGCGCGCAGTTGATGATGCGAACGCCCTTTTTCGTCTTGGCCAATGCCTCGCGCGACAGGATATTCCGCGTCTTGTCTGTCAGCGGCACATGCAGCGTGATGAAATCCGCCCGCGCCAGCAGTTCATCCAATTCCACCTTCGTCACGCCCAACTGCTTGGCGCGTTCGTCGGAAAGGAAGGGATCATAGGCCACCACCTTCATATGCAGACCCACGGCCCGGTCGCAGACGATGCCGCCGATATTACCCGCACCGATCACACCAAGGGTCTTGTTATACAACTCCACCCCCATGAATTTCGACTTTTCCCATTTGCCGGCATGGGTACTGGCGCTCGCCTCCGGCAATTGCCGCGCCACTGCAAACATCATGGCGATGGCATGTTCGGCAGTGGTGATGGAATTGCCGAAAGGCGTGTTCATCACGATCACGCCTTGCTTGGAGGCAGCGGGGATATCAACGTTATCTACACCAATCCCTGCGCGCCCGATGACTTTCAGGCGCTTGGCTGCGGCCAGCAGCTTTTCTGTGGCCTTGGTGGCCGAGCGGATGGCCAGGCCATCATACTGGTCAATCACGGCGAGCAGGGCATCTTTGTCTTTGCCAAGCTTTGGCATGTAATCCACCTCGACCCCGCGGTCGCGGAAGATTTGCACGGCAGTTTCGGAAAGTTCATCTGATACGAGAACGCGGGGGGCCATCAGGAGCATCCTTCTATTGGGTGGGGAAGGTGCGCTTTAGCGCACCCTACGAATCATGATTGGGGGTAGGGTGCGCTACAGCGCACCGCTGTTTCAGGCAGCCTGCGCCAATGCCGCTATCTCGGCATGGAACGCATGGGCGACCCATGGCATCAGGGCTGCCACATCGGCGGTTTCCACCGTGGAACCACACCAGATGCGCAGGCCCGCCGGGGCATCGCGATACGCGCCAATGTCATAGGCCACGCCCGCCTTTTCCAGCCGCTTGGCCACAGCCTTGGCAAAGGCCTTACCATCCAGAATGCGTGCATCGTTGAACTTCAGGCAGACGCTGGTTGTTGATGCAATCTCTGGCGTTTCTGCCAGATTCTGCAGCCACGCGTTCGCCGCGCAGAAATCCCACACCACCTGCGCATTAGCCTGCGCACGCGCCACCAGACCATCCAGCCCGCCCAAGCTTTGCGCCCATTTCAGCGACACGCGGTAATCTTCCACGGCCAGCATGGATGGCGTGTTGATTGTTTCGCCCACGAAGATGCCTTCAATCAGCTTGCCCTTGCTGGTCAGGCGGAAAATCTTCGGTAGCGGCCATGGCGGCGTATAGCTTTCCAGCCGTTCCACAGCCCGGGGTGACAGGATCAGCATCCCATGTGCGCCCTCGCCCCCCAGCACCTTTTGCCAGCTGAAGGTCGTGACATCCAGCTTGTCCCACGGCAGGTGCATGGCAAAGGCCGCCGATGTCGCATCGCAGAGCGTCAGGCCCTCGCGATCCGCCGGAATTGCATCGCCATTCGGCAGGCGGCAGCCGCTGGTCGTTCCGTTCCAGGTAAAGGCCACGTCGGCATCAAAATCAACGGTCGTAAAGTCAACGATCTGCCCATAAGGCGCGATCTTCACGCGTGCATCCAGCTTCAGCTGCTTGACCACATCGGTCACCCAGCCTTCACCGAATGATTCCCACGCGAGCATTTCAACCGGGCGCGCGCCCAGCATCGACCACATTGCCATCTCGAAGGCACCCGTATCTGATGCAGGCACAATGCCGATGCGGTAATCATCCGGCACGCCCAGAATGGCGCGCGTCAGGTCAATGGCTTCTTTCAGCTTGGCCTTGCCCACAGCCGCCCGATGCGAGCGGCCCAAGGGCGCGTCAGCAAGGTGATTCAGGGTAAAGCCGGGGATCTTGGCACAGGGGCCAGATGAAAAGCGCGGGTTAGCCGGGCGCGCAGCCGGGGCGGTCAGATCAGCCATGGTATCCTCACAGATAAATGCCCTTCGTTGGGGAAGGGTGTCCCACCGCCGCCAATACGGGGCTTGCGGGGCTGGCACAAGCGCAAAGATGGGCGTAATGCGGCGCTTGATGCCGAATTTGCGACGCCACTGTTTACGATCGGAAACCTGCCCCATGTTCACCGCCACGCTGCTGACCGCCCCAAACCGCCCGACCCTTGATCGCGCCACCGTTGAATCCCTGCGCAATGCATGGGGTGGCGGCGATGCGCGCTGGCTTGATCCGGGTATAGCGGCAGAGTTTGCCCTACAGGACATGCCCGCCAACCGCTGGGAGGCGTGGGAAGGCTTGCAAGCGCTTGGCGTGGACCTTGTCGTGCAACCCACGGCAGGCCGCCGCAAACAAGTGCTTTTGGCCGATATGGACAGCACGATGATCCAGCAGGAATGCATAGACGAACTCGCCGATGAAGCGGGTGTCGGCGCGCATGTGGCGGGCATCACGGCGCGGGCGATGAATGGTGAGCTGGATTTCGAGGATGCCTTACGCGAACGCGTGGCCCTGCTGCGCGGCCTGCCAGAGGGCACCATCGCCACGGTTATCCGTGACCGTATCACCCTTATGCCCGGCGGCCCTGTTCTGCTGGCCACGATGAAGGCAAACGGCGCCTATACCGCCCTTGTCTCTGGCGGCTTTACCGCCTTTACCGCCGCCATCGCCGCCCGCCTTGGCTTTGATGAAAACCGCGCCAACACCCTTGGTGTTGCGAGTGGCGCCCTGACAGGCACTGTCGCTGACCCCATCCTTGGCAAGGCAGCAAAGGTTTCGGCCCTGCGGGACATCTGCGCCGCGCGGGGCCTTACGCCTGATCAAGTCATGGCCGTAGGGGACGGCGCGAATGACCTTGGCATGCTCGGCCTTGCCGGCGCAGGCGTGGCCCTGCACGCCAAACCATCCGTCGCGGCCCAATGCGATATCCGCATCAACCATGGTGATCTGACCGCCCTTCTGTTCATCCAAGGTTTTGCCCGAGAGGACTTCGCCCCATGCTGATCCGCCCCGCCACCCCCACCGATGCCCCCGCCATGACCGCCATCCTGAACGCCATCATCGCCATCGGCGGCACCACCGCGCATGAGGCACCCAAGACCGAAGCAACCGTCGCCGAAGACTACATCACCAGCCCCGATGTGCTTGCCTGTTCTGTTGCCGAAGAGCAGGGCACCATCATCGGCTGGCAATCCGTGGGCTGGTATCACGGCAACCCCGAAATCGGCACTTTCGTGCAGCCCGGCACGCAGGCCAAAGGCATCGGCGCGCAACTCTTTGCCCTGACCTGTGCCACCCTGCGCGCCACAGGCATCACCTACATCATCGCCACCATCCGCGCCGATAATGTGCCCGGCCTTGCCTACTATGCCCGCATCGGCTTTCGTGACATTGATCACGACCCCGACTATGCCCTGTCAACCGGTCAAAAGGTTGGCCGTGTGACCCGCCGCATTGATTTGTAAACGCCCATTCATCTTTGCCCAAATATCCTCGCCGAAGGCATCCGCCCTATGTTCGAAGTGACCCTGCATCTGGCTGCACTCCTGATCCTTGCGGCCTTTGTTGCAGGCTTTGTCGATAGCATTGCTGGCGGTGGTGGGCTGATCACCGTGCCCGCACTGCTGCTGGCCGGTGCAAACCCGTTGGAGGCACTTGGCACCAACAAGGTGCAAGGGTCATTCGGGGCCGCCACCGCTGCCCTTACCTATGCCCGCGCGGGCCATGTTGACCTGCTTGCGCAATTGCCCGCCGCCATGCTGGGCTTTGCCGCAGGCGTCGCCGGTGCAATGTTGGCCAGTGTTCTGCCCACCGAAACCCTGCGCAATCTGCTGCCCATCGTGCTGATCGCCATCGCCCTGTTCTTTGCCCTGAAACCCGGCCTCACCGATGCAGACCGCACCGCCCGCCTGTCCCCGGTAGCTTTCACGGCGCTGATCGTGCCCCTGATCGGCACCTATGATGGCCTTGTCGGCCCCGGCGCGGGCGCGTTCTACATGATCGGGTTTGTTATGCTTGCCGGTTACGGCGTGCTCAAGGCCACCGCGCATACCAAACTGCTGAACTTTGCTTCAAACCTTGGCGGGCTTGTCGCCTTTGCTGCCACAGGATCGCCGTGGTGGTTCACCGGCATCGCCATGGGTCTGGCGCAGGTCGCAGGTGCAGCGCTAGGTGCGCGGCTTGCCATGCGGATCGGCGCGCGGCTGATCAAGCCGCTGCTTGTTGCAACGTCAACCCTGCTGGCCTTGCGGCTGCTTTGGGGTTAGCCGCGCAGCCGCCCCATCAGCGCCCCATGCAGCGCAGGCGCCGCTGCAATCACCCCTGCCGTCTGCGGCACGGCCCGGTTGAACACCAGCGGCCCGCCATTCCGGTCAGTCACCACCGCCCCCGCCCGCGCCGCAATCAAGGCGCCCGCAGCGATATCCCATTCCCACGCGTCCTTCAGCGTCAGCATCCCGTCATGCCGCCCTTCCGCCACCAGACAGAAGCGATAGGCCAATGATGGCCGGAACGCCCGCCGCACCGGGGGCACGCCACCCGGCCACACCCCCGGATCAAGCGCCTGTTTACTGGTCAGCACTGAACAATCGCTTTCATCCTTGGCCCCTGCCACCGCAATCGGCTGGCCATCGCGCAAGGCAGGTGACGTGGCCGAGGCCACATAAAGCCGGTCCAGCGCAGGCAGATAGACCACCCCTGCCGTCACCACCCCCGCCACAGCCACAGCAAGCGAGATGGAAAACGTTTCTTCCCCCGCAATAAACGCCCGCGTGCCATCAATTGGGTCCACGATGAAGCAGTGATCCTTGGTCAGCCTGTCCGGCCCATCAGCCGTTTCTTCCGACAGCCAACCATAATCCGGCCGCGCGCCCTGCAGCTGTTCGGCCAGATAGGCGTTCACCGCCAGATCGGCCGCGGTCACCGGGCTGCCACCCTTGTCCCAGACTTGCGGATTGCGCTTCCAATAGCGCAGGGCGATCTTGCCGCCCTCAAGTGCTGCATGTGTCAACAGATCAAGGTCACGCGCCGGCAAGGGTCATCCCATCCACCAGCAGGCTTGGCACGCGGAATGACAGATGCGCCCGTGCGTCATTTGCAGGCACGATCCGCAGCAGCATGTCACGCAAATTGCCCGCAATCGTGCATTCGTTCACCGGGTGGCTGATCTGCCCGTTCTGCACCCAGAACCCCGCCGCGCCGCGCGAATAATCCCCCGTTGTCGGGTTGATCGTGCTGCCGATCATTGAGGTGACCAAAAGCCCAGTGCCCATTGCCGATACCAGATCATCCCGCGTCGCCGTGCCCTGCGTCAAGTCCAGGTTTGACGTGCCCGGCGATGGCGGCGATGAGGTGCCGCGCGTGGCATTGCCCGTGGACGCCAGCCCCAGCTTGCGCCCCATCGCAAGGTCCAGCACCCAGCTTGTCAGCACCCCGTCCTGCACAAAGGCCCGCCGCTGCGTGGGCAAGCCTTCGGCATCAAAAGGTTTCGAAGACCCGATCCGCACGCGATGGGGGTCTTCCACCACAGACAGCCCCGCAGGCAGAACCTGCGTGCCCATTGCATCCTTCAGCCAGCTAGCCCCCCGCGCAATCGCCGCCCCGTTGATCGCCGAAATCAGATGGCCAATCAGGCTGACCGCCACCCGTTCATCAAACAGCACAGGATAGGTGCCCGTTACCGGCTTTACCGCCCCCATGCGCGCAAGCGCGCGTTCTGCTGCCAACGTTCCAATGCCCGCAGCCCCCGGCATATCGGCCTGATAGACCCGGCCTTCGCCCGCATAATCCTGCTCCATCCCCGTGCCGCTGCCCGTGAACGCCACCGCCGACAGCGAACGCGAGGTGCGCGCATAGCCGCCCGCAAAGCCGTTGCTTGCGGCAATGTGCAGGGCCCGCGAAGAATAGCCTGCCCCCGCCTCAACCTGCGTGATGCCACCGTGCGCCAGGGCTGCCGCCTCTGCCGCCCGCGCGTCCGCCTCAAGCGCTGCTGCGCTTGGCTCGTCGGCCGGGTCTGCCAATTCCAGCGCCGCCACATCCCAACCGCGCGCCAGTTGCGCTGCATCCGCAAGGCCCGCATGCGCATCTACCGGCGCTTCGCGCGCCATCGCCACGGCGCGTTCTGCCAGCGCCGCAATCGTGCGGTCTGATATATCCGACGCTGAAACACAGGCCTGCCGCCCGCCCATCAACACGCGCAAGCCGATTTCAATGCTTTCCGACCGTTTAGCCTGTTCCAGCTTGCCTGCCCGTGTTTCAATCGACACGGACGTGCCCGACACCGCCATGGCATCGGCGCTGTCAGCGCCCGCCTTTCGGGCTGCAATCAGCAAGGCATCTGTCAGGCGTTCAAGCTGTTGGGTCATCTGGGGCTTTTCCATTCGGGCCATGCAATCAGTTATTGACGCAATTCATGACCAAGGGCATCATTACTTCATATTTTCAAGGCCCCTTGCGGGCTGCCTGAACTTTTTTCGCGTCACTTCATGATCACGTTCAAAGGAGCATTTCAATGACATGGTATAGTCTTACCGACGATTCCGGACAGGCCTGGGCCTTCAATCTTGACGGAATGTATCTGATCATCCGATCCGCAGTGCGCACACGGCTTATCAGGTCACGCGCGCGGATGACCGAACACAATGCCGGATGGTTTTTGCCAACCACCTATAACCTCGAGGTCAACTGGTCTGGCTACCGGGCCGAGCTTGACCGCGAAACCAACAGGTATTGGGAAAACTGTGAAATGCAGTTGCGCACTGACCCAAGGCCGCTAATGGGCAGTCTGGTCGGGTTGATCAATGATGCTGTCACCGATCACAACTGGTTCATTGACCGCACGCGCGAAGCATCATCGCGGTCAACCGCCAGCATCGACCGCTGTGTCACCAACTGGGACAGGGCCATTACCGGCGCACGTTTTGTGCGTGATGGTTCTGCCACCTTCCTGATCGTCACAGCAGGCATTGTGTCAGGTGGAGCGGGGCTGGCCGCCGCAACAGGTGCAGGCATGACGGGCGTGACCACCGGCACCGCCATGACAACGCTGGCCGTCGGATCCGGCATGCGCGGGGCCTTTACCTATCAGGATACCGGCAATGTCGGGTCGGCTGTTCTGAATGCTTCGGGCAGCTTCATCGTCGGGGCCATTGGTATCGGTGGCGCAAGCGCGACCCTGACATCGGCTGAAACGGCCACCTTGCTGGTCATTGGCGGCGCCGGATCGGCCCTGACAAGCGGCGGGCAAGCCATTGTCGAGGGCAAGAGCATGCGCGAAGCGGGCATGGTCGCTGCGATCTCGGGCATATCGTCGGTGCTGGGTGGCGTAGCGGGTGGCCGGATTGATACCATGGCCTTCGCAGTGCAGGCCGGTGTCGGTACTGGGCTTGATCTGGGTGGCGGCGTTCTTGCCAATTGGGCGACATCACCCTCTGAACGCACCCCGGTGCCTACACGGCATGGGCGGCTGGATTTCATCGGCCTGCCCATGTCGATCGCCGAACAATTTGTCAGAAGCACTGCCCTCACGCGAATCTGACAGCCAGCGCAAACGAAAGGCCGCCTGCAATGATGGCAGGCGGCCTTCTGATATCTTTGCAGATTATTGCAGCTGCTGGCCGTTCACGAACAGACCCTTGTCCTTGAATTCAACCGTCGAGGTCATGCTGTCAGACCCATCGGTCGCCATCGTTGCGAACATGCCCATCATCATGCGCACGCCCATCAGCTGATCCTCTGGCACCAGACCCATGGCTGCCAGCTTGTCCAGCAGGCCATTGCCGCCCGTCAGAGCAAAGTTCAGCGCGCCGGTCGGTGCAGGTATCCCACCGAATGAGGTTGTATCCGCCAGATCAAAGGTCAGATCGCCATTGCCCGTCAGATCAGCGCCGACCATCTTCAGCTGCATCTCACGGATCGACAGGGAATGCAGTTCCGGTGGCACAGGGATCGCACCCGGCGCTGGCTTTGTCGTGAAATCCTCCAGCAGGCGGATGCTGCCAGCGGTATCAATGATCAGCGTCGCCGGGTCTTGCGGCAACTGGCCCGTCGGGTCCGCCATGCCCCAGACTTCTGGTGGCAAGGTGAATTCCTGCAGCTTCATGATAAAGGTGAACGGCACTGGCTCAGCCGAGGTTTTCATCGGAAACTTCATGTCAAAGCCCATGCCGCCAAAGCCGATATTGATCGGGAAGGGGACAGTCGGGTTACCAATGCCGATGTTGCCTGCGCCAGCCGTGAAATTGTACTGGAAATCGTTCTCTGTGAACGCATAACCACCTGCCATGTCCGACATGGCAACGTTGATATCCGTTGTGCCCGACGGATCGGTTGCTGTGCCGGTCACCGACATGGACGCAGCCGTAAAGTCAATGAACGGCGCATCGGCAGACCCGCTTGCCGTCATGGCAAGGCCACCCTGCACAACCGTGAAGTTGGACGTCGACACCGGCTCGCCCTTGGTGGTCATCGTCATCGGAATGGTGTCCGACATGGTGATGCCAACAGTTCCGTCGCCGTTGTCCTTCAGGTTCACCTCGGCGATGGTCTGGGTCACGGTAGTGAATTCGTCGTCAACACCAGTCACAAGACCGCGGATTTCCAGTGTGTCGCCATTGCGTGCAACGCTTTGCGTTGTCACGGTCTGGCCTGCTGCGGCGGAAAAAGATTGGAATTTGGCCCACAAATCCTCGGGCGTGACCTGTGCAAATGCCGTGCTGCCCATCAGGAATGCGCCAAGGGTAATGCCAGCGCCGATTGTCCAGTTTTTCATAACCAAGCCTTCTTGTTGCAAATGAAAATCGGCGCGCATCCTCTAACGGGTCCGGCGCGCGGTCAAGGGTTATCGGATCAAGGTATGGTTATCCACCTGCGGCCAAAAGTGCCGCAAGGCCCGTGCGATAATCGGGGTAGGCCAGTTGCACGCCCAGTTCCTGCCGGATGCGCCGGTTACTGACGCGTTTGGATTCCGAATAAAAGCTGCGCACCATGGGCGGCAGATCAGCCGTGGCAAAGTCAACCGTTGGCGGGTCTGGCAGGCCCAGCAGATGGGCGGCATGGGTCAGCACATCTTGCGGCGGGGCCGGGTCATCATCACAGACGTTATAGGCAGTGCCGGGCTTTGGGCGCGCAATCGAGGCGGCAAGGGTGGCGGCGATATCATCCACGTGGATGCGGCTGAAGATCTGACCGGGTTTGATCAGGCGGCGGGCCGTGCCATCGCGCACCTTTTCAAACGGGCCGCGACCGGGGCCGTAAATGCCGGCAAGGCGGAAAATATGCACGGGCAGGCCGGTTTGCAGCCATTGGTTTTCGGCCAGCACACGCTGTTCGCCGCGGATGCTGGATGGCGTGAGCGGCGTATCTTCATCGACCCAGCCGCCCTGATGATCACCATACACACCCGTGGTGGACAGATAGCCCACCCATTTTGCGGGGGCGGATTTCAGGGTTTCACCTGCGGCCTGCAGAAAGGGATCACCGGCGGCATCGGGCGCGGCAGAGGCAAGGATATGGGTCGCCTGTGCAAGGGCGGGGCCAAGGTCAGCGGGCCACAGCAGGGGTTCAACACCGGTGGCGGCAATGGCGGGCATCTGCGCGGGGGTGCGCGTCGTGCCGATGACGCGCCAGCCCTGCGGGATCAAAAGGCGGGCAAGGGCTGCGGCGGAATAGCCATGGCCGAGGGAGAGGAGCGTGTTCATGCGTCTGACTATTCCCTTCCCAAGTGCCCACTGCAACCCCCTCACTATGCGGCTGGGGATGGGGTAAGGGGCATCCGGACAAATTGGTGACAGACAATGAGCGGCACCCCAACCCTGTCACACAGCCTTCACTTGCGCAAACGCACACCGATGCCTTAGATACCCAATCCCTTTGCAAAGCAGACACCATGAACGAACCACTTTTGCCCATGCTGACCCCGCCCCAGACCGAGTCCACGGCCTTTACCGATGCCGAGGCCGCTGTTTCGCGCCTTGAGGCGCTGTTTACGCAGGCCACGCAATTCCTTGTGCGTCATTTCAGCGAAGCCGTGACAGGCGGCAAGCCACCGCAACGCATCCGCGCCTATTACCCCGAAATCCGCCTGACGGTGACCAGCCATGACAAGACGGATTCGCGCCTGTCATTCGGCCATGTGGCCACGCCGGGCACCTATGCCACTACGGTCACGCGGCCTGACCTGTTTCGCAACTATCTGATCCAGCAGATCAGTCTGCTGATCCAGCACCACAATGTGCCCGTGATGATCGGCCCATCGGATACGCCGATCCCGGTGCATTTTGCCGTTTCCGGCAACCCCGATGTCAGCATCCCGCAGGAAGGTGTGATGGATTTCAGCCTGCGCGATGTGTTTGATGTGCCAGACCTTGCCACAACGAATGATGACATCGTCAACGGTGTGCGCGCCTTTAACCCGGATGGGTCACGCCCGCTTGCCCCCTTTACGGCCCAGCGTGTGGATTATTCGCTGGCGCGGCTGACGCATTACACGGCGACGGACCCGGTGCATTTCCAGAACCACGTGCTGTTTACCAACTATCAGTTCTATGTGGATGAGTTCGAGGCCTATGCCCGCCGTATGCTGGCCGATCCAGCCAGTGGTTACACGGCCTTTGTGGCCACGGGGAACGCGGAAATCCGCAGTGCGGATGATGTGCTGACGCCATCGGCCAAGACGCCGCAGATGCCGACCTATCACCTCAAGCGCCGTGGTGGGCAGGGTATTACGCTGGTCAACATCGGGGTGGGGCCTTCGAATGCGAAAACGGCGACGGATCATATTGCCGTGCTGCGTCCGCATGCTTGGCTGATGGTGGGGCACTGCGCGGGGCTGCGCAACAGCCAGTCCCTGGGGGATTACGTGCTGGCGCATGCTTACCTGCGCGAAGACCACGTGCTGGATGATGATCTGCCGGTCTGGGTGCCAATCCCGGCGCTGGCCGAGATTCAGATTGCGCTGGAAGATGCGGTGGAAAGCGTGACGCAGCTGGAGGGCTATGAGCTGAAGCGCATCATGCGGACAGGCACGGTGGCGACGATTGACAACCGCAACTGGGAGTTGCGCGATCATTCGGGGCCGGTGCAGCGGCTGTCGCAATCGCGGGCGGTGGCGCTGGATATGGAAAGTGCGACGATTGCGGCAAACGGGTTCCGGTTCCGGGTGCCATATGGGACGCTTTTGTGCGTTTCGGACAAGCCGCTGCACGGGGAGTTGAAACTTCCGGGCATGGCGTCTGATTTCTACAAGACGCAGGTGGCGCGGCATTTGCACATCGGGATCAGGGCGATGGAGACATTGCGGGAAATGCCGATCGAAAAGATGCACAGCCGCAAGTTGCGCAGCTTTGAGGAAACCGCCTTCCTTTAGGTGAGGCACATTTCCTTGCGAATTTAGGGGGAATTCCGCCAGTCCCTTGCCAAAAGGGCTTGATTTGCCCGTCAAAAACCTGTGTTTGGCGGCGTGAAACATTGGCAGCAAAGCCAGCGCCGCAAACCAGCGGCCAAGCACAGGGGATAACGATGAATAAACCGATGACAAAGACCCAACTGGTCGCCGCAATTGCCGACGCCATGGGTGGCGACAAGAAAACTGCTGGTGCCGCACTGGATGCGATTGCCGCCGTTGTATCTCGCGAAGTGGCTGCTGGTGGCACGGTCACCATTCCGGGTCTGGGCAAAGTGGCCTGCAAGGCACGGCCAGAGCGTCAGGTGCGCAACCCGGCAACGGGCGAAACGATGACCAAGCCTGCAGACAAGCAAGTGAAGTTCGCGATTGCGAAATCCTTGAAAGATGTCGTCAACGGCTGAACCGCTTGAAATTCCCCAGTGGGGGTGAAAGGGTCGTCCCATCCGGGGCGACCTTTTTCACTTTTGGGGGTGGGCATGGCACGGGTCACAGGCATTGGAGGGCTGTTCTTTCGGTCGCAAGACCCGGGCGCGTTGATGGCGTGGTATGCGCAGTGGTTCGGGATGCCGACAGACGGTGCCCCATGGCAGCAAGAGGCAGGGGCGACGGTCTTTGCGCCATTCAAGGCCACGACAGATTATTTTGCGCCTGAAAGGCAATGGATGCTGAATCTACGGGTAGAGGGGCTGACCGACATGATTGCCGCCATGAAGGCCGCAGGCATCGCGGTGGAAACCCGCGCTGAATGGGATGGCGACGGTAGCTATGGCCACTTTGCCCGCGTGCACGATCCCGACGGCAACCCGATTGAATTGTGGGAGCCGCCGCAAGGCTGACCCATGGACATCCGCGCAATCCTGATGGGGCTGGCGTTCGCGCTGATGTGGTCATCCGCCTTTGCGACTGCGCGGATCATCGTGGCAGATATTCCGCCCTTTACCACGCTTGCCTTGCGCTTTGCCATTTCGGGTGCGCTGGCCATAAGCCTTGCCCTTGCGCTCGGCCAGAACTGGCGGTTGACACGCACCCAAGGCCTAGCCGTTTTGGTTTTTGGCCTGTGCCAGAACGCGCTTTACCTTGGCCTGAACTTCGTGGCGCTGCAGTGGATTCCGGCTTCGGTGGCGGCGATCATCGCCTCATCCATGCCGTTGATCGTGGCCGCACTTGGCTGGGCATTCCGCGGTGAAAAGGTGTCTGCGCTTGGGCTTGCGGGGCTTTGTGCGGGCTTTGGCGGGGTGATCCTGATCATGGGCAGCCGTGTGCAGGGCGGGGTTGATGCCTATGGCGTGGCCCTGTGCATCTTGGCCGCCGCAGCGCTTGCCGTGGCCACCCTGATGATGCGCGGCGCTTCATCCGGTGGCAACCTGCTGATGATCGTCGGCCTGCAGATGCTGGTTGGCAGCGCCATCCTTGCGCCCATTGCCGCCCTGACAGAAAGCCCGCCAACCCATGTCGGACTGCCCGCCATGCTGGCCTTTGTCTACCAGATCCTTGTGCCCGGCCTGATGGCCACGCTGATCTGGTTCGCCCTTGTCGCCCGCATTGGCACCGTACGCGCCGCCACCTTTCATTTCCTGAACCCCTTCTTCGGTGTCGCCATTGCCGCAGCACTTTTGGGCGAACGCGTCACCGCGCTGGATTTCATCGGCGTGGCCATTGTCATGGCTGGCATCTATGCCGTGCAGGTTGCCCGTTCGCGTGTGTCATAACCTTCACGAAACCTTGCAATGACAGTGATCGGCGTCTTTGGCATGACCCTGCCATGGACCTGATATTCGGATATCTTGCCGGGCTTTTGACCCTGATAAACCCCTGCGTTCTGCCGGTGTTGCCCATTGTGCTGGCCACCGCCCTGCAGGCGCACAAGCTGGGGCCTGTTGCATTGGCGGCGGGCATGTCCGTGGCCTTTGTCACGCTGGGCCTTGGGATTGCCACCTTGGGCCAAAGCATTGGCCTGTCTGCCGAAACCCTGTCTGATGCTGCCGCCGTGCTGATGCTGGCCTTCGGCCTGATCCTGCTGGTGCCGCGCCTGAACGCCGGTTTCGCCTTTGCCACCGCAGGCATGGCCGCCCGCGCCGATGCCGGGATTGACCGCGTGGATCGGTCCGGCCTTGGCGGGCAGTTCATGGGCGGTGCGCTGCTGGGCGCGGTCTGGAGCCCTTGCGTTGGCCCCACGCTGGGTGGCGCGATTTCGCTGGCATCGCAGGGGCAGAATCTGGGTTGGGCCGGGGCCATCATGGCGGCGTTTGCTGCCGGGGTTTCCACCGTTATTCTGGCGCTTGGCTATGGCGCACGCGCTGCCCTGCAACGCCGCCGCGCACTGATGCAGCGCATTGCGGCACAGGCAAAGCCGATCATGGGCGTGGTGTTTGTGGCTGTGGGCCTGATGCTGCTGTTCCGCGTGCACCACATGATCGAGGCCTGGCTGATCACCGTGCTGCCCTACTGGCTGCAAGACTTTTCCGTGTCCATCTGATGAAGGAACATCCCTATGCAACGTCGTGAATTCCTTGCCCTGTCCGCTGCCGCCGTCGCCTTTTCCGCAGTTGCAGCACATGCCGCCGAACCTGCGGCCTATTCCGAACAACTGGTGGCGCAGGAACTGGCTGCAGGCAAAACCGTTCTGATTGATTTCACGGCAAGCTGGTGTTCCAGCTGTCAGGCGCAGGGCCGTGCCATTCAGGCGCTGCGCGATGAAAACCCGGCCTATGACGCGGCGATCACCTTTGTCGAGGCTGACTGGGATGCCTATCAGGGCACGCCGCTGGCCAAGCAATACGGCATCACGCGCCGGGGTTCGCTGGTGATCTTGCGCGGCAATGAAGTGCTGGCACAAACAAGCACGCATTCAAGCAAGGATGCACTGCGCGCGCTGTTGGATCAGGCGGCCGCCGGGGCCTGATTTCAGGCCCACATCGCCGCTGGCCCGACGGTCAGGAACCGTTCGGCTAGCGCCACCGTGCCTGTCGTGTAATCCGCAGCGCCAATCTGGGCGGCGGTGTCACTGTCTGCGCGGCTGGCCAGCCATGCCGTCAGCAAAACCCGCCGCAGCATGATCAGACTGGGAATGATGGCCCGGTCTTCTACAGTCACCCCACCATGCCCGGCGACCCAGGCGGCAATCAGCGCGGGCAGGCGCGGGTCCGTTTCGATGAATGACAGCGCTGCGGCCAGATCATACATCCACCAGCCAAAGCCGCAGTCATCAAAATCAATCGCCCACAGGCCCGCATCATCCAGCATCAGGTTTGTCAGCCGCAGATCCGCATGGATCAGCCCAAACCTGTCCGGCCCCGTGCCATAGGCCGCAAGCCGTGCTGTCAGATCATCCGACAGGCGCTGCAGCACCGCATGGCCTTGGTCGTCCAGGCCCACTGCCGCGCGCCAATCGCCCCAATGCGGTGCCGCGCCAAGGATGGTGTCGGTGTCCCAGCGTTTGCGGGTAAAGCCTGCCGGGCGCTGCCAGCCGCGGGCATGGGCATGCAGGGCGGCGCTGATGCGGCCGAGCTCGCCAAACCAGTGCACCAGATCATCGCCCTCTGACACCTCTCGCGCGGCGATGGGGGCGAAGGCGGCAATGTGCTGGCCCGCGTGGCGCTGCAACAGGCTGCCATCCTGTGCTGCGACCGGCACCACACAGCGCACATCCGTGGATTGCAGCGCCTGCAGCCATGCCAGCTCTGACTCGATTTCGGCGGCTGTATGATAGCCCTGCCGATGCAGGCGCAGGATCAGCGCATCACCTGCAAGGTAGGTGGCATTTTCTGACCGGTTCAGCAGGCGCACGGGCGTATCAGGTGGCAAGCCGTAGCGTGGCAGCAAAGCTTCAAACATCTTCACCGCGCCGCATCAGGTAAATGTCCATGATCCAGCCGTGCGCAGCCCGCAGTTCTGCCCGCCGCGCCACGATCTGCGTCCCCACCTTGGACAGTGGGCCATGCAGCAAGGCCTGCTCTGGCATGCCGACATAGGCCCCCCACCAGATCTGCACGCCAGCCGGATCAATGGCCGTGAATGCCCCACCGCTATCAAGCATGACCACCACGGTATCCGCCCCGGCAGGCCAGCCCCCATCGCGCAACTGCCGCCCCGTGGTGATCACGACAGGCGCGCCAAGGGCGTTCAAGGGAATGGCATGCGCTGCCGTCAGCACCTGCAAGCTGGTAATGCCCGGCACCACCTGCACCGCCACATCCGGCAGGCGCGCGGCAATGCGAAGGGTGCTGTCATACAGCGAAGGATCACCCCAGACGAGCAACGCTACCTGGCCACCCTGGGGCAGATGTGCCGCGATGGCCCCGGCCCAGACGGCTGCGATGGCATCGTGCCAATCGTTCACCGCGCCCAGATAATCATCGCGCCCATCGCGCGTGGGCACTTCATATTCCACCACGGGCACGGAAGCCGTAACGACCTGCGCCACAATCACGCGGCGCAGATCGGCAAGGTCAGATTTCGCATCCCCCTTGTGCGGGATCAGGATCAGGTCAGCCGCGTTCAACGCCCGGATCGCCTGACCGGTCAGATGGTCCGGGTTGCCGGTGCCAATGCCGATCAGGTGCAGCGTCGTCATGCGGCGGAGGGGGTTGTCAGACGGTCACGTTCCCAGACATAGCCTGCGACCCACCCCATGAACGCCCAGACGGCCATTCCCACGCCCAGCACACGGGCAGCAAAGAAGGCGGCTACCTCCGGCGGGGCCACGCCGCCGTAACCTTCCAGTGCAGGCGCGCCGATCACATGCGGGGCGGCCAGCAGCGCCACGGCCAAGGCCACGAACACCACACCGCGCCCATAGGCCAGCAGTGCAAGGCCCGGGGCTGTGGCGGCCACCGTGAACCACCACCAGACCTGCCGGTCACCCAGATCAGGCGCGGGCGTGCCGGGCAGTTCGGGCGGCGTGCCAAGTGCCGGGGCCAGCTGAAACGCCACAAAGCCTGCAAGGCCCCATAGCAGGCCCGACTGCGCATTCACCGCAATGCCGTAAGCCCGCGCCAGCCCAAAGCCCGCAACAAGGATCATGGCATAAGCTACATAGATCAGCGCGGTAAACAGCACGGTCCAGACATTGCGCATGGTGGCCGAGGTTTCGCCATGATCATGCGCGCTGTGGTCATGCGCTGCTTCACCAGCATGGGTATGGCCATCAGGTGCCGCCGCAAAATGCACGGACTCACCGGTTTCATAGGTTTCGCCCAGAAGAATATACTTCTGCACGAACGCAAAATGCAGCAAGGCCGCCAGCAGCCCTGCCGCACAGCCAGCGATCACCGCGCTGGCGAGCATTTTCTGGATCATCGGATCAGTGGCAGGGAAAGCCAGTCGCGTGGCGCATGTCGTGGGCCACATCATGCAGCGTGGCCGATTGCGCATGACCTGCCGCAAACATCAGCCCTGCGCCCAGCACAGCCATGAACAGCACAGCCATCAGGGCCTGCGCGCGTTCCGTGGATTTTGTCGTTGTCGTATTCATCTTATCGTCTCCCTGACCGTCACACCCGACGGCGGTTGTTTCATCCGCGCATGGCCGGTCTCCTGACTCGCGGGTCAAAGCGTGCTTTCCGCCTTCCCGGCCCAATTGGACCAGTGGCTATTGGAAAGCCGCTCACCGCATACAGTCGCGGGGGCGGTTGGGGTTTTGGGTGCCGTGATCGGTCCACCTGTCCCCATTCCCGTTTCAGTCCGAACGCTTTGCGTCTGATCGGACACCATGCCCTGCCATCTGCGCGTGAAGCAGGGGTATGGTCAAGTGTATTTGCGCCAGATCAGTGTGCATTGCCGACCTTTACCCCGGAATGCGCGCGATGGCCTTCATGCGCAACGGGCCCAGCACGCGCGCATCGGCGAAATTGCCATCCGGGCTTTCCGCGTAAAGGTTTGCGAAGGTCACAAGATGTGGCAGGTCATCAGCCGTGACATCGCCGAACAGGTAAGCCGTCTTGCCGGGCGCGCGAAAGGCTATTGTCGATGGGCGCGTGCAGCCAGACATGCATTCGGCCATGATGATGCTGGCCGTTGGCAGCGCCTGTTGCAGCGTTGCGGCAAAGCCGCTTTGCCCAAGGGCACAACTGGCGCAAAGGATGATATTCATGGGCTGCCCTCGGCCAGCGGGCCAAAGATGATCAGGCCCGGCAATGGCCCGCGTTCAGTCTCTAATCTGGCCGAAAGCGTGGTGATCGTGCCGCGCCACAGCGCCTGTTCCGGCTGGCTGACCGATTCGGCCAGCATTGCAGGCGTGTCAGGCGACAGGCCCTGCGCGATCAGTGCTGCGGCCAATGCAGGAAAGGTGCGCTTGCCCATGAAAACCACCGTGGTCGCCTGTGGATCAGCCAGCGCTTGCAGGTTCAGCCCCGGTGGCAGGTTGCCACTGGTATCGGCGGCGGTAATGAACTGCACTCGCTGCGCATGGGTGCGGCGTGTAAGGGGGATACCGGCAGCAGCTGCAGCGGCCGAGGCCGAGGTAACGCCGGGGATGATTTCGTAAGGAATGCCTGCCGCGCGCAGGGCATCAAGCTCTTCCTCCAGCCGACCGAAAATGCCGCTGTCGCCTGATTTCAGACGCACGACACGGGCCCCGGTCTGTGCGTAATCCACCAGCAACCTGCTGACATGATCCTGCTTGGGGCTGGCACGCCCTGCACGTTTGCCCACGCCCACAAGGTCAGCATCGGCGCGCGCAAGGGCAAGGATCGGGCCGGATGACAGGTCATCAAACAGAATCGCATCAGCGCTGCCAATGCGGTTGACCGCGCGCACGGTCAGCAATTCGGGGTCACCGGGGCCAGCAGAGACGAAAGAGACAAATCCGGTCATGGCGCCTCTGCCGCGATAAAGTGAAAGAAGGTTCCGGTGGACAGCCCGCCACCCGGCTGGCGGCGCAGCGACCCGGTTTCAGCCACCACCGCGCCCGTGGCATCCAGCACAGTGGCCAAGGGCGCATCGGGCTGGGCGGTGATGGTGGAATAGTGAAACTCGTGCCCGCGCAGGGCGGCACCCGTGGCCTGCCCGGCGGCATGGGCAAGCAAGGTGGCGTGGCGATAGCCAAGATGCATCTTGCGCGTGGCATAGCTGGTTTCCAGCGACAACAGGCCCGCCATAGCGTGGCGCACCCCGTCCTTGTCAACCAGACCTGCACCCATCACCATATAGCCACCACATTCGCCGTGCACCGGGCGGGTTTGGGCAAAGTTCTGCAAGCCTTCCCGAAACACAGCGGCTGACGCCAGCCTGCCCGCATGCAGTTCCGGGTATCCTCCCGGCAGCCAGCAGCAATCGGCGCTGTCATCGGGGGCCTGATCGGCAAGCGGTGAGAATGGCAGGATTTCCGCCCCCGCCGCACGCCACGCCGCCAGCATATGCGGATAGATGAAGGAAAACGCCACATCGCGCGCCAGTGCAATGCGCTGGCCCGGCGGGCGCAGGGCAACAGCCTTACCCCGGTCTGCAAAGCCACCCGCCGCCGCCAGCACCGCATCCAGATCAACCCGATCGGCTACCAGCGCACCCGCCTGCGCGATCAGCGCCTCAAGCCCTGCGTTTTCCTGTGCCTGCACCAGCCCCAGATGCCGTTCCGGCACAGCAATGCCTGCCTGCTTGGGCACCGCCCCGAACACGGCAATTCCTGCCTCGGCCATGCCATTGCGCACCAGCGCCTCGTGCCGCGCGCTGGCCACGCGGTTGAGGATCACCCCCGCCACCGGCACGCTTGCACGAAAAGTGGCCAAGCCATGCGCCACGGCCGCCGCCGTTTGCGCCTGCCCGCCCACATCGACCACCAGCACCACAGGCCAGCCCATCAGCGCGGCAATATCCGCGCTTGCGCCGTTGCCCGTGGCACCCTTGGCGGCCACCCCATCAAACAGCCCCATCGACCCTTCGGCGAGCACCAGATCAGCACCCTGTGCTTGCGTGGCAATCTGGCCCAGCATCGCTCCCGGCATGGCCCAGCTATCAAGGTTGAAACTGGCGCGCCCACCTGCCGCCGAGTGAAAGGCCGGATCAATGTAATCGGGCCCGCATTTGAAGGGCTGCACGGCCAGCCCCCGGTCACGCAGCGCGCGCAACAGGCCCAGCATCAGCGTGGTCTTTCCCGCCCCGGATGAGGGCGCTGAGATGACAAGGCCGGGTGTCATGATCCTGTGCCCGGAAAGCGTGGGTCGGTACCAACGGGGCGATAGCGCCGGTCATAATCCCCTGCATAAAGGCGGCTTTCGGCAAAGCCTTCGGCGGCCAACGCAGGACCGATCAGGATCAGCGCCGTACGGTCCACCGCGGGCGGAATGGCCGCCACCAATGTGCCCAGCGTTGCCCGGATGATGCGCTGATCCGGCCAGCTTGCGCGCCAGACCACGGCCACCGGGCAATCCAGCCCGTAATGCGGTGCAAGGTCAGCCACGATCTTGTCTGTCAGGTGAATGGACAGATGCAACGCAAGCGTGGCCCCTGTGGCCCCGAATGCCGCCAGCGTTTCGCGCGCAGGCATGGGCGTGGCCCGCCCTTCGGTGCGTGTCAGCACGACCGATTGCGCCAGCCCCGGCAGCGTCAGCTCTGCCCCAAGCGTGGCGGCAGCGGCGGCAAAGGATGGCACACCCGGCGTGACATCATAGGGAATCCCGGCGTCGCGCAGGCGGCGCAGCTGTTCGCCCATGGCCGACCAGACC
>JBJOQW010000229.1:0-4673 GCA_046049665.1 Pseudomonadota bacterium | reverse complement strand
TTCAGGCTGTCGCGCGTGGCCCCCAGCCGCAGCATGGTTTTCAGAAAGTTCGCGCCATGCGCCGAAAACACCCATGACGTGCGCATGATCACATGCCGCCCGCCCGCAGCCCGCACGCCATGTTCGCCCGCAAGCTTTGTGCGCCCATAGGCCCCCAAGGGCCCCGTTGCATCGGTGGTCCTGAAGGCCCGCTCACCCGCGCCGTCAAACACATAATCGGTCGAGATATGCACAAACGGCAATCCCCGCCGCGCCGCCGCCCGCGCCATGGCCGTGGGGGCCGCACCGTTCACCGCCAGCGCCGCCGCTTCCTCGGTTTCCGCCTTGTCCACCGCTGTCCAGGCGGCCGCGTTCAGCACCACATCCGCATCCGTGCCCATGACCAGTTCTGCACAGGCCGCCGCATCCGACAGGTCCACCACATCACGCCCCATGGCCTGCACGGAAACGCCTGCAGGTGCCCGCCGCAAAACCTCAGTCGCAACTTGCCCTGTGGTTCCGAACATCAGGATATTCATGCCTTGGTCCCCAGTCGCGTGCCCACGCCCTGACGGTCAAGCAAAGGGCGCCACCACGCCTCGTTGTCCAGATACCAGCGCACCGTGCGCCGCAGCCCTTCTTCCAGCGTCACCGACGGCCGCCAGCCCAGCTCTTCGCGGATACGCGTCGGGTCAATCGCATAGCGCGCATCATGCCCCGGCCTGTCTGTCACAAAGGTAATCAGCCGTGCATGCGGTGCGCCGTCCGGGCGCATCTCATCCAGCAGCGTGCAGATCATGCGCACCAGATCAATATTTCGCACCTCATTCTCGCCGCCGATGTTGTAGCTGCGCCCCACCGGGCCCTTTTCCAGCACACACAGCAGCGCATCCGCGTGATCCTCGACATAAAGCCAATCGCGCACGTTCTCGCCCGCGCCATAGACCGGCACGGGGCGGCCATGCAGGGCGTTCAGGATCACCACCGGCACCAGTTTTTCCGGGAAATGGTAAGGGCCGTAATTGTTCGAACAATTCGTCAGCACCACCGGCAGGCCATAGGTTTCATGCCATGCCCGCACCAGATGGTCTGATGCCGCCTTGGATGCCGAATAGGGGCTGCGCGGATCATATGGCGTGGTTTCCGTGAACTTGCCCGTGGCCCCAAGGCTGCCGAACACCTCATCCGTGCTGATATGGTGAAAGCGGAACCCCTCAGGCCGCCCGCGTGCCACCCAATGGCTGCGCACAGCCTCCAGCAGGTTGAACGTGCCTGTGACGTTCGTTTCAATGAAATCCGAAGGCCCATCAATGCTGCGGTCCACATGGCTTTCCGCCGCCAGATGCATCACCGCATCCGGCGCATGCGTGGCCAGAACCCGGTCCAGCGCCGCCCTGTCGCGCAAATCGGCTTGTTCGAATGTGTAAAGATTGCTGGCCGAAACCCCCGCCACATTGGCCAGATTGGCCGCATAAGTGAGCATGTCCAGGTTCACCACCTCGTGCCCGCGCGCCACCGCCTGCCGCACCACGGCAGACCCAATGAACCCCGCCCCACCTGTCACCAACAGCTTCATGCAGCACCGCCAAACGGGCTGACCACATCGCGCAACAGGGGCGCCACCGCATCCTTGGCCGACAGGATGGGCGCCGAAACACCCCAGTTGATGCCGATATCCGGGTCATCCCAGCGGATGCCACCGTCACAATCGGGCGCATAGACATCGGTGCATTTATATTGCACCTCGGTGTCCTTCGTCCGCGTCACAAAGCCATGCAGAAAGCCCTTGGGCACCAAAAGCTGCCGCCCGTTTTCTGCCGTCAGGTCTACCCCCACCCATTTGCCATAGGTGGGCGATCCGGCCCGGAAATCCACCGCCACATCAAAAATCGCACCCTTGGTGCAGCGCACCAGCTTGTCCTGCGCATGGGGCGGGCGTTGGTAATGCAGACCGCGCAGGGTGCCCACTTCGGCTGACATCGAATGGTTGTCCTGCACGAACTGCAGATCAAATCCTGCCGCAGCCATGCGCACGGCATTCCACGTTTCGCTGAACCACCCCCGCGCATCGCCAAAGCGTTGCGGGGTCAGGATCACCACACCATCCAAAGCCGTCTGTTCAATCTGCATGCCGCACCCTTCTCGTCGCCCCCGCGCATAGCGCAGGAAAATGGCCAAAAACAGACGGAAATCGGGTCAGATGAACAAGCCTGATAGCGCAGCCCCATGCCACCAGACCGCCAGCGCCACCACACATGCCACCACGGCCCCCATCACCAGATCATGCCTTGCATCCCACGCTCCGTGCCGCCGCGCCAGCCATACAATCAGCCCATGCGCCAGCACCAGCGCCACGCCTTGCGCCAGCAGCGCACCGCCCAGCCCCGCCCAGACCATGCCACCAATCAGCGCAACGGTCTGCAACGCTGCCTTGGCCGCAATCAACAGGAAATACCCCCGCGCATTGCCCGCCGCCAGTGCCGCCTGATCATAGGTCATGCCCAGCACGGCCACCATCTGCACACAGGCCACTGCCACCACCACAGCCCCCGCACCGCCGTAGCGCGCATCATACAGCATCCCCACCAGCGCCACCCCGCCAAGTGCAAGCAGCGTCAGCAACCCGACAAGGCCCACCGAAATGCCCCTGCGCAGCCGCGCCATCCGCGCTGCATTTGCAGGCGATGCCCCCGGCGGGTGATCGCGGTACAGCGGCAACAGAATGCGCCCCGTCATTGCGCCGCCCAGCAGAATGGGAAAAGACGCAAGAAAATAGCCGATGTTGTAAATGCCCAGCTCCTCAAGGCTCAGGTAAGCCCCGAAAATCGCCTTGTCGCCCTGCGCCAGAAGAAACCCGCAGGCCGTGGACAGGAATATCCATTTGCCGAAATGGATCAGCGCCCGCGCGGCATCCCCCTCCCAGCGGAACCGGTTGCGCGCGCCCGGCAGCATCACCCACATCAGCGCCAGCTTGGCCAGCGCGCCGATCAAAGACCCGATGACCAGCGCCCAGACCGACCGCATCGCATAGGCCAGCACCACCATCGCCACAATGCCGATCAGTTGCGACAGCAGATCCAGCGCCGTCACCCGGCCCAAGGCCAGATGCCGCTGGGCCGTGTCAATCCGCGTCGGGTTGAACCCGGCAATCAACAGTGTCAGCCCCGCCACGGGCAACAGCTGCGCCAGTTCGGGTGCTGCGTAAAACTGCGCCAAGGGCAGCGCCACCGCACAGGACAGCGCCCACAAAAGCGCGCCCCGCAGCACATTGATCGTCCAGGCCGTGTTCAGAAAATCCGGATCATCGCCGCGCGCGCTTTGGCTGATGGCCGGACCAATGCCCACGTCCGAAAACATCGCAAGGCCCACCAGAAACACCGTCACCAGCGCCATCACGCCAAAGGCTTCGGGAAACAGCAGCCGTGCCAGAATCAAGTTTGCCGCCAACCGGGCAGCCTGGGCCAGGGCATAGGACCCCGCGGTCAGCGCACCCCCCTGCAAGGCACGCCTGAAAAGGCCAGAAGAGATGGGTTTTTCCGCCATAGCGCGACCCTTAGGTCACGCCTCTTATGGCGTCAATCGCCCCACGGCGCAAAGGCTTTGCAACCTGCAGCGTTGCGCCCTATGGCATGGGGCCTGCCACACGGACGCTGCGCCTTGAAACTCGCCTATCTTGTCAACACTTACCCGCGTGCCTCGCACAGCTTCATCCGGCGCGAAATTCAGGCGCTGGAGAGGCTTGGCTGGGATGTGCACCGCTTTGCCATGCGCTCGGCCGCGGCTGAACTGGTCGACCCCGCCGATATCGCCGAAGACGCGCGCACCGAACATGTGCTGAAGGCAGGGTTCTGGGCCATGGCAAAGGTAGCGCTTGGCTGGATGATCCGCCGCCCCGCCCGCAGCCTGGCCGCCTTGCGCCTTGCATGGCGCTGCGGCGTGGCCGCGAATGATCGGGCGCGCCACATGGTCTATCTGGCCGAAGCTGCCGTGGTCGCCCAGCGCTGCTACGATCTGCGCATCCCGCATCTGCACGCGCATTTTGGCACAAATTCAACCACAGTCGCCATGCTGGCCCATGCGCTTGGCGGCCCGTCTTTCAGTTTTACAACCCATGGCCCTGAAGAGTTTGATGCCCCCTTGGCCCTGTCCCTGCCCGCCAAACTGCACCGCGCCGCCTTTGCCGTGGCCATCTCCAGCTATGGCCGCAGCCAGCTCAGCCGCTGGGCCGCCCTGCCCGATTGGCCCCGCATCCATGTCGTGCATTGCGGGATTGAGCCATGGCGCTTTCCTGACCCTGCCCCCTTGCCAACCGGCGGCCCGCATCTGGTTGCCATCGGCCGCCTTGCCGAACAAAAGGGCTTTCCCCTGCTGATCGAAGCTGTGGCCCTTGCCCGCCAGACCTGCCCCCACCTTCACCTCACCCTTGTCGGTGACGGCCCCCTGCGCGCCGACCTGCAATCGCGCACCGCCGCCCTTGGCCTGCAAAACCAGATCACCTTTGCCGGCTGGCAGGATGAGGCCGGCGTGCGCACGGCCCTTGCCGCTGCCACCGCCCTGATCTTGCCCAGCTTTGCCGAAGGTCTGCCCGTCGTGGTGATGGAGGCCATGGCCGCTGGCCGCCCGATCATCGCCACATCCATCGCAGGCGTGCCCGAACTCGTCACGCCCGATGTCGGCTGGCTTGTGCCCGCAGG
>JBJOQW010000228.1:0-10511 GCA_046049665.1 Pseudomonadota bacterium | reverse complement strand
GCATAGCCATCCGGCCCCACCGTAATCGGCCCTTCGAAATAGGCCACCAGCTCTTCTGTCGGCGGTGGTGCCTGCAGGTTCGCCTGCGCCCCCGCATCGCCACCAGACCGCACAGCGCCTTGCGCGCCATTCAGCCCGTCAATCAACCGCCCGTAGACATCGCGGATGCCAACACCCAGCTTGCGCTGACCAAAGTAATGCGCGGATGGATCAGGTGCCTCGAACCCCGTCAGGTTCAGGATGCCCACATCCACAGCCGCCAGCGTGACATAGGCCACATCGCCCACAGCCACCCCATCCACCTTCACCGCCACATCCAGCGCACCCCGTGGTGCCGCCTCTGCCGCCACCTCAACCGCCACGCCCAACTGACGCGCACCCGGAGCCACCGCTGCATAAGACAGCCCCATCGCCCGTGTCGGATTGCGCCCTGCCGCCACATCCATCGGCCGCAGGACCGAGGCTGTGACATAGACGCCAGCCCCCCATTCATCCGTCACCGGCAACTGAATCAGGTTTTCACCTTCCACCACCTCAACCGCCTGCATCGCCACCAAGCGGTTCGAAAGCACCGTCACCAGCGCCACCCCCGCCGCCCGAGGCACGATGCGCAAGGTTGCCACATCACCCGGCGCATAGGCGGGCTTGTCCAGAGAAAGCTCCAGCGTATCCGGCGTGCTTTCCACATCCGCTGGCGCATACCAGCCCGCATAGAACGTCATCGACGTGGCCGTTTTGGCCCCCTTCCGCGTCACCACCAGCTCATACTCGCCCCATTCCACTGGCGCTGTAATCCCCGTTGGCCCTGCTGCCAGCGTTGCCTCACCATCTGCCACTGGCGTGCGTGTTACCACTGGCTCCCATGACCAGTTTCCATCCGCCTGATACCACTGGTAATCCGTGTTGATCCGCGTCAGCGCCCATGTCACCTCCATCGGCACCGCCGTCAGTTCCGGGCTGACCCCCACCAGATCAAACCGCGCCACCTCACCTTCCGGCACCACGAAATCAAACAAGGGCTTCACCCCGATCATGTCGCCCGCTGGCACCACCGCCCGCGTCACCACCCGCTCAACCGGCCGACCAGACCCTTCCGCCACCCGCACCGTCGCCGTCATCTGCAACGGCACGCCCGCATCTTCCACCGCAGGCATCGTCAGGCCTATCACCGCCTGCCCGCTGGCATCCGTGCGCCCGCCTACGATAGGCTCCAGCCCGCCCGCAAACGGCCCGTCATGCCGACCAAAGCGATAGCCCGGAAACGCCTCCAACGCCCCCAATTGTGCCAGCGCCACCTCACCTTCAATCGCAAGGTCCGCCCCCGGCGCCCCGAACAGATAGCGCGCATCCACTGTCAGCATCGGCACAGAATCCAGCGTGATCGGCGCCTCATCCAGCGTCAGATCGAAATCAATCCGCTCTGGCAGGAAGTCCTCGACCAGCACCGTCTCGCTAGCCAAGGCCCCCGCCTCCAGGTCTGCATAAACCGAAAGCCGCCACACACCCCGCGGCGCATTGCCCGCCACCGGCAGCTGGAACACATGCCCCCCAGCCCCCATATCCACCACCGCCGCACGCGAATATTCCACCCCATCCGGCCGATAGAAGATTGCCGTCAACGGCAGGTCAGGCACCGCCGCCACCTGCGGATCACGCACCAGTGCCGTCGCATAAACCGTCTCGCCCGCACGGTAGGCCCCCCGGTCTGTTGTCAGGAACACATCCAAGGGCGGCGATGCCTCGCGCCCCTCAACCCCCCGGTCTGACAGATCAAACTCCGGGTCCGTCAGCGACAGGAACGCCATATCCGCATCCCCTTCCCGCACGATCACCATGGCTGGCTCTGCCCCGCCCGTGCCCCGCGTCAGGCCCGCATCAAAGCGCGCATAGCCCAGCGCATCCGTCACAGCCGACCCCAGCACCTCATTCCCGGTGCTCAGCAAATCCACCGTCACGCCAGCCTTCGCCCCTGCATCGCCAAGGCCCCGCACAAACACATGCAGGCCATCAATGCCCGACATGGTCGTCAGACCCAGATCCGTCACCACAAACCACTGCCAGGCTGGCGGATTTTCATAGGCGTCCGCCCCCGGAATCGCCGCCTTCAGCGCGTAAATCCCAGGCGCCTGCCCCGCCAAGGCCTCGCCCAAGGGCAAGCGCGTCAGCACGTCCTTGTTCACATCCAGGCCAACCGTCGCCTCACCCGTCCAGATTTCCGTGCCGATATTGTCTGCAAACACATCCTCGGCGTAATCCTGCAGGTTCTGGCCAAAGTAGTAATCCTGCATCGACCGCAGCGCATTGCGGTCCGTCACCCGGAACAGCGTCAGGTCCAGCTTATCGGTGTTCACCGTTTCAATCGGAATGCCCGCATCCGCAGAACGCGGCAGCACATAGGCCCGGCTTGGGAACCGCGCCCCGGCCGCCCGATCATTCACATATTGGCTGATCTCCACCGATTTCGCCAATTGCTGCCCATCTTGCGCGGGCAGCCCTTCGCGGAACGTCAGGCCATAGCGCACGCCATGCTGCACACCCTCGACGCACAATGTCTGATACCCGTCAGACACCACCGTCAGCCCCGCATCATCCAACTGCACGAATGTGCCAAAATCTGCATCCGATGCCAGCGTTTCGCTGAAGGTCGCGCAAATCTTGGGGCGTGCGCTGTTGGCCTGCACCGTCGTTTCGATAATGCGGAAGCCGTATTTGCCGATCGCATCATCCAGCAGCGCCGCCGTATCATCGCGCCCCTGTTTGCCTTGCGCCGCCCGCAAGGCCCCCACCATTTCCCGCCCCCGGCCAACCTGTTCAAACGCCAGCGCAAGGTCCACAAGAATGCTGTGTTGCTGGCCCGCATTGCCGCTGCGCAGATAGGCGTTGATGCCTGCATAAACCGCCTGATCGCGGTAGTACTGCTGGAAATCGCCCGAAACCCCGCCCGCCACTGCAAGCCGCTGCGCATAGGCTGACCAGTCATCCGCGCTGTCTGTCAGCACAACCGCCGCACCCGTCAGGTTCACCGCCCCCACCAGATCGCCGTTGCCTTCGTATTCCGCCGCCGATGCCCGCAAATCCTGCACCGTCCAGCCATTCACATAATGCCGCGTGCCCATTTCCCCGGCCTGCGCCGTCGCCTGCCCGATATCCCAGCCCTGCAGGAATGCCATCTCTGCCGCCCGCTGCGTGGCCAGCCCTTCCGCCCCCGCATCCGCCTTCAGCACCATCCCCGATACCGCGCCCACAAAGAACTCACCCGCCCCCGGCCCTGCCTTGGAAAAGCAGCTGCCATTGCGTGTGTTGAAGGTGAACGCCTCACACGACTGATTCACGCTGCAGGCTGTCTGGCAGGCCTCCAGTGTTGTGTCGAACATCTGCGCGATGTCGCCCCCCGGCAGATCGATATCCTGCTGCATCGCAAAGCGCGCGTCCGGCACCACATCCTGTGCAAGGACCGCCCCGCCATACCCCAAAACTGCCATGACCCAGCCGAAACGAACCAGCGCGCGCATAAAAACCTCCATCCTAAACAATACCTGCATCGTCGCATGCACCTGCCTGTTTTCGCAAGGTCGCAGAACCTGACCCAGGCCGATTTCTGTTAAGACGGTTTTCATCTGCCTGTTCCATGGTGGCGCTCGAAAATAATTCTGCGGATGAAGATGGACAGCGACATCGGCGAACGCCTTGCTATGGAAAGACGCGGCCGTCTGGCCGCCGAACGCCTGCTGCAACAGAAAAGCCGCGAACTTTTTGCCGCCAACGAAAAGCTGGCTCTGCACGCACGCGCCCTGTTCAACCAGATGGTCGAACACCGCAGCGTCGCCCAGTCCGCCATGTCTGAAGCGGCCACCTTGAAAGGCCAGGCCGACCGCTACGTCGGCGACCTTGACCGCGCCCACACCACGGCAGTTATGGCAGAGCGTCGCCTGCTTGATTGCATCGATAGCCTGCATGACGGTTTTGCCATCTTTGACAATGACCTGCGGCTTGTCACCGCCAACACCGCCTTTCGCCAATCCTTTCCCGGCGTCGATATTGTAGAAGGCGTGTTCTACACCGAACTGCTCATCGCCGCTGGCGAATCCGGCGTGATCGAAATCGGCGATGCACCCGTGCGCGACTGGGTTGCAGAGATGCTCGCCCGTTGGGACGAAGGCACCGGTACCCCCGCAACCTTGAAGTTGTCCAGCGGCCGCTGGCTGCACTTGCATGACAAGCGCACGCGTGATGGCGATGTCGTCATCCTGATGCAGGATATCACCGCCGAAATGCGCATGCGCTCGGCGATTGAGGCGTTGTCTGACGGCTTCGCCGTGTTTGACCGGGACGAACGCCTTGTCATGGCCAATGACCGCTATCGCCAACTGTTTCCCGAACTGGCTGACATCATTCAACCCGGCATCAGCGTCACTGAAATCTTTCAGCGTGGGCTTGATCTTGGCCTGTACCCCGAAGGTCTGGGGCGCGAAGCCGAACATTTGCAAGAACGCCTGCAATGGCACCGCACCGCTGGCGGTGATGAAGCGTTCAAGACAGATTCAGGTCGCTGGATCCGCCGCCATGATCGTGAAACATCCGATGGTGGCCGTGTCTGCCTGCGCGGCGACATCACCGATCTGAAGGAACAGACAGCCGCCTTGGAACAGGCCCGCCGCGCCGCCGAGGCTGCAAATCGCGCCAAATCCGCCTTCCTCGCCAACATGACGCATGAGATTCGCACCCCCATGAACGGTGTTGTCGGCATGGCCGAACTTCTGTGCGAAACCGCCCTGACCGAAGACCAGCGCCTGTTTGCCGAAACCATCCGGTCTTCCGGCGAAGCGCTTCTTGTCATCATCAATGACATTCTGGATTACTCGAAGATTGAGGCTGAGCGCCTGACACTCCACCCAGAACCCTTTGATCTTGAACGCACTATTCACGAAGTTGCCATGCTGCTGCAACCCCGTGCCCGCAGCAAGGGAATTGATCTGCTCATTGACTTTGACATGTTCCTGCCCACCCGCTTTGTCGGCGATCCCGGCCGCATCCGGCAGGTGCTGACCAATCTGATCGGCAATGCCGTCAAATTCACCGAAAAGGGCCACGTCATCATTCGCGTTGTCGGCCTTGAATCCGAACCAGGCTTTCAACAGCTGCACATCAACGTCGAAGACACCGGTATCGGCATTGCCGAAGCCGACACAGCCCATGTCTTTGGTGAATTCAATCAGGTCGAATCAGCCGCGAACCGCAAGTTTGAAGGCACCGGTCTGGGTCTTGCCATTACCAAACAGCTTGTCGAACGTATGGGCGGTGCCGTCTGGGTTGACAGCGAACTGGGCCGCGGGTCGAATTTTGGCTTCCGCCTGCCCCTGCCTGTCGCCGAAGAAGCCGAACCACCACCAATGCCGCATAACATTCACCGCGTGCTTGTCGTTGACGATCAATTCATCAATCGCACCATTCTTGAACGCCAGCTTGCCCCTTGCGGCATTGATGTCACGCTGTGCCGGTCAGGGGCTGATGCACTGGCCACGCTGTCTGCTGATGCCGCCTTTGATGTCATCATCACTGATCACTACATGCCCGACATGGACGGCGTCACCCTTGCGTCGGCCATTCGCGCGCAGAACCTCGCCATCCCCATCGTACTACTGTCATCGGCCATCACTGCAGACATCAACCGTGATGTTGTGACCACGGTCCTGCAAAAACCCCTGCTGCGCGCCGAACTTTACCGCCGCCTGCACAGCCTTGTGCTGCCCCCGGCGCCCCCTTTGCCTGTCCCGGCGCCCCCCCCGGCGGGCACCTTGCGCCCCATGCGTGTGCTGACGGCCGAAGACAACCGCACCAATCAGCTTGTGTTCCGCAAAATGGTGCAGAACCTGCCGATCGAACTGACCTTTGCCAACGACGGGGTCGAGGCGGTAGCGCTGTTCAAGACCACCCACCCCGATCTGATCTTCATGGATATCTCAATGCCTGGGCTTGATGGCCGTGATGCCGCCCGCGCGATCCGTGCGGCCGAAGGCAGGTCTGCCGCCCGCGTGCCCATCATCGCGCTGACTGCTCATGCCATGGATGGCGATTCCGAAAGCATTCTTGCCGCTGGCATTGACGAATACATGACCAAACCCCTGCGCAAGACCACCATCATCGCAACCCTCGCCGCGCACTGCCCACCCGGCGCACACCCGATTACCGATGATCAGGCCGCCGCATCCTGAACGGAGCGGTTCACAAAGACCATCCGGTCACCCGACGACTGCCCAGCATCAAAGGCATAGCCGCCCATCCCAAACCCGCGCAGATCATCCGGATCGGTCAGCCGGTGCTCCATCACGAACCGCGCCATCGCCCCCCGCGCCCGTTTCGCCAGAAAGCTGATCGTCTTTGCCCCGCCTTCCCGGTCTTCCAGAAATACCGGCGTCACCACCCGCAGCTTCAGGGCCCGCAGATCAACCGCCCCGAAATATTCCACCGATGCACAGTTCAGCAGCACCCCCGTGCCCGCCGCATCAGCATCCGCCCGCAAGGCCTGCGCAATCCGCTTGCCCCACCAGTCATACAAGGATGCCCCCCGCCGCGTAGCCAGCCTGCTGCCCATTTCCAACCTGTAAGGCTGGATTGCGTCCAGTGGCCGCAGCAGCCCATACAACCCTGACAGAATGCGCAAATACCCCTGCCCATAGCGCAGCGCATCCGGCCCCAGCGTTTTCGCCTCCAGCCCCGCATAGGTATCGCCATCAAACATCAGCGCCGCCGGTTTAATTGCTTCGGGCGCCGTGTCGAACGCCTTGAACCTGTCGCGGTTCAACCGCCCCAGCGCCTCGGATATGCCCATCAGCGCCTGCAACTCTGCCACCGTCAACCTGCGCGCCACCTTTGCCAGCGCACTTGCCTCGGCCGCAAACACCGGCACCGTCGGCTCCAGCCCGTCGGGCAGGTCAAGCGGCGTCAGGTCCAGCTTCTTGGCAGGTGAAATCACGGTCAGCATCGAAAACTCCGTTCAACCAGACTTGGGATGTATCCTAGCGGCCCCCAAGATCAACCCAAAACGCCCCCAGACCGCCGATTTGCCCAATCGCCCGAAAACATGGTTAATGATTCGATTTCATAGCGCGCGTAGAGACGAAAAGAAGACGCAAGGAAGACGGGAAAAAGACTGCGGAATTCAGCAAGGGCCGGCAGATTACCATAGCGTTCGCAGGCACTTACGCATCGCGCAGCACTGCCAGAAACGCCTCGCCGAACCGCTCGATCTTCAGTTCACCCATCCCCTGAATGTGGTGCATTTCCGACAGGGTTGAGGGCCGCCTTTCGGCGATCTGGCGCAAGGTTGAATGGGTGCAGGACAGGTATTTGCCCGTGCCATCCTCGCCGCGCGCAAGCGCAAGCTGCACTTCGGCCAGCCGGTCAAAGACAGCACCTTCCGCGCTGCCCACCAAGGCCCGCCGCGCCGGGTGCAGCGCCTGCACGTCCGCCCCCGTGATCACTGCCAGAAACGCCGCCCCATAGCTTTCCAGCTTCTTCGCGCCCACGCCCGTAATGCCCATCATCTCGTCCAGATTGGCGGGCTTGCGTTCCGCCATTTCAATCAGCGTCCGGTCTGGAAAGACCACATAGGCCGGCACGTCCGCCGCCTCGGCCAGCGCCCGGCGTTTGGCTTTCAGCGCTGACAACAGCGGTGCATCCTCTTCGGAAACAAGGGTTTTTACCTGCACACGCGCCACCGCACCGTTGATCGTATCGCGCCGCAGCGCAATTGTTTCTTCCCCCCGCAGGATCGGGCGCGCGGCTTCCGTCATGCGCAGCGCCCCGAAGCGTTCCGTATCGGGCCGGATCAGATCACGCCCCATCATCTGCCGGAATACCGCCCCCCAAGCAGCCTTGGAAAGATCGCGCCCCACCGCAAAGGTCGGCAAGGCATCATGCCCGCGTTCGCGCACCTTGGCCGTCGCATTACCGGTCAGAATGTCAATCAGGTGCCCCGCGCCAAAGTATTCGCCCGTCCGCAATATCGCCGACAGCGCCTTGCGCACCGCGTCCGTGGCATCAAACACATCAACCGGCCTGTCGCACAGATCGCAGTTGCCGCAAGGGCCTGATTCCTCACCGAAATATCCAAGCAAGACCTCACGGCGGCACCCCGTTGCCTCGGCCAGCCCCAACAGCGCATTCAGCCGCGCATGGTCTGCTGCCTTCCGATCGGGCGGTGCCAGCCCTTCGTCAATCTGGCTGCGGCGCAGGCGAATGTCATCTGGCCCATACAGCGTCAGCGTTTCTGCCGCGGCCCCATCGCGCCCACCCCGGCCAATCTCTTGATAATAAGACTCGATTGACTTTGGCAGGTCGGCATGTGCCACCCAGCGGATATCCGGTTTGTCGATGCCCATGCCAAAGGCCACCGTCGCCACCACGATCAGACCATCATCCTGCTGAAACCGGATTTCCACCCGGCGGCGTTCATCGGCATCCATCCCGGCATGGTAATGGCAGGCCGCATGGCCGCCTTCGCGCAGGGCCTGCGCAATGGCTTCGGTCCGCGCGCGCGCCGCGCAATAGATGATGCCCGCCTGCCCCTTGCGTGCCGAGGCAAAGGCCATCAGCTGATCGCGCGGGTTGTTCTTGACGGCAAAGGCCAGATGGATGTTCGGCCTGTCAAACCCGCGCAAGAATGTATCGGGTGGTTTGCCATCAAACAGGCGCGTCACAATCTCGGCCCGCGTTTCCTCATCTGCCGTGGCCGTAAAGGCCGCCAAAGGCACAGCCAAGGTGCGGCGCAATTCGCCGATGCGCAGGTAATCCGGCCGGAAATCATGGCCCCACTGGCTGACGCAATGCGCTTCATCCACTGCAATCAGCGTGGTGTTGATGCGCCGCAGCATGGGCAACGTCGCCCCCGCAGCAAGGCGTTCCGGCGCGATGTACAACAGCTTCAGCCGCCCCGCGTCCAGTGCCGCAAACACCTCTTCCGTCTCATCCTCGGTATTTCCTGATGTCAGCGCCCCCGCCTCGACCCCCGCCGCCTTCAACGCGCGCACCTGATCACGCATCAGCGCAATCAAAGGCGAAATCACCACTGTCACACCATCACGGCACAGCGCAGGCAGCTGAAAACACAGGGATTTCCCCCCGCCCGTTGGCATGATGGCCAAGGTGTTGCGCCCGGCCAGTACGGCATCCACAATCTCGGCCTGTCCCGGACGATATGCCGGAAAGCCAAAAACCGAATGCAGCAGTTCCGTGGGGTCTGTCACATCAGCCCGGTATAGCGCGTCAGCACATCACGCAGCACGAACAGGATGATGATTGCAATCAGCGGTGCCAGATCAAGCCCGCCCATGGGTGGCAGCATGCGCCGGATCGGGCCATAGATCGGCTCGACCATGCGGTTCAGCAGACCCCAGACTTGCGCGACCTGCGGCTGGCGCAGGTTCAGCACTTGAAAGTTGATCAGCCAGCTCACGATCACATGCGCCAGAATGACAACCCAGACGATGTCGAAAAGCAATCCTATAGGGCTGGTCATGTAGGCTCCGAAACCACCATCTGTTGTGTCACAGCTATCTTTATCTGCCCGCCACGGCAACAGTCTTCCGCCGCGTTCCGCTTGACCATTGGCCGCAGAGCGCGCCATGCAGGGCAAAAGGGGGCCGTCGATGTATCCGTTCTTTCGTCTTGCCAAGGAAGTGCTGAAATTCCGTAAAGCGCCGCCCCTTGGCCTGTTTGATGCGCATGTCTCGACCCACCGTATCTGGCCATGGGATCTGGACCCGTGGCGCGAGTTGAACAACGGCCGAACGCTGACGCTGTTTGATCTGGGGCGTCTGCCGCTATTTGCGCGCATCGGCCTTGTCAAAGGCGTGGCCGAACAAGGCTGGGGGCTGACCGTGGCAGGCAATACAACACGCTACCGCCGCCGCCTGACTGTGTTTCAGAAGGTGACGATGGTCAGCCGCTGCATCGGCTGGGATGAGAAGTTCTTCTATCTGGAGCAAAGCTTCTGGCGCGGTGAGGAATGCACCAGCCACATGCTTCTGCGCGCGGCGATTGTGGGCAAGGGCGGCATCGTCACGCCCGCGCAGGCCACAAAGGCGCTTGGCATCGACACGCCAAGCGCGCCTTTGCCCGATTGGGTGCAAGGCTGGATCGCGGCCGAAGGTGCGCGCCCCTGGCCGCCCCTGCGGTGACGCTTGCCAGATGGGGGCTTTTCAGGCTTGATCAGCAAAACACAGGGGCAGGGCATGACAACCGCAAAAAAGCGCATCTGGGGCTGGTACTTCTTTGACTTTGCCAGCCAGCCTTACAACACGCTGCTGCTGACCTTCATCTTTGCCCCCTACATGGCCAGCATCATGGGCGATGGCAGTGCCGCGCAATCTGTCTGGGGTTATGGCATTGGCTTTGCCGGGCTTGTCATTGCCATTGCGTCGCCTTTGCTGGGCGCTGTGGCCGACCGCACGGGTGGGCGCATGCGGTTTATCTGGCTGTTTTCCATCATGTATGTCGTGGGTGCGGCGGCG
>JBJOQW010000227.1:0-23336 GCA_046049665.1 Pseudomonadota bacterium | reverse complement strand
ATCGGTAATCCCCGCGGGGCGCTTGGATGGGTCACCCACGGGTTGCGATGTGCCACCCCCTGCCGTTGTGGCAGCAGGTTTCGCCGGTTGGTTTGCCCCCCAGTGGTTTGCCCCCCAGTGGTTTGTCCCCCCGTGGTTTGTCCGCCTGTGGTTTTGCGCTGCCCGGTCTGGTGTTCGCGGCGCGGGCGGGTTTGGCCTCGGGGGCCTCGGACAGGCCCAGCTGATCGCGCAGCACCTTGGGGCGCACTTCCTCAACCTGGCCGGGTTCCATTTCGCCAAGGCGGAAGGGGCCGTAACTGACACGAATCAGGCGGTTCACGGTCAGGTTGATGGCCATCATGGCGCGGCGGATTTCGCGGTTGCGCCCTTCGCGCAGGCCCACGGTCAGCCAGGCATTGGCACCCTGATGCCGGTCCATCGACACGGTCATCGGCTGAAAGCGTTCACCATCAATGGTGATGCCTTTGCGCAGGGGCTCCAGATCAACATCCGTCGGGTTGCCCTTGACGCGCACACGGTACTTGCGCAGCCAGCCGGTGGAGGGCAATTCAAGGCGGCGCTTCAGCTCACCATCATTGGTCAGCAGCAGCAAGCCTTCGGAATTCAGGTCAAGCCGGCCCACGGACATCACGCGCGGCATGTCTTCGGGCAGATTGTCAAACACCGTCTCGCGGCCCTTTTCATCTGCTGCGGATGTGACCAGCCCTTCGGGTTTGTAGTAAAGCCACAGGCGGGCCGCTTCGGCGGCGGCAACGGGTTTGCCTTCAACGGTGATGCGGTCAGTGGGCAGGACGTTCAGGGCAGGCGATGTGATGGGCTTGCCGTTGACGGTGACAAGGCCGGCCTCGATCATGCGTTCCGCCTCGCGCCGTGAGGCGATGCCTGCGCGGGATAGCACTTTGGCGATGCGGTCGCCAGCAGGAGGGGATTTGGGTGTTTCGGCCATGGTGCGGTGTCCTTCACGGGGGCGCGGGGTGGCGATGTTGGTAAAAGGTGAGTATTTGGACAAAGAGAAAACAGCAAGGGCGGGTTTGGCCGTGTTTCAATCCTTTATGGAGATTGCATTGGCCGAAGCGCGGGCTGCGGGGGCGCGCGGCGAGGTTCCGGTAGGGGCGGCGGTGGTGCATGAGGGGCGGGTGGTGGCGCAGGCGGGCAACCGGACGCGCGAGTTGAACGACCCGACAGCGCATGCGGAAATGCTGGCGATCCGGGCGGCCTGTGCGGCGCTTGGGTCAGAGCGGCTGGTGGGGCATGATCTGTATGTGACGCTGGAGCCTTGCGCGATGTGTGCGGGGGCGATTGCATCGGCGCGGGTTGCGCGGCTGTATTACGGGGCGGGGGACGCGAAAAGCGGGGGGGTAGCGCAGGGGGCGCGGGTCTTTGCGCATGCGCAGTGCCATCACGTGCCGCAGGTGTATGAGGGGATCGGAGGGGCCGAGGCAGAGGCGCTGCTGAAGGCGTTCTTTGCGGGGCGGCGCTAGCGGGCGGCAAAGGCATCAACGGTCAGCGTGGGCGCGCGGGACAGCAGTTCGCGGGCCCAAGGGTCTGTCAGGGGATCAACGTCCATCAGGATGGATTTGACAAGGTCACGGGCAAGCAGGGACCGGAGCCATTCTAGCAGGTCAGGGATTGCGTGTGTGCAGTATCTGGGCAAAGCCCAGAAATCGAAATGCCCGTAATTGATGCTGTTGGTGCCCAACGGTTGCAGAAAAGACCGCAGGGCTTGCGGGCCGTGATCACCTGTAAAGACAAGGTCAAGGGCGGATGTGATGACCGTGCAGGGCCAGCCACCCACGATCAGCACCTCGGTCAGGTGCAACAGGCTGTAGTCTGTATCCTGACCTGCGGCTTCGGACCAGCCTGTGTGCAGGATCATCAGATGGGCCCATTGGTTCAAAAGGGCGTCGGTCCGGGGATCAAACAGGGGGGCATGGGTGATGCGGCCATCGCCAAAGCGCTGCAAGTCCACGCCAAGCCCCACGTCATCAAACCACTGATCCCGTGCGATCAGGTCTAGGTAACGGGGCAGCATGGCGCGCAAGTCATCGGGGTTGTTCGGAACGCCGTGGGCGGAATTGCGGTATTCGCTCAGGTGGGCGGCCGTCAGGGCACGCACGGGGGTGGAAATGATCTCGGCCAGGGTTTCGGGTGTCATGCAGACGGGGCATTGGCAGACCTCGAGGGTTTTGGGCACGCAGGCGGGGCTGCGGGCGTAGATCTGATCGACGACGGCCATCAGGGGCGCATGGTAGGGTGATATGGGCGCGGGCTGTGTCATGGAATTGGTCCGGGGCGGGGCAATGCAGCAGGTCAAGCATGCTTTGGGGGCCCAGGCAACGGTGGCGATGCGCGCGACCGGTCGCTTGTGCGATGGCAATGCCGTTCAAGGGGGCTCGATGCCCCCGCGGACGGCGGCCCGTTTCAGAAAACTCACCACAGGCTTGCTTGCACCCTTGGCCACGCGCGGCTAAACGGTGGACCAAGATCAGGAGTGGCCGATGGCGATTGATACAGAAACCGCGCGCAAGGTGGCAAAACTGGCCCGCATCCGGGTAGAGCCGCAGGATTTGCCTGCGCTGGCGGAAAAGCTGTCGGGCATTCTGGGGTTCATGGAACAGCTGAACGAAGTGGATGTGACGGGGGTGGAACCGATGACCTCGGTCACGCCGATGCGCCTGAAACGGCGGGCGGATGTGGTGACGGATGGTGATCAGCAGGCAGCCGTGCTGAAGAACGCGCCGGATGCGCGCGAGGGATTTTTCGCGGTGCCGAAGGTGGTGGAATAATGGGCGGCGCGAACACATGGACAATTGCAGCCGCGCGTGATGCGTTGCGCAAGGGTGAGATCACGGCGGTTGATCTGACGATGGCGTGCCTTACGGCAATTGACGCGGGCGACGGGTTGAACGCTTTTGTGCACAAGACGCCGGAAATCGCGCTGGATCAGGCGCGGGCGGCGGATGCGCGGCTGGATGCTGCAAGAAAGGCGGGGGGCGATGCGCCTGATCTGTGCGGCATTCCCTTGGGGATCAAGGATCTGTTCTGCACAAAGGGCGTGCCGTCACAGGCGGCGTCGAACATTCTGAAAGGGTTCAAGCCGGAATATGAAAGCACGGTGACAGCCAAGCTGTTTGGCGCAGGTGCGGTCATGCTGGGCAAGCTGAACATGGACGAATTCGCCATGGGGTCCAGCAATGAAACCAGTTGCTATGGCAATGCGGTCAATCCGTGGAAGATTGACGCGCGGCAACTGACGCCGGGCGGATCATCGGGGGGGTCTGCGGCGGCGGTGGCGGCGGACCTGTGCCTTGCGGCGACGGGCACGGATACGGGCGGGTCCATCCGCCAGCCTGCGGCGTTCACGGGGATTGTTGGGATCAAGCCAACCTACGGGCGGGTCAGCCGTTGGGGGATTGTGGCGTTTGCTTCCAGTCTGGATCAGGCGGGGCCGATGACGAAATCGGTGCGCGATGCGGCGATCTTCCTGCAAGGGATGGCAGGGCATGATCCGAAGGATTCGACCAGTGCCGACATCCCGGTGCCAGACTTTGAGGCGGCGCTGACGGGGGATATTCGCGGCAAGGTGATTGGTATTCCGCGCGAATACCGCATGGACGGCATGCCCGAAGAGATTGAGGCGCTGTGGCAGAAGGGCATTGCGATGATGCGTGATGCGGGTGCCGTGGTGCGTGACATCAGCCTGCCGCATACGAAATACGCGCTGCCTGCCTATTACGTCATCGCGCCTGCGGAAGCGTCATCCAACCTCGCACGTTATGACGGGGTGCGTTATGGCCACCGCGCCACGCTGGCGGCGGGTGACGGCATTACCGAGATGTATGAAAAAACCCGCGCCGAAGGGTTCGGCGGCGAGGTACAACGGCGTGTGATGGTGGGCACCTATGTGCTGTCGGCCGGGTTCTATGATGCCTATTACAACCGCGCGCGCAAAGTGCGGGCGCTGATCAAGCGCGACTTTGAGCAGGTCTTCGCGGGTGGCGTGGATGCAATTCTGACACCGGCCACGCCAAGTGCGGCCTTTGGTCTGGGTGAGATGGCCAATGCCGACCCGGTGCAGATGTATCTGAATGATGTGTTCACGGTCACAGTGAACCTTGCGGGGCTGCCGGGGGTGGCGGTGCCGGTGGGTCTTGATGCCACGGGCCTGCCCTTGGGGTTGCAGCTGATCGGGCGGCCGTGGGAAGAGGCGGAATTGCTCAATCACGCTTATGTTCTGGAACGCAGCGCGGGCTTTGTGGCCAAACCGCAAAAATGGTGGTAAGGGCGGCAATCGAACACCCCTTACGCCCTGAGAATGAAGAAAATGCCCACATTTCGCGCTGCCGTTTGTCTGGTTTCCCTTGTCACTTTGGTGGCTTGTGCGCCATCCGTGCCAGATTCGGGCGCAGGCGCGGGCGTGGGGTTCACGGATTACAATACCTATCTGCGTCAGCGTGAGGCAGCCTTGCGCAATGGGACGGCGGCGCCGACGCCGCCTGTAGCCCTGCCAACGGTGCCATCAGCAACGCCGCCGGCAGGCAACACGGGCTTTTCGACGGATCGGATCAATGCAACGCTGAACGCGGGCGGTGCTGCGCCAGCGGTTTCTCCCGGCGCGCCGTTGAGCGGAACAACGGCCTTTGACCCGTCGCTGGCTGGTGGCGAAGACCCCAATCGCCCACGCGGCATCACGCCTGCGGGTATCCGCGAGGAATCGGGTGAGGTGGCGGCCATCAGTGGGGCGACCGGCATTTCGGATGAGCAGGATTTCGGCGCGGTCTCTGCACGCGAAACGATTGAAAGCGATGCGGAACGCATTGCGCGCAACCGGGCGCAATATGCCGTGATCCCGCCAACGGCCCTGCCACAACGCCCGTCTGACACGGGGCCAAACATTGTGGCCTTTGCGCTGTCGACAACGCATGGCGTGGGCCAGCAGATGTATCGCCGGTCAAGTCTGGGGGCAAACCCCGAGCGTGCCTGCGCAAAATACGGCAGCCCGGATCTGGCACAGGAAGCGTTTCTTGAACGGGGCGGGCCAGAGCGTGACCGGCTGGGTGTTGATCCGGATGGCGATGGTTTCGCTTGCAGCTGGGATCCGCGCCCCTTCCGCGCAGTGCAGAACTGATCTGGCATGCAGTCGCCGAATTTCGGTGACCGGCGCGATGGGCTGACCCCGGACCTGATCGTGATACACTATACGGCCATGGCCAGCTGTGCGGCTGCTGCGGCCCGGCTGTGCGACCCGGTGGCCGAGGTTTCGGCGCATTATCTGATTGATGTGGATGGCACGGTGATCACCCTTGTGCCCGAGGACAAGCGCGCATGGCATGCAGGGGCGGGCATGTGGGCAGGTCGGGGGGATGTGAATTCGCGGTCCATCGGGATTGAGCTGGCGAATGACGGGGCAACACCCTTTGCGCACAGGCAGATGCTGGGGCTGGAGGGGCTGCTGGCGGGCATCATGGCGCGCTGGGGAATCGGGCCTGCGGGGGTGATCGGGCATTCGGACATGGCGCCGGATCGCAAGGGCGACCCGGGGCCGCGGTTTGACTGGCGCAGGCTGGCGCTGGCGGGTTTGGCGGTATGGCCAGAAGGGGCAGTGCCGTGTGGGCGGGATGCGTTCATGGCGGCGGCAGGGCGGTTTGGTTATCCGGCGCTGGATGAAGCCATGATCCTGCGGGCGTTCCGCTTGCGGTTCCGGCCATGGGCTACGGGGCCGTTGGACGCGGTGGATGCGGGGATGATGGCTGATCTGGCGGGGCGGTTTCCGGCAGCTTAGGCGGCGGCGCCCTAGGGGTGCTGTTCCAGATCACGCTTCAGGCGGCGCAGCATGGCGCGCACGATCGGGCGGTGGGCAGGGCCGACGGGCCACATATACAGGCGGCCAAAGCGGTTATGCGTGATGACCGAAGCCGTGATCGCCAGATCGCAGCCTTCGCTGGTGACGGCGATCATGACATCTAGGTGCCGGTCGCGCTCTGTCAGGGTCAGGGCATTTGCATCGCTGCGCTCAACCGTAAAGAAATCAAGCCGGTCGCCGACTTTTGGGTTTTCGGCACGGCGCCCGGTAAAGCCGCCGATGCGCCGCACGCCAAAGCGGGATGCCACGGCATCGCGGATGCGGAAGGCCAGAGCCAGCAGCGGCAAGGGGTTGGCCATGATGCGCGTCCAGGCATCAGCCGGGCTGACGGGGCGGGGCAGGGTCATGCGTTGCTGATCATAATAGGCAAGATCAGCGCGGGGGGCGACAAGATCGGGCATCATGGCGGCAGGGTCGCGCAAAGTGCAGGGCGTGGCAAGAGGGTTGAACTGGGGCCGCTTTGCGCCTATGCCCCGCTGCGTGCGGATGGCTGGATGACCGCGGGCGCGCATGCGTTCGAGGAAAGTCCGGGCTCCATGAAGGAAGGGTGCCGGGTAACGCCCGGCGGGGGCAACCCCAGGGAAAGCGCCACAGAGAAGAGACTGCCTTGGTGCCAAGGGTTTACCCAAGGCGCAGGCCAAGGTGATGGTGAAACGGTGGGGTAAAAGCCCACCACGGGCCGGGCAACCGGAACGGTATGGCAAGCCCCACCCGGAGCAATGCCGAATAGGGGCCTCGTGCGGGGTTGATCCCGAAAGGGATATCACCGCAGGGATCTTTCAGCCCAGAGGCCCGGGTTGGCAGCTTGACCGCCGTGGTAACACGGCTGGCAGAGGAATGGTCATCCAGGGTCGCAAGACCCGGACAGAACCCGGCTTACAGGCCATCCGCACAATTCTTTATCTGTGAGGTCTGCGGGTAAGCCGATCACCCAGAATAAAACGCCCGCAAAGACAAAAGCAAAAGCAGCAAAAGCGGAAGCAACCAGTGGCTTTGACGCAATATCTGAAAGCGCTGGCTCCAGGTCAGCTTGAGGCCTTCGATCTTGATGCCTTTGCGGCGAAGGGCGCGGCGGTCTTGTCTGCGTTCGGCCCAGGCCCTGACGCTGCCACGTGCCGACAAAAAGCCAGCATAGGTGATAAGCGCAATGGCCAGTAAGGGGGCAGAGGCGATGACACAGGTCAGCAAGATTGAAAGTGCCCGTTGCACACCCCCAGCAGGGGCGTAGTTCAAGGCAAACATCAGGGTGAAGATTGCAGAAATATAGCTGAGCCAGAAGCCGGTTTTGCCGACCAGTGCAAAAAGCCAAAGCGTCTTGCCAGGTTGTGGGCTCGGCATGGGATGGTGTGGTTTTGCAAGCTTGATGCCTGCACAGGCAAGCATGGCTTCAAGCAGCAGATAGTCTTGCGAGAAATCCTGCCGGAACGAGGCAAAGTCAGACAACCAATGGTAACGGCCTTCCAAAGCCAGCAGGGCCGGGCGCAGACCGAGGGTAAGGTAGATGCCTTTGTCATCGTCAGGCTGCGCCATTGCGCGGATCATGTCGGCCAGCAAGGGACGCAGCGGCAAGGCGACATTCGGGTCGTGTGACAGGGGGTTGGCAAGGGCGGCGACGATCCGATCGCCGGTTGAACTGACGATGCTGGGCGTTGTGAGATCATGGAAGAATGCGTCAATCTCGGCCTCACGCGGGGAGGTGATGGGCGCTGACGCAATTGCCGAAGCTGCGAGATCGTTTGCAGGCAGCACTGCTGTTGCAGGAACATCCGGCGGCGCTGTTGCGACCACGGGCGCTTGTGCGTGGGGGTGCATGAGGTGGCCAGCCACTTCATAGGCGTCGCGCAGGGCGGTAAAGCCGGCAATATCGGTTGCCTGATCAATCTGCTTGAGCGCGCGGGCATAGGCGCGGCGCAGATCGGCCGTGTTGGCCGGGGGTGCTGACAGGCCCAGCACTGACCATGGCCATGCAATGTCAGGTGACAAGGCGGGCCTCGAATGCATCAAGGTCGGCGTGCATTTTTGCCCGCAAGGTGGCCAGGGCAGCGGTATCCTGCGCGTCAATGGCATCATTCAGTTGCAACAGCAGCGCCGTCACCCAATCACGCGCATCGCCGCGTGCCATGGCATAGGCGGCATCCAGCCTTGTGCGCAGATGCAGGTTGGCGGCATCATCGCGCGGGTGCACCTTCAGCCCTGTCAGTTTTTTCAAGGCGGCCTTGATATCAGCCTCGGTCATGCCGCCTGCCAGTTCGGTGATCACAAGGTTGCCTTTGCGCCCGGTGCTGACCACGGTCACGTCCACCTCAAGCAGACCCGAGACATCATAGGTGAAACGCACGCGCACTTCCTCAAGTGCCTGCATGTTGCGGGGCACGCGGATGGGCAGTTCACCCAGGAAAAGGTTGCCCGATACCATGGGCGATTCACCCTGAAAGATGCGCAGGTTGATCTGTTCCTGACCGGGCTGAACGGTAAAGAAGCTTTGTTCGCGCGAGGTTGGCACAACGGCATTGCGTTCGATGATGGGGGCGAAATACCCGGTGCGCAGCGCCTGCCCATGCCCGTGCGAGGTTTCAATCCCAAGGGTAAAGGCGGACACATCGGTCATGACCATGTCATCAAGGGCGGCATCGCGGGCCACCAGTGCCGACTGCACGGCAGCGCCAAGGGCCACCACATGATCAGGGTCCAGCGTCATGACCGGAAACTGGCGCAGCTTGCGGCCCGTGTAGGCGCGCACGGCGGCCATGCGCGTGGCGCCACCCACAAGCAGCACCTTGTCCAGATCCTCGGGGCGCAATCCCGCATCATTCAGGGCGCGGTCAATGGGCAGGGACAGGCGCGCCATCAGCGGTGCTGTCAGGTCATCAAAGCGGTCGCGGGTGATGGTCAAGCTGAGGGGATGTGCGCCCAGCGTGGTATCCAGCGTGATGCTGGCCGCCGTGGACAGTGCGCATTTCGCCTGTTCGGCCAGTTTCAGCAGGGCAGGGCGCAGGGCGGGATCATGCACATCAACGGCGGTCTGATCTGCAATGTAGCGCGCCAGAAGATCGGTGAAATCCTCACCCCCCAGAAAGGCGTCACCTGCGCTGGCGCGGACTTCCATCACGCCTTCGAACAGATCAAGGATCGAGACGTCAAAGGTGCCGCCGCCCAGATCAAAGACCAGGACCTTGGCCTCTTGCCCGGCGTCATGCAGACCATAAGCAAGTGCTGCGGCGGTAGGTTCATTGATCAGGCGGGTGACGTTCAGCCCGGCAATCTGGCCCGCGGCGCGCACGGCCTTGCGCTGCAATTCGTTGAAATAGGCAGGCACGGAAATGACGACATCGGTGACTGTTGTGCCCAGATGCGTCTCGGCATCGGCCTTCAGGGATTGCAGGACCATGGCGGAAAGTGTGGCGGCATTATAGTCGGTATTGCCAAGGCGGTATTGCCGTTCGGTGCCCATGGCGCGCTTGAACAGGCTGGCGGCATGAGCGGGGTGTGACAAGGCAATGGCGCGGGCGGCCTGACCTACGACAAGGCGGTTGTCGTGCAGGGCCACGATGGAGGGTGTCATCACCTCGCCCAGGGCATTGGGGATAAGTTCGGGTTTGCCATCACGAAAGGCGGCGATCAGCGAATTGGTGGTGCCAAGGTCAATTCCAAAGTGCAAATCATCGCCCCTTCTGCGAAAGCATAGCGGGATCATAGGTCTATGGCCGCAATTACGGCAATTGGAATGACGTTAGCGCTGGTAGAAAAAGCCGGGCGTCAGTTGCGTTTTGGGCGTTGACTCTGCCCGCGCCATCGCTAGAAGGCAGGTTCAAGAATTTCGCGGGGGGCCTGTTCCACCCGACGCAGGAGCATCGACCATGGCCAAACCGGCAACCATCAAGATCCGGCTGAATTCGACGGCTGGCACAGGGCACTTCTATGTGACCAAAAAGAACGCGCGCACGATGACGGAAAAGATGACGGTCAACAAGTATGACCCGGTCAAGCGGCAGCACGTGGAATACAAGGAAGGCAAGATCAAGTAAGATCTGCCGTTTCCGGTGATTTCAGGGCCGCGCCGCAGGGTGCGGCCTTTTGCATTGGGGGCGGGGATGGTGCAGCGGATCATGATCGTGGGCCAGCCCGGCGCGGGTAAATCAACGCTGGCGCAGGCACTTGGGGCGCGCACGGGCCTGCCGGTGGTGCATATTGACCATATCCACTGGCAACTCGGCTGGATTGAACGCGCGCAAGCCGAAAAGACCAAGGCGTGCCTTGCGGTCGAGGCGGGCGAGGCGTGGATCTTTGAGGGCGGGCATTCGACGACATGGGGCAACCGGCTGGCGCGGGCGGATATGCTGATCTGGCTGGATGTGCCGGTGGGGCTGCGGTTCTGGCGGGTGGTGCGGCGGACCATCGTCTGGCATGGGCAGAGCCGGCCGGATTTGCCTGACAATTGCCCGGAAGGCTTTCACAAGGAAACGCTGCCGTTCTGGCATTTCATCTGGCGCACGCGCAACACGGCCCGGACGCGGTTGCAGCGGCTGTGGGACAGTGTGCCGGAAGGCAAACAGAAGGTGCGGCTGCAGTCGCGGGCTGATGTGCGGGCCTTTCTTGCAGGCTGGGGGTGAGGTGGGCTTGGCTTTGCCGTGGCGCATTCCATATCGCCGCAGATGACCCTGATCCTGCGCCCTGCCACCAAGGCCGACCTTGCCGCTGTTGACCGTTTGCTGGCCGACAGCTATCCGCGGCTTTTGGCTGTGGACTATGCGCCATCGGTGCTGGTGACGGCGCTGCCGATCATCAGCCGGGCGCAGCCGGGGTTGGTGACATCGGGGCGGTATTTCGTGGCGAAGCGTGGCGATGCGCTGCTGGCCGCCGGGGGCTGGAGCATGGGCGCGCCGGGGGGTGGTGCGGCCTTGGCGGGCGTGGGGCATGTGCGGCATGTGGTGACAGACTGGCGGCATCAGCGGCAGGGCATTGGGCGGGCGCTGATGCAGGCTGTGCTGGCGGATGCCAGGGGTGCCGGTGTGGGGCGGATGGAATGTCTGTCGACACTGACGGCAGAGCGGTTCTATGCCAGCCTTGGCTTCGTGGCGCGCGGGCCGGTGATGGTGCCCTTGCGGCCCGGCATAGATTTTCCGGCCATCGCGATGGAATTGCAGTTCGCATAGCAAAAGGGCCGGGGTTTCCCCCGGCCCTTTGCTGTGGCTTTGCGCCGGTTATTCCTTGTTGCCGAACATCTGCAGCAGGAACACGAACATGTTGATGAAGTCGAGATACAGGTTCAAGGCACCCATGATCGCCGATTTCGCCAGCCATTCGCCGTCCATCGCCTGGGCGTGCATCAGGTAGCTGGTCTTGATGTTCTGGGTGTCATAGGCCGTCAGTCCTGCAAAGATCAGCACACCGATGAACGGGATGATGGCTGCAAGGCCCGAGGACTGGATGAAGATGTTAGCGATCATCGCGACCAGCAGACCGACCAGACCCATCATCAGGAAGGTGCCCATGCCGGACAGGTCCTTCTTGGTGACATAGCCCCAAATCGACAGCGAGGCAAAGGCGATGGCCGTGATCAGGAAGGTTGATGCGATGGAGGCACCGGTGAACACCAGGAAGATCGACGACAGCGACAGGCCAACCAGCACGGCATAGACATAGAACACCAGCTGTGCGGTGGCCGAGGACATGCGGTTGATCATGGCCGACAGGCCGATCACCACAAGCAGCGGGGCGAACATGATGACCCAACGCAGCGGCGAGGCATAGATCGCCTCACCAAAGGCGGTCAGCATCTTGCCGTTGCCCAGTTGCGCGACGGCAAGGTTCGGATCAGTGGTGGTGGCAAGGCCGGCAATGGCCCATGCGGCAGCCGCCGTGATCAGCATTGCTACGGACATCAGCCCGTAGACCTTGTTCATGTGGGCGCGCAGCCCCTCATGAATGTGGACGCCAACGCCTGTCTGGGCGCGGTCGTATGTTTGGTATTCAGCCATCAGTAGCCTCCGAATGTAACCCTGTTTGGCCGCAAGGATGCACCTTGCCGCCCGCACAAGCCTACATTGGCATAGCGCCCTCGTATTTCAAGGTTTTGCAGCGCACCTGCCCACGAATCTGGGGTGCGTGTGTCAAAGCAGCGCAGGTTCTGGCGGGCCTGAGGTGACTGAAGCTGGGCAGAACGGCGGAAAGTTGCGGTTGCGGCGGCTTTGTGCCTGTGAAAAATACCGATTTCGGATGTGAATTCAGGCTTTCATCACGAGGGTTGATGTGTTGCGCAATCTTGATCTGGCGGCTTTGCGGTCTTTGACAGCCATTGCCGATGCCGGTGGCGTGACGCGGGCGGCGGCATCGCTGAACCTGACGCAATCGGCGGTATCGATGCAGATCAAGCGTCTGGAGGATGCGCTGCAAGTGCAGTTGCTGGACCGGACGTCGCGGCGGGTATCGTTGACGGGGTCGGGCGAACAGTTGGTGGACTATGCGCGCAAGATGCTGGCACTGAATGATGATGCGCTGGCGCGGATGACCCATGCCGAATTTGACGGGATGATCACATTGGGTTTGCCGCATGACATTGTCTTTCCTGTCATTCCGGCTGTGCTGAAGAAATTTGCGCGGGCCTTTCCCCGGATGCGCACGCAACTGATGTCATCGTTCACGACTGTTCTGCAGGATCAGTTCAGCCGGGGGGAGTGTGACATTATTCTGACAACCGAAGATGCGGTTGGGCCGGGTGGGGTAACACTGTCTGTGCTGCCTTTGGTCTGGGTGGGTGCGCCCGGTGGCAGCGCATGGAAACAGCGGCCACTTCCGCTGGCCTATGAACATCGCTGTGGGTTCCGATCGAGTGTGCAGGCGGTATTGGACCGGCATGCGATTGCATGGACGATGGCTGTGGAAAGCGAGAGCACGCGGGCCATCGAGGCGAGCGTGCAGGCCGATCTGGCGGTGCATACCGTGCTGGCCGGCACAGAGTCTGAGGCGCTTGAGCGGGTGGCGCATGGGGGGGCTTTGCCGGTGCTGCCGACGAAATGCGTGAACCTGTATGTGGCGGCACATGCGAACAGGCGGCCACACGCGGCGTTGGTGGATTTGCTGCGCGACGGCTATGCAAAGGGCGTGCTGCACCGGTAACAGCCTTGAGTGAGCATCGGGCGCAGTTGCAAAATGCAAAGAAAGCTCCGCGGATAATTGCAAAATGCAATGCAAAATGAAAAACACGCATAAGGCGAATGCGCATTAACTTTCGCGCCCATGGCGCGATTGACGCGCGTCGCAGTGAAGTTCTTGTCCGCCTGTATAATTGGACATATCTAAAAAGACAGGTTTTTATCCGTTGTGCGGCTTGATTGGGGATAACCGCGTTTTTGCCAACTTTGGCACGAAAATTGCTTATAAAATCGTATGGAAGAGTAGCGCCGAGGAGGCTGAGATGAAACATCCTGTAGACGCCCATGTGGGCAAGCGGATCCGCCATCGCCGTTGGATGGTGGGGATGACGCAGCAACAACTGGCCGACAAGGTTGGGATCAAGTTTCAACAGATTCAGAAGTATGAAACCGGCATGAACCGGGTCAGCGCATCGCGTCTGTGGGATATTGCCGAATCGCTTGATGTGACGATCGCGTTCTTTTTCGAAGGTCTGGCGGACGCTGAAGGTTCAGCGCGGCCTGCACATGACATTCTGGCAGATAAGGAGGCACTGGAATTGGTGCGCTCTTACTATGCAATCCCGGAGGCACAGCGCCGCCGCCTGTTTGATCTGGCGCGCGTTCTGAGCGACGCGGCCTGAAGCGGCTGCCTGCTTGACGCCCCTGCGCGCAGTCTGTAGCGCGGGGACGAAACGGCGGGGCGCGCGAATGACACGGGTTTCAGCGACAGTACGAGATGATCTGGTGGCAACGGCCCATGCTTTGGCCGATGCCGCACGGGTTGCAACGCTGGCCCATTTTCGTAAGGCGGACCTGGCGGCTGATACCAAGGAAGTCGCGCGTTTTGACCCGGTCACGGTTGCTGATCGTGAAAGCGAGCTGGCCATGCGGGAGATCCTGGCGACGCGGCGGCCGCAAGATGGCATTCTGGGTGAGGAATTTGCCGCGGCAGCCGGGACATCAGGCCTGACCTGGGTGCTTGACCCGATTGATGGCACGCGTGGCTATCTGGCGGGCACGCCGACCTGGGGGGTGCTGATCTCGGTGCGTGATGCGAAAGGCGTGCTCTATGGCCTGATCGACCAGCCCTATATCGGCGAGCGGTTCGAGGGCGGTCTTGGCCTTGCGCAGATGCAGGGCCCGATGGGCGCAAAGGCGTTGCGCACGCGCAGCCCGCGCCACCTGGCAGAGGCAATTGTCTTTTCAACCTTTCCCGAGGTGGGCACGGCCGAGGAAGCCGCTGCTTTCCGGCGGGTCGCGTCAGCGGCGCGGCTGACGCGCTATGGCACGGATTGCTACGCTTACGCGTTGCTTGCGGCGGGACAGATTGATCTGGTGATCGAAGCGGGGTTGCAGGCCTATGATGTGCAGGCGCCGATCGCGGTGATCGAGGCGGCCGGGGGCATTGTCACGGGTTGGGATGGTGCGCCATGTCTGAACGGGGGGCGTGTTCTGGCGGCTGCGAACGCTGATATTCACGCCGCGGCGCTGGCGCTGCTTGGGCAGGCGGGTTGATCAGGGGCCAGCGCAGCACGGATAGAAACATGGGGCAGGACGTGGCAAACAGACCGACGCGGCGTGCAATTTTGGCAGGCATGCTGGCAAGTGCAGCAAGTGCAGGGTTTGCAGAAGCGCCGACCACATCCTTGTTCCCGGTGCCGCGCGGTGGCAAGCCGCGCATTGTGCCGCCAGAGGTGGCGGCGTTGGTGGCAGATGCCAAGCTGACGGGTGTGCTGACCTATGTCGTGGCCGATGCGGCGACAGGCGAGGTGATCGAGGCGGACGGCGCTGACGTGCAGGTACCCCCGGCGAGCGTGACAAAAATGATCACATCGCTGTACGCACTGGAGGTTCTGGGGCCGGGCTACCGTTTTGCAACGCGGGTTGTGGCGACAGGCCCGGTCCAGAATGGGATTGTTCAGGGGGACCTGATCCTTGTCGGCGGGGGCGACCCGACGCTGGACACAGACAGGCTTGCAGCGCTGGCCGAACGGCTTGCGCAGGCAGGGATCACGGGTGTGACAGGGCAGTTCGGCGTTTATGCCAAGGCCTTGCCGTTCGTGACACAGATTGATGCGGGGCAGCCTGACTATGTCAGTTACAACCCGACCATTTCGGGAATGAACCTGAACTTCAATCGCGTGCATTTCAGCTGGCGCCGCCGGAATGGCGATTATGCGCTGGAGATGGATGCGCGCAGTGAGCGGTTTGTGCCGCCGGTGGCCATGGCCACGATGGTGGTGGCTGACCGAGAACTGCCGTTGTTTACCTATGAAGCAGGCGTGCAGCGTGACAACTGGTCAGTTGCGCGCGCAGCACTTGGACGCGAGGGCAGCCGCTGGTTGCCGGTGCGCCAGCCAGATTACTATGCAGGCGACGTGTTTGGCTGGCTTGCCAAAGGGCAAGGTATTAGCCTGCCACCCGTCGTGATCATGGCCGAGCGGCCCGAGGGCACGGTTGTGGCCGAGGATCGCAGCGAAGCGCTGATCAAGGTGCTGACGGACATGCTGCGCTTTTCCACGAACCTGACGGCCGAGGCGGTGGGGCTGACGGCCTCGCGCCTGGCGACATTGGCGGATTCGGCGTCGGTCATGACATTGTGGGCCAATGCCAGAATGGAGTTGGCAAGCAAGTTTGTTGATCATTCGGGGCTGGCCACGGGGTCACGCACGACAGCGTCAGACATGGTGCGGGCACTGGTTGCGGGCAGGGCTTTCAACGAAGGCTCATTGTTGCCGGGTCTGCTGCGCGACATCGGGATGCGGGACGATGCGGGTGAGGTGATCGAGGGACATCCTGTCAGGGTCAGGGGGAAAAGCGGCACGCTGAACTTTGTGTCCGGTCTTGCGGGGTTGATCATGCCTCCAGGCGGCAGGCAGTTGGCTTTTGCGATTTTCGCGGCAGACGAGCCGCGCAGGGCTGCACTTTCACGCGATGAAATGGAAGAGCCCACAGGTGGAGAGGCCTGGACCCGGCGGGCGCGGAGGCTGCAGGGACGACTGATCAGCCGTTGGGCGGCACTGTACACCTGAGGCGACGCAGAGCTTTGACTTGCCGTGCGTTACAATCGGTCGCATAAACCGGTTGGGATGGGAATTGCGGGGTGACGTGGCATGCGAGGCGTGTTGGGAGTGGCTGTCTTGGCCCTGGGGCTGGCGGGCCTTGGCTATTACGCTTACGGCAAATCGGCGGTCGAGATCGAGAACGAGATCGCGGCGCAGTCCTTGGCGGCGGTGTCGATGTCGGTTCATGCGGTTTTGCCCGAAGTCAGCGGACGCGATATCCGGCTGGTTGGTCTGGCCGATTCAGAAGCAGAGCGTGATGCGTTGATCGCGGCGGCCAACGCCGTTGAGGGGCGCCGCGTTGTGATTGATGCGATGACAGTCCTGCCAAAAGCTGCGCCCTTTGTGGCGCGGCTGACCAAAAGACTGCCTCCGGCAGCGTTGGTTGGTGCAGGCGTGGTGCCCAGCGTGCGTGCGCAGCTGGAGCTGGCTGCGGAAGGCTGGGGTGATGCGGCGGCGACATTAGCCTTGGCGTCAGGGGCGCCAGAGGGGTGGCTGGCCATGGCCAAGGCAGGTGCAGTCGCATTGGGGCATTTGGAAACCGGAGAGATGACGGTGGCCGACGGCATGCTGACGATCAACGGTGTTGCGTTGAGTCCGGCCGAGAATGCAGCAATGGAGGCGGCGCTTGCCGACATCCCGGCCAGCGCGCGTACCCTTGAAGTCAGTCTGCGGGATGACGGCACCCCTGCGGCGTTTGATCTGGTTTATGAGGCAGGGCGTGGGGCAGAGCTTTCGGGCAAGCTGCCACCCCGTCTGACCATTTCTGCTTTGGCCGAGGCGCTTGGGTTGCTGGATATCAGCGCTGGCCCGACGGTCAAGATGGGGGTGTTGGGCGATGCGGGCAACATTGGGCCCTTTGCGGTGCTGTCACGCTATTTGCCTGATATGGAGCGTCTGCGCATATCGTCAGCGCCGGGACAGCTGACTATTGCGGCCGAGGCGAGCCCCGGAGTTGACCCTGCAGCCTTGCAGGCGGCAATGACGGCAGAGTTGGGAGAGGATGCGGCAATCACAGTGCGGCAGGCCGAAGTGACCGGCACGAATGGCGATATACGCATCAATGCAGCGACAGGTCAGCCGCAACGCTATGCCGGGGGATACTGGATTGCTGTGCCGGATTTCGTGCCCGAGACGGCAAGCTGCCAGTCGCGGACGCAAGCGGTACTGGATGGGGCAACGATCAATTTTGAAACGGGATCGGATGTGTTGTCGGCAGATTCAGTTGCGGTGCTGAACAGCCTGGCCGAAGTGGTGATCCACTGCGCCGATGAGGGCGCGTTGCGGGCGATCATCGGGGGGCATACGGACAGCACGGGGGATGCGCTTGAAAATCTGGGCCTCAGCCAGAAAAGGGCAACGGCTGTGCGGCTGGCGCTGGTTGACCGGGGGGTGCCACCCTTGGCGCTGAAGGCAATCGGATTTGGTGCAGAACAGCCGATTGGTGACAATGCAACCGAAGAAGGCAAGGCGCTGAACCGGCGCACGACAATTGACTGGGTCCAATAACGGCCTGGCAGGGGGTAAGTGAAATGTTCAAGGAATGGGGATTTCTGCTGACGGAAATCTGGTTTCTGTTGGCAATGGCCGGTGTGATCGGGCTGATTGCGGGCTGGATCATCTGGGGCCAGGGCAATCAGGTGAACGCCTCGGCGGCGGCAGATACGGGTGAGGCTGATCGTTTGCGGGCTGATCTTGCGGCGTGCCGGGCGCGCGGCGACGGGCTTGCGGCGAAGGTGGCAGAGCTTGAGGCGCAGCTGGCGGCAAGGCCGGTTGCGGCGGCGGTGGCACCGGCGGCCGCGTTGATGGGCGGGGCTGCGGCGGTGCGGCCTGCGGCGCTGGCAGGGCCACGGGATGGCCGGGCAGATGATCTGAAGCTGATCAAGGGTGTGGGGCCAAAGCTGGAAGCCTTGTGCAACAAGCTGGGCTTCTGGCATTTTGACCAGATTGCCAACTGGACACCTGCCGAGGTGGCCTGGGTGGATGACAATCTGGAAGGGTTCAAGGGGCGGGTCAGCCGGGAAAACTGGATCGCGCAGGCGCGTGATCTGGCGGCGGGGCTGCCACCGCTTCCGGGCGGCGAAAAGTAGGTTCAGGTTCGATTTGTGAAAGGCCCCGCTGGTTTGCGGGGCCTTTTTGCGTTTCAGGCAAGGGTGGCCTGCCAGAAAAGGGCAAGTTGGTAGACCAGCGGCACGCCAAGGATCAGCATGAAGGGGAAGGTGATGCCGAGCGACGAGGTCAGGTAGATTGACGGGTTCGCCTGCGGGAACGTGGCGCGCACGGCGGCGGGGGCGTCAATGTAGCTGGCCGAGGCGGCGACGGCACCCAGCACAAAGGCCGATCCCAATGGCTGGCCAGCAAGCGTGGCCAGACCCGTGGCAATGGTGCCGTTGACCAATGGCATGGCGATGCCGAAGGCGAGCATCTTTAACCCGACAGCGCGGAACGCGCCCAGATGGCGGGCAGCGGTCATTCCCATTTCCAACAGGAACAGGACAAGGACACCGCGGAACAGATCAACGAAGAAGGGTTCGATATGGGTATAATTCGCCTCACCGATAGTGGCACCCATCACAAGGCCACCACCCAGCAGCAAAAGGCCACGCCCGCGCAGGGTTTCGGACAGGATGGCACCAAGGCCGGTCGTGGCGGTGCCTTCGGTGCGGGCAAGGGCAAGGCGGCCGTAGAACAGGGCGACAAGGATGCCAAGCTCCATCAGGGCGACAAGGCCGGTGATGTAGCCTTCCATCGGGGTGCCGGCACCTTCGGCATAGCTGCGGGCAACGACGAAGGTGACAGAGGAGACCGAGCCGTAAAGGGCGGCAACACCTGCGGCATTCCTGACATCGAGCCCGATGGCATGGCGGGCAACCAGGAAGGCGAGGGCGGGAATGGTCAGGACAAGAAAGCCGGTCAGGGTGAGGGCGCCAAGAAGGTTGTCAAGGTCGGCACCGGCCAGTTCGCGCCCGCCCTGCAGGCCGATGGAGAGAAGCAGGAAGATGGCAAAGATGCGGATGACGGGTTCGGGGATTTCCAGATCGGATTTGATGAGGGTGGCAAGCACGCCCAGCAGGAAGGCAAGGGTGATGGGGGAAACAAGGTTTTCGATCAGGATGGCGGTGTTCATGTGATGCTCCGGTTCAGGCACGAAGGTTCAGGCGCAAAGGTTCAGGCTGGGGGCTTTTGGCGGAACGGGATTGAAAAATGAAACGCGAAGATCAGATATGATTGATCAGTTTGGCGGATGAATAGATGCGGGATGTGGATACGGCGCTGTTGCGCACCTTTGTGACACTGGCGGAAACGGGCAGCTTTTCGCGGACGGGGGGGATTATCGGGCGGTCGCAATCGGCCGTGTCAGGGCAGATTGCGCGGCTGGAGGCGTTGCTGGGGTGCCGCCTGCTGGAGCGGGACACGCGGAATGTGCGGCTGTCGGCGGATGGAGAGCGGCTGCTGGGGCCCGCGAGGGCGATGCTGGCGCAGGGGGCGGCGCTGGTGGAACGTTTCGCGGGGGAAGAGATTGCGGGGGTTGTGCGCTTTGGCAGCCCGGAGGATTTTGCGTCGGCCTATCTGCCGGATATCCTTGGGGTTTTTGCAGCGGCGCATGAGCGGATTGAGCTGCATGTGGCCTGCAGCCTGACTTTGCCGCTGATTGCGGAGTTCGAGGCGGGCGCGCAGGATGTGGTGATCATCAAGCAGGATCCGGGGCAAGGCCACAGGCAAGCGCGGCCCTTGTGGCGCGAGGCGCTGGTCTGGGTGGGCGCGCGGCAGGTGCCGCTGGCTGGGGTGGTGCCGCTGGTGCTGTCGCCTGCACCTTGCGTCTATCGCAGCCGGGCGATTGCAGCGCTGGACGGGGTGGGGATGGCGTGGTCAGGCGTGTTCACAAGCCCCAGTTTTGCGGGCTGCACGGCGGCGGTGCGGGCAGGACTGGGCGTGACGGTGATGCCACGGGCGATGGTGCCGGCAGGGCTGGAGGTGCTGGAGGGCTGGCCGCCACTGGCAGAGGCGGAAATGGCCATTCTATGTGCGGCGCGGCCAAGCCGGGCGGTGGCGGCGCTGGCGGGGTTCATTGCGGATCAGGTGCCGCGGCGGCGGTTCGGCCAAGGGGGTGAACCGCCGCCGTGGCCCTAGCTGTCAGCGATAGCGGGGATCAATGGTTTTGGCGATATTGCCCTGAATGGTGTCATTGCGCCAATTGGTCAGTGCGCGCAGGGTGCGGGCCTCTTCGCGGATCCGGGCGCGGGTTTCGGATATGTAATCGCTGGCATCGCAGGTCAGCTCTCCGTCGAAGGGATGGTTCAGGATGTAGCGGCCCTGAAAGTTCTCGCGGTCTTCGGTGACGGCAAACTGCAGGTCTTCGTCAAAGCTGTCAGCGGCATAGCGGATGTGCAGGCGGGTGACGAAAACCTCGGGTACGGCGGCATCGGCGCGGCGCACCCAATTGACGCCAAGCTGCTGGAATTCTTCGTATGACAGGGGGTCATCGGCGCAGGGGTCGCACCATGACATATCCCAGGCGTATTCAAGGAAGGCACCGTTGCGGGGGGCAAGCTTATCAAACATGGCGCGGTAGAACTGGGGGTAGAATTCCTCGACAAAGATGGGAAGGTTTTCATCGGAAGGGATTTTCTTGGTGACATAGTTCTGCAGGCCGACGCGGCCTTCGCGGGCAAGGGCAAGGACGATCAGGTCTTGGGGGCCGTCACCGTTGAGTTTGCCCAGTTGCAGGGGCAGCATGAATTCGCGAGAGCGAAAGCTGATCTGCAGGGGTTCAAGTTCCTGTGTGGCATCAGCGGCGTGGCGGGACAGGTTGACCTTGGCCACAAAGAATTTCATGCCGCTGGCGATGTAGTCTTGCAGGGCAGCCTCGGCACCGTCGGGAAGCTGGTATCCTTCACCGCGCAGGAATTCGGCCAACCCATCAGACTGGCGGGCAGAGAGCATCTGAATGTCATAGGACCCCACGGCAAATTCGCGTTCGATGGTGACGCCAAGGGCGCGGGCCCCTTCGCGGCGTTCGCGGCGGGTGGGGGCGGCGGAGGATGGTTCTGCGACAACGACGGCCTCTTCATATACAATCGGGTTGCACGGATCATCGTCAAAATATTCAACCAGACGCGGGGCGGTGTATCGGTCAAGGTGGGCGATGGTTTCGGAAGGCACAGTGGTAACCTGATCGCGGTTCAAAACGCTGGGCGTGGGCACGATCATGGCGAATTCAGCGGGGGTGCCGCGATAATCGGATGACATGGTGATCACGGAATTGCGCCCGGAGCGGGTGTACACAACGGTGGAAGAGCGGTTGTACAGCGAGCCATCGGCGCGGGCGACGTAAAAGCCGCAAAAGGCCTGGGCGGCGGGGGCTGTGATCAGGGCAGAGAGAAAAGCAAGTGAAAGGGCAATGGTCAGGTGAAGGACAGTCGGGCGAAACATGATGGCTCCTGCGGTTGACTGGGCAGAAGCCTGCGCCCGGGGGCGTTGATATGCAATAGCAGTATGTTTTTGCGGAGCGGGAGCGGCCCTTAGACCCGCATGTGGCGCACGCGGGCACCCCATTCGATGGCAGCGGCATGCAGGCGGTCAACGGCAAGCTGATCGCGGATTTCTTCCAGCATTTCGAGTTCCAGCTGGCGCACATTGCCATCGGCTGAGGCGACATCGCAGGCCATGGCATAGGCGGTTTCGATCAGACGCGCGGGCAGGCCATCACGGATCAGGCCGAACAGGGCATCAAGCCCTTCTTCCTCTTCGAACAGGTCAAAGACGGTCTGGGCGACCTGGCGGATGCGGTCGGGGTCATAGCCCTGAAACACGGGCATCTGGTTGACCATGCGGTTGATGGCGACAAGCTCGGTCGTGCGCATCTGTTCGTCAGATGCGGAGACGGCGATCATCACGGCGACAAGTGCATCTTGCGGCGAAAGGGAGGGGGTTTGGTTCATGCTGCTTCCTTGGGTTGGGGAGACAATATTGACGCGGGCCGGGGGGGGCAATAGAGGACGCACAACCAACCGATGGGATAAGCACAATGTCTGCCTTGCGTGACGCTGGAATGAAATCAAAAGCCTGGCCGTTTGAAGAGGCGCGGGCGATCATGAAGCGGTACGAAAAGAAGGCGCCGGAAAAGGGCTATGTGCTGTTTGAGACGGGTTACGGGCCGTCAGGCCTGCCGCATATCGGGACGTTCGGCGAAGTGGCGCGTACGACGATGATCCGGCGGGCGTTCGAAGTGCTGTCGGATATTCCGACGCGGCTGATCTGCTTTTCGGATGATGTGGACGGCATGCGCAAGGTGCCCGAGAACGTGCCCAATCAGGCGATGCTGCGCGAGCATATGCAAAAGCCGCTGACATCGGTGCCGGACCCCTACGGCGAGTTCCCGAGTTTCGGCCACCACAACAACGCGATGCTGCGGCGGTTTCTGGATACGTTCGGGTTTGAGTATGAGTTCATCTCGGCCACGGAGTTCTATAAATCGGGGCGGTTTGATGCGACGCTGCGGCTGGCGTGCGAGCGGTATGATGCGATCATGGAGATCATGCTGGCGTCGTTGCGCGAAGAACGCCAGCAGACCTATTCCTGCTTTTTGCCGATCCACCCGGAAACGGGGCGGGTGCTGTATGTGCCGATCAAGCATGTGGATGCCAAGGACGCGACGATCACTTTTGATGATGAGGCAGGCCGCGAATGGACGCTGCCAGTGACGGGCGGGCAGGTGAAGCTGCAGTGGAAGCCGGATTTCGGGGCGCGTTGGGCGGCGCTGGATGTGGATTTTGAGATGTATGGCAAGGACCACAGTACGAACACGCCGATCTATGACGGGATTTGCGAAGTGCTGGGGGGGCGCAAGCCGAACCATTACAGCTATGAGCTGTTTCTGGATGAGAACGGGCAGAAGATCAGCAAGTCAAAGGGCAATGGCCTGACGATTGACGAATGGCTGACCTATGCTGCGACGGAGAGCCTGTCATACTTCATGTATCAGAAGCCCAAGACGGCGAAACGGATGCACTTTGATGTGATCCCGAAGGCGGTGGATGAATACCATCAGCAATTGCGGGCCTATGCGACGCAGGACGTGGAGGCACAGGCGAACAACCCGGTCTGGCACATCCATTCGGGCAAGGTGCCGGAAAGCCGGATGGTGGTGCCGTTTGCGATGCTGTTGAACCTTGCAGCAGTATCAAGCGCGCAGGATGCCAAGGGGCTGTGGGGGTTTATCAAGCGCTATGCGCCGGATGCGAACCCGGAGGCGAACCCCGATCTGGATGCAGCGGC
>JBJOQW010000226.1:0-2936 GCA_046049665.1 Pseudomonadota bacterium | reverse complement strand
GCAACGTGACCGTTGACGTGGCCGACGTGGAATATGCCGATGCCGTGCGTCTGTGCGATGAAGGCATGCTGGAGCCGATTGATGCATCGGTTCTGCCGCCGGCCCCCGATGGCACGCCTGCGGTCGACGACTTTCTGCCCGGTGCTTTGACGGAATGCGCCGTGGCCACGATCGTTTTCTCGACGGTGTATGGCTATGACAGCACCGTGTTCCCCGAAGGCCCGACCACGATGGCGGACTTCTTTGATCTGGAGAAATTCCCGGGCAAACGCGGCATGCGCAAGGGCGCGAAAGCGAACCTTGAAATGGCGCTGATGGCGGATGGCGTGCCTGCGGCCGAAGTCTATGCGATGCTGGAAACCGAAGAAGGTGTGGCGCGCGCCTTTGCAAAGCTCGACACCATCAAGGCTGATGTGGTCTGGTGGGAAGCAGGCGCACAGCCGCCACAACTGCTGGCAGACGGCGAAGTGGCGATGACCACGGCCTATAACGGGCGTCTGTTCAGCGCGATGGCTGCTGACGGCAAGCCTTTCGTGACGGTGTGGGATGGTCAGGTGTACGAATATGACCTGTTCGTAATTCCGAAGGGTGCACCAAACCCAGAGGGCGCTTTGGAGTTCATCAAGTTTGCAACCTCGACGCAGGCGCTGGCGGATCAGGCGAAGTGGATCAGCTATGGTCCGGCACGTCTGTCTTCGGGGCCGCTGGTTGGCATGTTCAACGATGGCAAGACGGAAATGGCACCACATATGCCAACGTCGGAAGCCAACCTGACGAACGCGCTGGCATCCTCCTATGAATTCTGGGTGGACCGTGACGGCGAACTGAACGAGCGTTTCAACGCTTGGCTGGCCGCAAACTGATCTGAAAACGGGGCGTGCGAGGGAAACCTTGCACGCCCTTTCCCTGACGATTGACGGAAACAGAATGGCAGACCTGAGTTCACCGGCATTGCTGACGACAGCAGACGGCCGCCCCTTGAAAGAGGCGTTGGCAAGGGCGCAACGGGCAGCCAAACAGCGGGCGTTCATGCTGGTGGTGCCGCTTCTGGCCTTTATCCTGGTGACCTTCGTCTGGCCGATTTTGCAGGTGCTGCATCAATCGATCTACAATCCGAAATTTTCGGAAAACATGCCGGGCATTTCGCAATGGTTTGCCGAGAACCCGGTGGGCACGGAACCTGATGAGGCGGCCTTTGCCATTCTGGCGGCTGATCTGAAGGCGGCGGCAGCGGCCAAGACTGTGGCTGTGGCTGGTGAGCGCGTGAACTATGCGCTGTCGGGCACGCGGTCCTTGTTCACAAGCACGGGCCGCAAGGCCAAGGATCTGGAGCCGCCATATCGTGAGGCGTTGTTGGCACTTGATCCGCAATGGGGCGACCCCGAGTTGTGGGGCGTGATGCGGCAGGTCTCTACGGCCTATACGGCGGATTTTTTTCTGGCAGCGGTTGATCTGGAGCGTGATGTTGATGGCAGCATCGTGCAGGTGGATGAAGGACGCAGGGTTTATGTCAACCTGTTCATCACAACATTCTGGTTGTCGGCCAAGATCACGGTGATCTGTCTGATCCTTGGATTTCCGATTGCCTTTCTTTTGTCGACACTCCCATTGCGAACGTCGAACCTGCTGATGATCCTTGTGCTGTTGCCGTTCTGGACATCGCTTTTGGTGCGCACGGCAAGCTGGAAGATTCTGTTGCAAGAGCAAGGGGTTGTGAACAACCTGCTGGTCTGGATGGGGCTGGTGGATGATGCAAACCGCCTGCAGCTGATCAACAACATGACGGGCACAACAATTGCGATGACGCATATCCTGTTGCCCTTCATGATCCTGCCGCTGTTTTCGGTGATGAAGCCGATCCCACCCAGCTATGTGCGTGCGGCACGCAGCCTTGGGGCCACGTCATGGACAGCGTTCCGGCGGATTTATCTGCCGCAAACGGTGCCGGGCATCGGGGCGGGGGGGCTTTTGGTGTTCATCCTGTCGGCGGGATATTACATCACGCCAGCGTTGGTGGGGGGGGCGGATGGCCAGCTTATCTCGAACCTGATCGCATTCCACATTTCCAAGTCAAACAACTGGTCACTGGCGGCGGCGCTGGCGACGATCCTGCTGCTTGTGATCTTGCTGCTGTACTGGCTGTATGACCGGCTGGTGGGCATTGATAACCTGAAACTGGGCTAGGGGGCGCAGAACATGGCACTGCCGATTTACGCATCACCCCTGGAGCGGGTCTGGTATTACACCTTGCGGGTGATCTGCGGGCTGATCTTTGCGTTCCTGATCATTCCGATCATCGTGATGATCCCCTTGTCGTTCAACGCCGAGATCTTTTTCACTTTCACGCCCAAGATGCTGGCGCTGGACCCGGAAGGGTATTCTTTGCGCTGGTATGACGTGCTGCTGACGCATCCGAACGTGCCGACGGATGTGCCACGCGATGGGGCATGGTGGGGCACGGTCTGGCGTGAGGCGGCCTGGGTGAATGCGGCGAAGAACTCGGTCATCGTGGGGTTCTTTGCAACAATCCTTGCAACGTTTCTGGGGACATTGGCAGCACTTGGCCTTTCTCGGCCGGAAATGCCGTATCGGTCAGCGATCATGGCGGTGCTGATTTCACCGATGATCGTGCCGGTGATCATTATTACGCTGGGGCTGTTCTTCTTCTATTCGGCGATCGAGGTGAACAAGTGGGGCGTGCCCTATCTTGGGGTGATCTTCGCACATGCGACACTGGGTATCCCGTTCGTGATCATAACAGTAACGGCGACGCTGTCGGGCTTTGACCATTCGCTGACACGGGCGGCGGCCAGCCTTGGGGCCTCGCCGCGCGTGGCGTTTTTCAAGGTGATCATGCCGCTGATCACGCCGGGAATGGTGTCAGGCGCGCTGTTTGCGTTTGTGACATCGTTTGATGAAGCGGTGGTGGTGCTGTT
>JBJOQW010000225.1:0-4179 GCA_046049665.1 Pseudomonadota bacterium | reverse complement strand
CCTTGGTAAGGGAGAGGTCGAGAGTTCAATCCTCTCTTGCAGCACCATTTCCCTGATAAGTGAACATCTCCGGGCATAGCCGACTGTCGGCGTTGCGTTACCCGATGTCGCGAACAATGCGCGGTGGCTTGGACAGGTAATCAACCAGTTTGAACTGCTGCAATTGCGCAAGGAACAAGAAGTGCTCTGGCTCTGGCGCCGGCACGATGCGCATACTTTCCAGCCTCGGCGCACCACCCACCGCAAGCGCAGGGACGAAACCGAAGGCTTCACCCGGGCCCGGGCCACCCATCTGGCGCATTGCAGGCGCGAATAGCTTGTTGCCTCCAGCATCAAGGACATCAATGGCGTCAGCGTTCACCGACAGCGCCGTTGACATATGAATTTCGGGATTTCCGGCCTTTTCGGGTGACACAAGCACCTGGCAAGACACACGCCCCGTCAGCAAATCAACCCGCGTGACCCAGTGCCGTTCGCTCCACACCAGAAGCTGCCCGAAAGCCGAGTAGCCGATCACATGGCAATCCTTGTGCGAAAAATCAGGGTCGGCGGCGAAAACCTGGCTGAGCAGTCCCTGAAAATCACCTGGCAGGCACAGCGTGAACAGCCCGCCTTTCCAGCTGCCCACACCGTGCTGCAGCCAGAACGTTGTCAGCAATTTCGGCAACTTGCCCTGGTATTGCGCAATGATCTGTGGGGTCACCGGTGATCTTGGCGTCAGGCGGCCATTTTCGGCCATGATGCCATCAATGTCTTCCTGAATGTTCATCCCCGGTCCTCGCACAATCGCCAGCCTTGCTTGGGCCTTTTCCATGCAGCCTATTGGCCTGTTTCGATCAGCGACAACATATGCGCTGCAGCCATGTCGGCATCGCCGGTTTCAACGGCGTGCACCAACGCCCGGTATAGCGGCGCTTTGCCTGCGGCCAGCCCTTCCGGCGGGGCCTGCCCTTCCCTGCCAAGGCGCGCCGCAACCGAAACCGCCACCCCGAATTCCATCACCGCGGTTGAAGCCCGCAAGAAAGGATTGCCAGAGGCCTCGGCCACAACGCGGTGAATTTCGAATTCTGCAAGGGCAAAGGGTTCAGGTTGATGTGCCATCGCGGAATGCTGGTTCAGCCAATAATGCAGCAGCCTGACATGCTCGGCCTCTCGGTGCTGTGCAGCCAGACGCGCGGACTCAAGCTCAAGGCTTCTTCGCACAACATGAAAGGACGCAAGAAAGGCGGGTGACGGGTCACTTTCCATTTTCCACGCCAAAACCTGACGGTCAAACAGGTTCCAGCGCGATTGTGGCAGAACCCGGGTGCCAACCTTGGCCCGTGCTTCGACCAGACCTTTGGCTTCAAGGGTTTTCAATGCCTCGCGCAGCACGGTGCGCGACACCCCAAAGCGACCCATCATCTCGGCATCGCCCGGCAGGACAGACCCAACGGGCATGTCCCCCGCCACGATGGCAAGGCCCACTTCATTGATGACATATGAATGAAAATTTCGAGCCGCTTGCCGCCCGGTGAGCGTTCGGATCAGACTCCCAGGTTCGCTCATTGCATCTTGCCCAAGGCTTTCAGGTTCGCAGCGACCCAGCCCTGAAGACCAACCGCTGCAGCACAATGAACATAAACAAAAGCACGCCAACCACAATCTTGGTCCACCAGCTGGACAAGGTTCCGTCAAAGACGATGTAGGTCTGCACCAGTCCCTGCAGCATCACCCCGATGAAGGTTCCGGCAATGAACCCATAACCGCCCGTCAACAACGTGCCGCCAATCACCACCGCCGCAATCGCATCCAGTTCCACCCCAAGCGCATTCAGCGAATAGCCAGCTGATGTATACAGCGAAAACACCACCCCCGCCAAACCCGCCAGCGCCGATGACAGCGCATAGATGGTGATCGTCGTGCGCGCCACCGGCACGCCCATCAGTGCCGCCGATGTTTCCGACCCGCCAAGTGCATAGACGTTTGACCCGAACCGCGTGCGATGCGCCAGAACGATGGCCACGGCAAACACCGCCAGCATGATCATGCCCACCACCGTCAACCGCCCGCCACCGGGCAGCAGGACATAACTTTTCGACACGGCGGAATAGAACTCATGTTCAATGCCGATACTGTCGGGTGACAGAACCGAGGCGCCCCCGCGTGCCAGAAACATGCCCGCCAGTGTCACAATGAAGCTGGGCACCTTCAGATAATGTATCGCCGCCCCCATGATCGCCCCGAACGCCGCCGCCACCACCAATGCGATGGCAAAGGCAAACAGCGGATGCACGTTCAGCCACATGATCAAGACGGCAATCAGCACCGTGGTAAAGCCGATCACCGCGCCCACAGACAGATCAATTCCACCTGACAGGATGACAAAGGTCATGCCCACCGCCGCAATGCCCAGAAACGCATTGTCCGTCAGGAAATTGCCCAGCACGCGCGTGGACAGCATGGACGGGTGCTGCAGCACGGCCAGACCATAGGCCAGCAGAAAGATCAGGGTGGTCGCCAGCAGCGGGCGCAGACTGCGGTTCATTGCGGTTTTCCGGGGCTGCCCTTGCGGCGCAAAAGCTGTGCCGACAAGGGGGATTGCAAGACAAGGATCACGATGATCACGGCGGATTTGACAACAAGGTTGAACTGCGGGCTGAAGCCCGAAATCAGGATGCCGGTGTTCATGGCCTGAATAATCAAGGCCCCCAGCACCGCCATCGGAATGGAGAACCGCCCGCCCAGCAGCGATGTGCCGCCAATCACCACCGCCAGAATCGCATCCAGCTCCAGCCACAGCCCTGCATTGTTCGCATCGGCCCCCCGGATATCGCCCGCCACGATCAGCCCTGCAATCGCTGCGCAAAACCCGGCAAAGCTGTAAACGATCAGCAGCAGCGCATTGGCCGAAAGCCCGGCAAAGCGCGCGGCAGACCGGTTCACGCCCACCGCCTCGATCAGCAGGCCAAGGGCCGTGCGCCGCACGATCAGGGTGGCGGCAATCATCAGCACCAGCGCAATAATAACCGGCATCGGAAAGCCAAGGAATGATCCCGTGCCGATAAAGATCAGCACCGGGTCAGCAAAGGTAACGATCGTGCCCTCGGTCACCAACTGCGCCAAACCGCGCCCCGCTACCATCAGCACCAGCGTCGCGATGATCGGCTGGATTGCCAGCATCGTCACCAGCACCCCGTTCCAAAAGCCACACAGCAGCCCCGCCGCCAATGCCGCCAGCACCGCCACCGGCGCCGATGTGCCACCTGTCACCAGCACAGCCGCCACCGCCCCGCTGATCGCCATGACCGCGCCCACCGAAAGGTCAACACCCTTGGTCGCAATTACCGCCGTCATGCCGATGGCCAGAATGGCCACGGGCGCGCCCCGGTTCAGCACGTCAATCAGGCTGCCGAAGAAACGGCCGTCCTGCCAGCTGATGTGAAAGAACCCCGGAAACAGCAGCCAGTTCACCAACAGCACCGCCGCCAGTGCAATCACCTGTGGCCGCGTAAAGAACTGCGCCAAGGGTCGCCCGCGCGGCATTGGCGGTTGCGATTGCGGGCGGAAATCAGACGTTGGGCGTGTCATGCGCGCACCTCTGGCGGGGTTCCCGCAATCGCCTGCACAATCGCATCCGGGGCAATCGCATCACCCGAAAGCTCGGCCACCATCTCGCGGTCGCGCATCACCACGATGCGGTTGGAATAGGCCACCACTTCGTCAATCTCGGATGAAATCACAAACAGCGCCAGCCCTTCCTCGCGCAAGCGGTTGATCGTGCGCACGATTTCTGCGTGCGCCCCCACATCAATGCCCCGCGTCGGTTCATCCAGAATAAGGAATGTCGGATCAATCGCCAGCCAGCGCGCCAGAATGACCTTTTGCTGGTTACCCCCTGACAGCAGTTTCACCGGCATGTCATGGCTCGCCGCCCGGATATCCAGCGCCTCGGCATAGCGGCCTGCCAGTTCAATCTGGTCATCCCGGTTCAGCGCCTTGAACCAGCCGAGCTTGGCCTGCAGCGCGATGATGATGTTTTCGCGCACCGAAAGGTCACCGAAAATGCCGTCCAGCTTGCGGTCCTCGGGGCAAAAGCCAAAGCCTGCCGCCACCGCCTGCGCCGGATTGCGGATGCTGACTGCCTTGCCATCTACCGTGAACTGCCCGCCATCCGCCGCATCCACCCCGAACATCAGC
>JBJOQW010000224.1:0-12049 GCA_046049665.1 Pseudomonadota bacterium | reverse complement strand
GTTAGCGCCGCCACTTCAATCGGGTCGCCCAGATAGGTGCCGGTCCCGTGGCATTCCACATAAGACACCGTATCAGCCGTGATGCCCGCCACCGCCTGCGCCTCGGCGATGCAGGCCGCCTGACCATCTACCGACGGCGCAAGATAGCCCGCCTTGGCCGCCCCATCATTGTTGATGGCCGATCCCTTGATCACCGCCCAGACATGATCGCCATCCGCTATCGCATCTTTCAGCCGCCGGAGCACCACGCAGCCCGCACCAGACCCGAACACCGTGCCCTGCGCCCGGTGATCAAACGCATGGCAATGCCCGTCCGGTGAAAGAATTTCGCCTTCGGTGAATAAATACCCCTGCCCCTGAGGCAGCTCGATCGTCACCCCGCCCGCCAAGGCCATGTCACATTCGCCATTCAACAGCGCCTGTGCCGCATAATGCACCGCCACCAAAGACGTCGAACATGCCGTCTGCACATTGACCGAAGGCCCCTTCAGATCGAAGATGTGGCTGACGCGCGTTGACAGGAAATCCTTGTCGTTCCCTGTATGGCGCAGCAGGAACATGCCGGTATCGGCCACCAGATCCGGGTTCGAACACAGGTTGAAATAGAAATAGCTGCCCATGCCGCAGCCCGCATACACGCCAATGGCCCCCTTGAAGTTTTCCGGCGGATGCGCCGCGTGTTCCAGCGCTTCCCACGCCACCTCAAGGAACTGGCGGTGCTGCGGGTCCATAATCGCGGCCTCTTTGGGCGAGAAGCCAAAGAAATCCGCGTCGAAATGCGCGAAACTGTCCAGCATGGCCGCCGCTGGCACGTAGTTGGCCTTGTGCAGCCGCGCGGGGCTTTCGCCTGCTGCCAGCAGTTCGCCTTCCGTCAGATGGCGGATGGATTCCACCCCCGCCGCAAGGTTCGCCCAATAGGTCGCAACATCAGGCGCGCCCGGCAAGTGCGCAGCCATCCCGACAATTGCAATGTCAGTGTCATTGATCCCGTCGGTCATCCACGTATCCCGCGCCGCACCGTCACCCAGCATGACGACCACCACTTACCCAAAGGTAAATCAAATTGACCCGATTTGACACCCTGCCAAGTGCCGCAAGCCGACAGTCCCCCCTGCGTGGCCAATGCCACAGTTCCGCCACAATCTGGCCGCAAAGCCCGAAAGAATAAGGCAAATTGCACTACCAGTGCCCCGCGCCCACGCCCCGCGCCATCTTCATCTGCGCGTTCAGGTAAACAATCAGGTCGAACCCAACCCCTAGAATTTTCAGCAAAACACGCCGCGACAGGCTGCGCCCCGGCATGCGCCGCCCAAACCGTTTGACGGCAAAGTGGATGGGCACATAGGCATAGGGCAGGCGTGGCAGGCGCAGGCGCAGAACGCCCGGCAGCCAGTCTTCATCTGCCGCCGCACGCGAAAGCTCGCGGGCGATACGCTCAAACCCTTCGGCCTTCAGGTGACGGAACACTGCCGCATTGATGGCCGACCCCACCACCAACCGCGTCTGATGCCGGATCAGCCCAGTGATGGTGCGCTCGGACGGGTAAATGTGCCAAGCCCCCTCCAGTCCGTCGATCAAGGAATAATCATCGGCCGCGGTGAACCGGTCTGTCACCACCATCGCATGCAGGAAACCATCTTCCACCGGCAGGCCGATGGGCAGGATATACCGCCGCGCCGCCGCACCCGGCATGGCATAGAACTGCCCGCAGATCGACATGCGCCAGTCATCCAGCCCCCCGGCCGATGCCGCGATCAACCGCTGCACCACGCCTTGCGGGCCTTCCACGGCAATATCCTTGACCGGCTGGCTGTTCAGCACATGCAATTCGGGACGCGCCATCAGCCCGTCCACCAGCCGACGCACCGCCCCCGCATCGGGCCAGCGGATACCCGTGTCGCAAAACACCAGCACATCCGCATCCCGCCGTGCCAGATGGTGCACGAACCGGTTCCACGTGCGTGACTTGCCCCCTTCGGGCAGATCATGCACCCGGAACCCCTCGGGTGCGGCGAGTTGCGCCTTTGGCACCGTGTCATCCACACAGCCGTTGCACAGCACATGCACCCGCACGTCATAGCCCGCCGCCGTCAGCACATCCTGCCCGGCCAGATGCGCCAGCATCGGCACAATGGCTGCAGCTTCATTCTGGGCGAAAAGCCCGATGTCCACCCGCACTGCCGGCATCAGATCACCGTCCGGCTGGGCCGCCCGGCATGCAGCCCTTCGCGCCACACTGCCGCCTGACCTTCGCGCCGCGCCCGCGCCATCGCCTCGGCATGCCCCAGCAGGGCGCCGGCCATCATCCATGTCAGCGGGATCAGCGTCGCGTTTGGCAGCATGTCAATCATGTTGACGGCCAATATCAAAGCCATGCCAGCAACATAGGGGGAAAACGCAGCACTGCGCTGCACCAGCGCCTCGCGCCCCAGCAGGATCAGCGGCAATGACAGCAGGCCGTATTCAGCGATGTAGCCCAGCCAGCCATAAATCCCCAGCACAATGATCCATGCCCCATCCGCAATCGTGATTGCGCGCCCTGTGACCGGGTCCATGATCAGGTTGCGCCCATAGCCTCCCCAGCCGAACAGCGGCTTTTCCGCTGCCCGCGCCAGAAGCTGTTCTTCATTGTCGAACCGGAATTGCAGCGAATAGGCGCGCTCCGGGCTGATGTCATAGGCAATTGCCAGCATCGTATCCACCGGGATCAGCCCCGCCTCGCGCAGCGCCGGATAGGCCATGATCATCATGGCAAGGCTGGCCGCCAGCAGCGCCTGCCACCGCCGCCCCAGAAGAAACAGCACCGGGATCAGCGCCAAGCCGTAAACCAACGCCCCGGCACTTTTGCACAGCACCAGAACCGCCAGCAGATAGAACGCAATCGCAAACTGTTTGGGCCGTGCAGGGGCTGGCCCGATTTTCAGCGCAACCATGGCTGCCACCACGCACATCAGCATGAAGAACGCAGTCCACAGCCCATGCGGCAAAAACACCACGGGGCGATAGCCGCCACCGCGAATGGTCTGGAAAAAGTCATGCTGAAAGAACCCGTAGACCCAGATGTTCATCTGCGGCGACACTGCCATTTCAACAAACATCGGCAGTGAATACACCAACCCCGCCGCCACATAGGCCACCAGTATGGCCTGCATCGCCTCGACACTGGCCAGATACCGCCGCGCCAGAAAATAGGGCAGCAGCGCGATCATCTGGTTTGTCACCGCCGCAACAGAATCATACAGCCGCATGCCCTGCACATCACCCATCACAATCGCGATCGGTTCAGGGTTTGTCAGCACGGTGGCAAAGGGGCTGACCACGAACATCAGGATGAACAATTGCCCCAGCCGGTTTTCCGGCAGGATCGGCAGGCGGTCACGCAGCACGAACAGGACAATCGCCAAAGCCGCGAGTGACGGGATCGACGATTTGTCCAGATCAGGCACGACTGGCAGGTTGAATGACGCAATTGGCGGCAGAAACAGATAGCCCGCAAGCAGCGTCCAGATCAGCGCCTTGACCGGGCCAAGCTTCGTGTAAAGCACATAGGTCACAATCGGCCAGATGCCGAGCATGAGGTAGGCAAGTGCGTTAGGCGAAACTTCGGGCAAAAGGCTGCATCCATAGGGGTGTCAGGCGCGCAGGTAGCAGGCGTTCACGGCGATTATAGGGCAATCGCGCATCATTCTGCCAGACCGCGCAGGGATTGTTGTGTCACAACTGGCTGATTCAGGCGGTTGATCGCGCGACACAGCGTTTCCGCGCTTGGGGGGTGCTTTGGCGGCATTCCGTGCTAAGACAGCGGCGTTAAAAAAAGGGACAAGACCCGCGTGCAGTTTACGTTTTCCGGCACCACCATCACAGTCAATCTGGCAGATAGCACGGCCCTGCTGCGCGCCGTGCAAGACCGTTTTCGCACGCATACCGGCTTTGCCTTGGCCACAATCAACCTTGACCATCTGGTGAAGCTGCGCGCCTCGGCCAGCTTTCGCGCGGCCTATGCGGCGCAGACCATGGTCGTGGCAGATGGCAACCCCATCGTCTGGCTGTCGCGCCTTGCGCGCAAGCCGGTGGCGCTGGTGCCGGGGTCTGACATGGTGCTGCCACTGGCGCGGCTGGCCGCCGAGGAAGGCGTGCCCGTGGCCCTTGTGGGATCATCGGACGAAAGCCTTGCCGCAGCTGCCCGCTATCTGACAGGCCATATCCCCGGCCTGACCATTGCCCTGCAGATCGCCCCGCCCTATGGGTTTGATCCCGAAGGCCCCGCCGCCGACGCCATCCTGTCGCAGCTTGCCGCAGCCAGCATCGGCCTGTGCTTCATTGCCCTTGGCGCGCCCAAGCAGGAACTGTTTTCCGCCCGTGGCCGCAGCCTTGCCCCAGATGTCGGCTTTGCCTCTGTCGGCGCAGGGCTTGATTTCCTTGGCGGATCGCAGACCCGTGCCCCCGGCTGGGTGCGCGCCATCGCCATGGAGTGGTTATGGCGTGCCCTCTCCAGCCCGCGCCGCATGATCCCGCGCTATGCCGCCTGCGCCGCCATCCTGCCCGGCCAGATGCTGGCCGCAGTGCGGCAGCGCCGCTGATCACTTGTATTCAATCAACTCACGCCCCCGCCCGCGCAGGCGGCCCCATGTGAACTGCAGCGCCCCCCAACCTTCGGCAAACTTGCCAAGCACCGTCAGCCCTGCCTGCCGCCAGCCCATCCGGCGCGACAGGCGCAAGACCTGCACGGGGTAGATGCCTGCCAGAACCAGCCCCGCCACGGGTTGCTCTATCCCCACAGCCACAATCACCACTGGCAAGGCCAAGCCCCAGACCCATGCCCGCCGCGCCTCGCGCAGCCAATGCCGCTCGGGTGCTGCACCGTGCAGATGCGCCCCTTCGGCAAAGGCATGGCCCGCCCGCACCGCCCTGCGCCACCACTGCGAAAAGCGCGTGATCGCCGCGTCATGCAGCGTCATCTCTGCATCAATCCGCCAGACCTGCCCCCCCGCCGCCCGCAAGCGCACACACAACTCCGGCTCCTCGCCCGCGATCAGGCTATCGCGAAAGCCCCCCACCGCCCGCACCGCCGCCAGACGCATCAGCGCATCACCACCGCAAGCGCGGGCCAGCCCCATCGGCGTGTCCCATTCCGCATCGCACATCGCGTTGTAGATGCTTGCCCCCGGAAACCGCTCGCGCCTGCGTCCGCAGACCACCACCGCCTGCGCATGGTCTGCAAACGCCGCAAGTGCCGCCGCCACAAACCCCGGCTGCAGCGCGCAATCCCCATCCAGCAGCAGCACGAAATCCGCCCCGTCCAGCACCGCCATCCCCGCATTGCGCGCCCGCGCTGCCGTGAAGGGCTGCCCCATATCCAGCGCCACCACCTGCGCACCCGCCGCCTGCGCCGCTGCCACCGACCCATCGGTTGATCCGCTGTCCACATAGACCATGCGCCGCACAAACGGCGCCACAGAGGCAAGGCAGGCCACCAGCCGCGCGCCCTCATTCCGGCCAATGATGACCGCATCCACCACCGGCGCTGTCGAATCAGTCAAATCGCCCTGCCCCATTCCCCTGCCCGCCCGCGCGATGCTAAGCCGCTTTTGCCCACAGAACAAACGGCAGAACTGTGGCCAAAGCACGGCAAATCCTTGCTACCCTTCCAATTTCCGCCACGATCTGCTAACCGTTGCATTAACGCTGGGCGGGGGCTCGTGCGATTCTGCAAAGGCAGCCCATCCGGGCGGCGCTTGGGGTATCGGCGGTCCGTCGTGTTCGGGCAACCGGGCGCATTCATTGTCTTGGCAGCTTGTCTGCCATCCGCAGGAGCCCAGTTCGCATGTCGAACCACCATATCTGGACGCCACAGACGGGCAGCACAGCCGATATCGGGGCGCTTGAAGGCAGGATGATGACCAGACCGGATCGCGAAAAACCGCGTCATTCCCAGCGTGACCTTCGGGCAGGCGTATCATTGTTTCGCCCCGGTCAGCCCGTAGCCAACCCCGCCATCACCATTGATCAGCGCACCGGGCACGAAATCTTTGCCGTTCCGCAGGTGTTTACCCCCATCCCCGCATCCCGCGTCTGGGATTCGATCAGCCCGATCACCCTTGATGCAGCAAGCCTTGCCGGAAACGGTTTGTTTACCCAAACCAGCACAAACCCGGCCGTTTCCGTGTTTGACATGTTGCGCACGCGTCTCTTGCAGGCGCTGCGCGAAAAGGGCTGGCAGCGCATTGCCATCACCTCGCCCACGCATGGCTGCGGCAAATCATTCGTGGCCGCCAACCTTGCACTGTCCCTTTCGCGCCTGCCTGCCACGCGCACGATCCTGATGGATCTGGAACTGCGCCGTCCGCATCTGGCCGGCATCTTCGGCGTGGCCGATGCCGCCCCCTTGCGCGAATTCCTGTCAGGCGAACAACCCCTGGAAGGGCACTTCCGCCGCTTTGGCCGCAACCTTGGGCTGGCCCTGAACTCCGAGCCCGTGGAAGACCCCGCCACCGTGCTGCAAGACCCCGACACTGCCATGGCGCTGGATGCCATGATTCAGCAATTGCAACCTGATGCTGTGCTGTATGACCTGCCCCCGGCCCTTGTTTCAGATGATGTGATGTCGATGATCCCGCAGATTGACGCCGTGCTGCTGGTGGTTGATGGCACCCGGACCACCGCAGAAGAAATCAAGGCCACAGAACGCATGCTTGATGGCCATGTGCCCTTGATGGGTGTTGTGCTGAACCGCGCGCAGGACCGCCGCGCCGGTTTTGACAAAGCGTAAGGTCAGCGCCAGATGGGCCATATTCAGACGCTTGACGATCTGATCAGTTTTCTGATCCGCCGCCGCATGGTGATCATTGCCGTGACGGTGCTGGGCGTGGCACTTTCGATCCTTGTGGCAAAGTCACGGCCCAAAACCTATGAAACGGCCGCTGTCATTCAGGTGCTGTCGCCTGTTGTTGACGAAGGCTCTACCGTGCAGACCGCCGGGTCGGCTGAACAGCTGCAGATCATCGAACAGCAACTGACCACGCGTGAGGCCCTGATTGCAATGATGGAACGGCATGGCCTTTTTGCCGATCTGCCGGGCCTGACGCTGGACCAGAAGGTAGGCCTTTTGCGCGGGGCGGTCAGCTTTCAGCAGGTTGCCAGTGCGGCCCCGCAAACCTTTGGCGCCCCACCGCGTATATCGGCGCTGATCATCACCGCGCGCATGGGTGACCCCGAACAGGCCGCGCGCGTGGCCAATGATTTTGCCCAAAGCATGCTTGATTTGGGTTCTGCCGGGCAATCCAGCCGGGCTGAAACCAACTTCCGTTTCTTTCAGGATGACGAGGCCCGCCTGCGCGCTGCGATCGAGGCGCTGGAAGATGAAATCGCCAGCTATCGCAATGCCAACGCCGAGGCCCTGCCCGGTATCGAAAACGCCCGCCAGGATGAACTCGTCAGCGTTGAATCCGATCTGCGGGCGCTGGACCAATCCATTGTTGCGCTGACCAGTGAACAGGCGGCCATTCAGGCCCAGCAAACGATCCGTGCCACGGATCGCCGCCGTCTGGTTGAAATCACCGCCGCGCTTGCGCAGTTTCAGGCCCAACGCGCAGCGCTGGCCGAACGGCAGGCAAGCATCGCCAGCGCCATGTCACAAACGCCCGAGGTTGAACGCACCCTGCGCGGGTTTGAACGTGATCTGCAGCAGTTGCAGGATCAGTACAACGTCGTCAGCCGCCGTCTGGCCGAGGCGGAAACCGATCTGCGCATCGCATCCCAACAGCAGGATGAACGCTTTGCCTTGCTGGAACGGGCGATAACCCCGGAATTCGCCTTGGGTGGCGGGGCCAAGAAGCTGGCCGCAGCAGGTGCCCTTGCCAGCCTTGCGGCGGCCATTGGCCTTGCTTTCCTGCTGGATCTGGTGCGCCCCGTGGTGCGGACTGAGGCACAGCTGATCCGGGAGTTGGACCTGCGCCCCGTGGTCAGCATCCCGGAGGTGTCCCTTCGCCCTGGCAAGGTGGACACGGGCACCGGCACCCCCAATGATTTCTGGCGCTTGGCTCTGTATGCAAGTCTGCTGTTGCTGGTCTTGGTCGTTGTCGCAGTATCTGCAACCTGATTCGATTTTTTCCTGGCACTTTTACACAGCATGTCTGTCCACGCATGAAACTACGCGGCAGAGTTTACCTAATTCTCTCAATTGTGCTGCGCAATTCCCTGCGTACCTGTTTCTTAACATCTTCAATAAGTTTCGTAGAAGGCCCGCTGATGGCAATTTTCGGAAATCATGTTTTGATTACTTAGAAAGGGAAGCGTCTAATTTCGACAGGCTAGCAATGAGGCTGGTTCAATCATGATGAAAGGAAGCAACATGGCCGTTCGCGGTACAGATTCAACCTCCAAAATTCGGGAATCATCTGAACTATCGTCTAAGTTCATTGGTGAACTCTCGGATATCTCTGGTAAGATTTCCTCGACAAGCTTTGGACGCGCTCGGGAAGCAGCGACTGCAGCAGAGGATGCGGCCCTTGCGAAAAAAAACGGGCAGGTCTCTTGAAGCCTACCCAATAGCTGGTGAGGTATGAGCGGATCTACATCCCTCATACAAAACTAAAAATTGGCCCGCGTAGAGTAATCCATTGACACTAATTGTCACTCAGTACTGGTTGGCGGTACGACTTCCAGCCAGTACTGCTTTTTCAGAATCGATGTGGCTTTTGCCGAAACGGGCCTCATAAGCAACGCACCTTGCAGAAAGGTGCATCAACCGAAGAGGAAGTCAGAAATTTCAGTAGGTAAAATTTCGGGCGGAGCAACTGATTTTGCAGCGCAGGCTTTGGGCGGTTCAGGTGCTGCTTTGGCAAAGGCAGCGCGCTTCGTGCAATTTAGAAAGGCGCACCCTGATTTGAGCCCGGCGAAAGCGAAAGCCTAATTTAAAACTAAAGAGGATACCCGGGAGAAGACCATTGCATCGAAGGGCTCCTCGGGCACGCAATTTACTTGATTCATAAAATGCGAATAAGTCTTGCCCTCTTTCACGTTTGATCAGGATAACCATTCAAACATTGGAAACCCGGTCAGCTGAAAGGAAGACCACTGCAACATGCTTTCATTAACACATGATCGCAAGTGACGTTGCAGTTTTTGTTGGCATGAACGGCTGTAGTTTTCTGCCATTCGGGTGCAACCTGAATGTGGGCAAGGCAAAATCGTATCTGCGGATCTTTGGCAAAGGTGTAAGAAACCTACTGTGCAGATCGACTGGTGCTGATTAGCGTTGATCGATCTGCACAGTAGGGAATCTCAAATCTTCATTCATTTTTGCGCAAATCGGTCGCTGCGCCCTTGGCCAAAACGCAGTGAAGGCAACACTTAATAGCCGGTTGCCGTCACCACCACGTTGACCGTGCGCCACAGGATCGACAGGTCGTTCTTCAGCGTCACGTCCGCCTCATAGGCCGCATCAAATTCCGCCCGCGCGACAAAGGTTGTGCGGTTGCGCCCGGCCGTTTGCCACAGCCCTGTAATGCCCGGCCGCAGCGCGTAATAGGCCGTGCCCGGATACATCCCGCGTTGGTTAACCATCATCGGGCGCGGGCCAACCAGGCTCATGCTACCGTTGACCACGTTCCACAGTTGCGGCAATTCATCCAGCGATGACCGCCGCAGAAAACGCCCGAATGCCGTGATGCGCGGATCATTTTTCAGCTTCTGGGTGGAATCCCATTCCGCCCGCGCTGCCGGGTCCGCGGCCAGATGTGCCTCCATCAACGCATCGGCGTGGCGCACCATGCTGCGCAGTTTCCACATGCGGAACACCCGTCCGCCCCGCCCGACGCGGGCCTGCGTGTAAAATGGCTGCCCGCCCTTGCTGGCCACCACCAGCGCAAGCCCGGCCACCAATGGTACAACGACCGGGGCCGCAAGCAGTACTGCCACAAGGTCAAACATCCGCTTGGCACCACGGCGATATACCCCGTGGGGGGCCTTGCGCGGCAGCGCAGAAACGGCAGGCTTAGCCACGGCTTCGGCAGCCGGAAACTGTTGAAAACTAAGCGTCATTGTTAACGAATTCCCATCAAGTGCCGCAATTTACCACGCTGCAACGCGGCACAAAAAACGGTCATCTCAACAATCTCGTCAAGAACGAGGATCTTTTGGCAGTCCATTCCAGCACCCTGTCGAAGGCGCCCCCGTTGGACAGTTTACAGGAAAGGTCAGGGGCTTGGCGACAGGGGTTGCCGCAGTTTAACCATCATCTTGCCAGAATTCATGCTGCAATGACCGCCGCCCACAACCCAATGCGGCAACATTATGGCGATCAATCAACCTACGGTTGCAGGCTGTCGTCAACAGCCAGCAACTCCATCAGATTGATTCGAATTGTTAACATTGCATTGCAGGGCGTTCGCGGCCTTCGCCGCCGCAGCCACATTGTTGACCCTACGGCATCAATGCCGCAACGCGCCCGCCCCTGCTGCACGCATCCCGCCCATGGCGGCCAACAGCATTGTGCCAAGGCTGCCCATCAGCGCATATGTCAGCAGCACGGCAACCCAAGGGTGCCCCCCGAGCCATGCCATGATGGCGCCCGCAAGGCCCACCATCATTCCACCTCCGACCAATCCCAGGATCATGCTGCCCTCACGGCTGTTCCAACGGGTTAAACGTGCGACTCGACACCTTATTCCTTACAGATCACCGATATTCTGGAAACAATACTAGCCTCAAAATTGTTAAAATCTGCCTCAACCTGTCTGATTGGATAGGCCTCAAGCGGATTCCCGCGTGCCTGACCCCCGTGATTAGGCCGATTGCGGCACTATTCTGCCAAAAGGGACAGCAGGTAGGTGCCGTAATCGTTTTTCGCAAACACGCCGGCCCGCGCGATCAGCGCATCACGATCAATCCAGCCCGCCCGGAACGCGATCTCATCCGGGCAACCCACCTGCAACCCCTGCCGCGCCTGCAGCGTGCGTACAAAGTTGCCGGCGTCCAACAGGCTGCCATGCGTGCCCGTATCCAGCCAGGCAAAGCCACGGCCCATCTTTTCCACCTGCAAACTGCCATCGGCAAGATAGCTTTCCAGCAGGTCCACGATCTCTAACTCTCCCCGTGCCGAAGGTTTGACCTTTGCCGCGCGCGCGGGCGCAGTTCCATCCAGAAAGTACAATCCCGTCACCGCATAATGCGACGGCGGCACCGATGGCTTTTCGATAATGCCCGTGACCCGGCCCCCGGCATCAAAGGCCACGACACCATAGCGTTCAGGATCTGCCACACGGTAACCGAACACCGTGCCCCCGGTCTGTTGCGCCCCGGCAGCGGCCAGCACTTCCGGAAGCCCGTGACCGAAAAAGATGTTGTCGCCCAGCACCATGGCCGACGGCGCACCTGCCAGAAAATCACGTGCCAGCAGATAGGCCTGCGCAAGGCCATCAGGGCTGGGTTGGATGATATAGGTCAGGGCCAGCCCCCACTGCGCGCCATCGCCCAGCAGCCGCTGAAACTGCACCTGATCATCGGGCGTGGTGATGATGGCAATCTCGCGGATACCGGCCAGCATCAGCACCGACAGCGGATAATAGATCATCGGCTTGTCATAGATCGGCAGCAGTTGCTTTGACACGCCCATGGTGATCGGCCACAGCCGCGTGCCGGATCCGCCTGCAAGGATAATGCCCTTCCGCGTCATGCCAGTTCCTTTACGATATCAATCACAGCCGCGCGCCAATCGGGCCGGGCAATGCCAAAGTCTGTTTCGGTTGCCGTGCAATCCAGCCGCGAATTCAGCGGGCGCGTGGCGGGTGTCGGGTAGGCCGACGACGGAATGTCGTTCACCACGCAGGCAAGCCCCGCAGCCTGCATGATCTCGCGCGCGAAATCGGCCCAGCTGGCATCAGGCGCGCCAGAGAAATGATAGGTGCCGCCCTTGTGACCATCCATCAGGGCCCTGGCCATGGCAAAGCAGGCATCGGCAATGGCCGCTGCGGGCGTTGGCCCGCCAATCTGATCGGCCACCACATTCAGGCTGTCGCGCGTGGCCCCCAGCCGCAGCATGGTTTTCAGA
>JBJOQW010000223.1:0-16555 GCA_046049665.1 Pseudomonadota bacterium | reverse complement strand
TTGTGGCGCTGTTCTCCTTGCTTGTGGGGATGCAGGGCAAGCCGATGTTCCTGCAGGCACCGAACATCACCAACATCTTCCTGCAGAACGGCCATGTGATCATTCTGGCCCTTGGCATGCTCTTGGTGATCGTGGCCGGGCATATTGACCTGTCGGTCGGGTCTGTGGCGGCCTTCACGGGGGCCGTGGCGGCTTGGCTGACGGTTGATCTGGAATTGCCGGTGCCCATTGTCATCATCCTGACCTTGATGGTGGGCGGGCTGATCGGCGCGGCGCAGGGCTATTGGGTGGCGTTCTGGCGCATTCCGTCCTTCATCGTGACGCTGGCGGGCATGATGATTTTCCGCGGTGCCACCTTGCTGATGCTGGGGGGCCAGAACATCGGGCCTTTCCCGAAATCCTTTCAGGCCATGTCATCGGGGTTTATTCCTGATCTGACGGGCATGGAAAAACCGCATGGCCTGACGCTGATCATTGTGGCCATCGCGATTGCCGTAATCGTCTGGATCGGCATGCGCGCCCGCGCGCGGGACATTGAATTTGGCATCACGCCCGAACCTGTTGGTCTGTTCTGGGGCCGCACCATCATTATCGCAGCGGCAACGGCCTTTGTGGGCTGGCAACTGGCATCCTTCCGGGGCCTGCCGAATGTGCTGATCGTGCTGACGGTGCTGACCATCCTTTATGCGTTCTTCACCGAAAACACCGTGCAGGGGCGGCGCATCTATGCCGTGGGCGGCAATGAAAAGGCCGCCAAGCTGAGCGGTATCCGCACTGACAGGCTGGTGTTTTTCTGCTTTGTCAACATGGGCGTGCTGTCGGCCTTGGCGGGCATGATCGTGACCGCGCGCCTGAATTCCGCCACGCCCAAGGCCGGCACGGGGTTTGAACTGGATGCCATTGCCGCCGTGTTCATTGGTGGTGCGGCCATGGCGGGCGGGTCGGGCACCATTGTCGGGGTGGTGATTGGTGCCTTGATCATGGGCGTGATGAACATGGGCATGTCGATCCTTGGGATCGGGATTGATTACCAGCAGATGATCAAGGGGCTGGTGCTGCTGGCTGCCGTGATCTTTGACGTTTACAACAAGAACAAGTGAGGCAGACCATGCATTTATCCACTGTGCAGGGCGTAGGCGTAGTAGCGCGCAACGGGGCCGAAGCGCGCGTGGTGCAGGGCACCGCGTCAGTTTACGAACTGGCCATGGCGGCGATCGTGGCAGGGCATGGCATTGCAGCCGAGGTCGCGCGGCGCGGTTTGGGCGCGTTGGTTGATCTGAAGGGTGCTGCGTTCGATCTGCCGGTCAGCCATGCGGACCCCGCGCATTTGCACCTGACGGGCACGGGGCTGACGCATCTGGGGTCGGCCTCTGCGCGCGATGCGATGCATGCCAAACTGGAGGGGGCGGAAACGCTGACCGACAGCATGAAGATGTTCCGCATGGGGCTGGAGAACGGGCGGCCGGCCAAGGGCGCGGTCGGCGCGCAGCCGGAATGGTTCTACAAGGGCAATGGCCATGCGGCTGTGGCCCCCGGTGCGGCCTTGGAAGCCCCCGGTTTTGCCGAGGATGGTGGCGAGGAGCCAGAGATTGCGGGCATCTACCTGATCGGCCCCGATGGCACGCCCCACCGCATTGGCTGGGCCTTGGGCAACGAATTTTCCGACCATGTGACAGAACGCGTGAACTACCTGTGGCTGGCGCATTCCAAACTGCGCGTGGCGTCTTATGGCCCGGAAATCCTGATCGGCGATCTGCCCGCAGATGTGCGCGGCACCAGCCGGATTCTGCGCGATGGCAAGACCCTGTGGGAAAAGCCTTTCCTCAGCGGTGAGGCGAACATGTCCCACACCATCGCCAACCTTGAACACCACCATTTCAAATACGGCATCTTCTGCCAGCCCGGCGATCTGCATGTGCATTTCTTTGGCACGGCAACCCTATCCTTTGCCGATGGCATCAAGACCAAAGCTGGTGATACCTTTGAAATCGAAGTGGCCGATTTCGGCCAACCCTTGCGCAACACGCTGTCTTTTGCACCGAAAACCACAGGTGCCACCCCTGTTCATGCCCTGTAAGGAGCCATTGCCATGACGTTCAAACCCGCCAAATGGCCCCGCAAGCTGCGCTCGCAAGAATGGTTTGCGGGCACGTCAAAGGATGCGATCTATCACCGTAGCTGGATGAAAAATCAGGGCCTGCCTGCCGATTTGTTCGATGGCCGCCCGGTGATTGGCATTCTGAACACGTTCAGCGAATTGAATCCCTGCAACGCGCATCTGAATGACCTTGCCGAACGCGTAAAGCATGGCGTGTACGAGGCGGGCGGTTTCCCAGTGATCGTGCCGGTGTTTTCGGTCAGCGAATCCGGCTTCCGGCCCACGGCGATGATGTTCCGCAATCTGGCGGCGATGGCGGTTGAGGAAACGATCCGGGGCCAGCAGATGGACGGCGTGGTCTGCCTTGTGGGCTGTGACAAGACCACGCCCAGCCTGCTTATGGGGGCGGCCTCGGTGGACCTGCCGACGATCATGGTATCGGGAGGGCCAATGTTGAACGGCTATTTCCGGGGCGAACGGGTGGGGTCTGGCACGCATCTTTGGAAATTCTCCGAGGCCGTGAAGGCGGGCGAGATGACGGAAGCCGAGTTTGTGGAGGCGGAAGCGTCCATGTCCCGCTCACCCGGTTCGTGCAACACGATGGGCACGGCCAGCACAATGGCGAGTATGGTTGAGGCGTTGGGGATGACGCTGTCAGGCAATGCGGCGATTCCGGCAGTGGATAGCCGCCGTCGGGTGATGGCGCATCTGACAGGGCGGCGGATTGTGCAGATGGTGAAGGATGATCTGAAACCGTCAGACATTCTGACACGTGAGGCGTTCCAGAACGCGATCCGGGCGAATGCGGCGATTGGGGGGAGCACGAATGCGGTGATCCACCTGCTGGCGATTGCGGGGCGCTGCGGCATTGATCTGACGTTGAACGATTGGGATGAATGGGGGCGCAATGTGCCCACGATCGTGAACCTGATGCCATCGGGCAAGTATCTGATGGAAGAGTTCTTTTATGCGGGTGGCTTGCCTGCGGTAATGAAACGTCTGGGCGAAGCGGGCCTGTTGAACCGTGATGCGCTGACGGTGTCGGGCGGGGGTGTGTGGGACGAAGTCAAGGATGTGCGCAGCCACAACGATGACGTGATCCTGCCAGCAGACAAGGCGCTGACGCAATCGGGTGGGATTGTGGTGGTGAAGGGCAACCTTGCACCGGATGGGGCGGTGCTGAAGCCTTCGGCGGCGACACCGGCGCTGATGCAGCACCGGGGGCGCGCGGTGGTGTTTGAAGATATCGACGACTACAAGGCGCGGATCGAAGACGAGGCGCTGGATATTGACGAAACCTGCGTGATGGTTCTGAAGAACTGCGGGCCAAGGGGCTATCCGGGCATGGCCGAGGTGGGCAATATGGGCCTGCCGCCCAAGGTCTTGCGCAAGGGCATTACCGATATGGTGCGTATCTCGGATGCGCGGATGTCGGGCACGGCCTATGGGACGGTGGTCTTGCATACCAGCCCCGAAGCGGCACGTGGCGGGCCTTTGGCAGTGGTGCGGTCAGGCGATTTCATCGAGCTTGATGTGGCCAACCGGCGCTTGCATCTGGATATCTCGGACGCGGAACTGGCAGCGCGGATTGCGGCGTGGAAACCGGCGGTGGAACCACCCACGGGGGGTTATGCGAAACTGTACCATGACCATGTCGAAGGCGCAGACAAGGGCGCAGACATGGACTTTCTGAAGGGTTGCCGTGGCAATGCCGTGGCGCGGGAAAGCCACTGATGGCGGCCCCCATGAAAGTGGCGCTGGTGGGGATCGGCAAGATTGCCGTTGACCAGCATGTGCCTGCTATCAACGCAAGCCCGGATTGGGAACTGGCGGCCACCGTCAGCCGCAAGGGCAGCGTTGAAGGCGTGGAAAGCTATAGCACCATCGAGGCGATGCTGGCAGCGCGGCCCGACATTCCCGTCGTATCCCTTGCACTGCCGCCCGTGCCCCGCTTTGCCTATGCAGTGGCAGCGTTGCAGGCAGGCCGCCATGTGATGCTGGAAAAGCCCCCCGGTGCGACGTTGGCGGAAATTCATGCGCTGCAGGCAATGGCGGCAGAACGGGGCCTGACGCTGTACACCACATGGCACAGCCGGATGGCCCATGCGGTGGCCCCGGCGAAGGCGTGGTTGGCAGGCAAGCAGATTATGTCTGCACATATTACCTGGCGCGAAGATGTGCGCAAATGGCACCCGGGTCAGGACTGGGTGTTTGAACCCGGTGGCATGGGCGTGTTTGACCCCGGCATCAACGCCCTGTCAATACTGACGGACATCCTGCCAGCACCCGTGCATCTGACCAAAGCCACGCTCGAATTCCCCGCCAACCGGCAAACGCCGATTGCGGCACAACTGACCTTTTCGGGCAATGTCACGGCTGATTTCGACTGGCGTCAGGAAGGGCCGCAGACATGGGATATCCGGGTGGAAACCACGGCTGGAAAGCTGGATCTGCGCATGGGCGGCAATGTGCTGGAGATTGACGGCAAGGCTGCAGGCGGGGCCAACACCATCATGGGCGAATACCCGGCACTTTATGCGCGCATGGCAGACCTTGTGCGCAATGGTGCATCCGACATGGACCTGTCGCCCATGGTGCATGTGGCCGATGCCATGACGCTGGGCGAACGCCGTGTAACAGACGCTTTTGATTTCTGATGTCTGTCTGGCCCGGATCGCCCGGGCGGGCAACATAACCAAAGGGACCACGACATGTTGACAGGAAAACACCTGATTGCAGGCGCATGGGTGGGCGGTGAGCAGACCTTTGCCTCATCCCCGGCGCATGGACCTGCGCATGATTTCGCAGTCGGCACACCGGCGCAGGTGGATGCGGCTTGCGCAGCAGCAGAAGCCGCCTTTCCGGCCTATGCCGCCACCACACGCGGCGACCGCGCGGCCTTTCTGAACCGTATTGCCGATGAGATTGACGCACGCGGGGCCGCCATTACCGAGATCGGCACGCAGGAAACCGGCCTGCCTGTTGCGCGGCTGGAGGGTGAGCGGGGGCGCACGACCATGCAGTTGCGCCTGTTCGCAGCGCATATCCTGAAAGACGGCTGGCTGGACCGCCGCCATGATGGTGCCCTGCCTGACCGTCAACCCCTGCCCCGGCCGGATATCAAGCTGATTCAGCGCCCCGTTGGCCCAGTGGGGGTGTTTGGGGCCTCAAACTTCCCGCTCGCGTTCTCAGTTGCGGGTGGTGATACGGCCAGCGCGCTTGCAGCGGGTTGCCCTGTGGTGGTCAAGGGCCATTCGGCGCATCCCGGCACGGGTGAAATTGTGGCGCAGGCCATTGATGCGGCGATCAAGGCGTGTGGGATGCCCGCTGGAACCTTCAGCCTTGTGCAGGGCGGCAAGCGCGATGTGGGTGAAGCGCTGGTGCAGCACCCGCTGATCAAGGCGGTGGGTTTTACCGGGTCACTGGCCGGGGGGCGTGCGCTGTACAATCTGTGCGCGGCACGGGCTGAGCCCATTCCGTTCTTTGGCGAATTGGGGTCGGTGAACCCGATGTTCCTGCTGCCTGCGGCCCTTGCGGCGCGGGGTGAGGCAATTGCCAAGGGCTGGGCGGGATCGCTGACCATGGGCGCAGGGCAGTTCTGCACGAACCCCGGCATTGCCGTGGTGATTGACGGGCCGGATGCAGATGCGTTTGTCGATGCAGCCAAGGCAGCACTTGCGGCGGTGGGGCCGCAAACCATGCTGACGGACGGGATGGCCGAGGCTTACCGCGCGGGGCGTGACCGGATTGCTGCGGGCAGTGGCGTGCGGTCAGTGCTGACCACCACCTGTGATCTGCGCAATGCCACGCCCTATCTGTATGAAGTGTCGGGCAGCGATTGGCTGGCTGATCACATGCTGGCGGAAGAGGTGTTCGGCCCACTTGGCCTGATCATCCGGGTGCGCCATGCGGCGGAAATGCAGGACATTGCGCGCAGCCTGCAGGGGCAGTTGACCTGCACGCTGCATCTGGATGACGCCGATACCGATCTGGCGCGCGCGCTGATGCCTTTGCTGGAGCGCAAGGCGGGCCGGGTGCTGGCCAACGGCTTTCCCACGGGGGTTGAGGTGGTGGATGCGCAGGTGCATGGCGGGCCCTATCCTGCGTCCACCAACTTTGGTGCAACATCGGTGGGGACCATGTCAATCAGGCGTTGGCTGCGGCCTGTGGCCTATCAGAACATGCCGGCGGCGCTGCTGCCGCAGGATTGGGCGGAGTAGGCTGTGGCACAGGTTGCAACCATCGGGCAGATTGGCGGCGTTGATGTGCAGGCGGTGACGCTGGAAAGCGGTGGTCTGCGGGCAAAACTGCTGAACTTTGGGGCGCGGCTGGCGGAACTGTGGGTGCCGGATGCCAAGGGCCAGCTTGCGGATGTGGTGCTGGGGCAGGATGATCTGGAGGGCTGGCTGGCGCATGGGGCCTATGTGGGGGCGACCTGCGGGCGCTATGCCAACCGGATTGCGGGCGGGCGGTTCAGCTTGAACGGCCGCGCGGTGCAGGTAGACCAGAACGAGGGCGCGCAGGCCCTGCACGGGGGGGCGGCGGGCTTTGATCTGAAGGTCTGGCAGATTGCCAGCCATTCGGCCGCGCATGTGACCTTTGCCACCACATCGCCAGATGGCGAGATGGGCTTTCCGGGCACGGTGCAGGCGCAGGTGACCTACCGGATCACGGACATGGGGCTGATGATCGAGATGGCCGCGACAACGGATGCGCCGACGGTGGTGAACCTTGTGAACCACGCGTACTTCAACCTTGCGGGGCACGGTGCGGGCGATGTGATGGGGCAGCATTTGCAGGTGGCGGCGGGGCATTACCTGCCGGTGGATGCAAGGCTGATCCCGACGGGTGAGGTTCGCGCGGTGGCGGGCACGGCGTTTGATTTTCGCACGTTGCGCCCGATTGGGCAGATGTTGCCGGGGCAGGGGGGATTTGACCATAATTTCTGCCTGTCTGCCCCCGCCGATGCCACTGGCCTGCGCCCCTGTTTGCAGGCCCATGACCCCGCCTCAGGCCGGCAGATGCGTGTGGCCACCACGGAACCGGGCGTTCAGATCTATACAGGCGCGCATTTCAACGGCGGGCCGGGCAAGGCAGGCGCCCGCTATCCGCGGTTTGCGGGCTTTGCGGTGGAAACGCAGCGCTTTCCGGATACGCCAAACAACCCACATTTCCCCTCTGCCCGGCTGGACCCCGGCCAGACCTACCGCCACCAGATGCAGTTCAGCTTTTCTGTGGGCTGATTGCACCGCATGACCGTCTGTCAGATCAGGCGCCAAACGGTTGTGCGGGCAGGCCGCCAATGGCCAGCGTCAATTGCTGGGCGGCATCCATGACCGGGCGGCTGAGGCGGGCGACATCCTGAATACCGACACGGCTGGTCGGGCCTGAAACCGAAATACCGGCCACGGCCTCGCGGTTCATGTCAAACACGGGGGCTGCGATGCAGCGCATGCCGGCGTTGCGTTCTTCGTCATCTACCGCAAAGCCCTGAAGGCGAACCTGCTGCAGACTGGCCTTCAGGCTGCTGGCATTGGTGATTGTGCTGGCGGTGAACGTTTGCAACGCGCCTTCGGCCAGCCATTTGTCCAGCCGGTCAGGCTGCATTTGCGCCAGCAACGCCTTGCCAATGCCAGATGCGTGCATCGATGACAGCGTGCCCGGCGGAAAGAACGCCCGGATGCTGGCATGCGTTTCGACCTGACTGACAAACAGCACCGCCCCTTCACGCTCAATTCCCAGATTGGCGGTTTCGCCGGTTGCCTCCATCAGGCGGCGCATGATCGGGCGCGCCCGTTCGACCAGACTGGTACGCCGCAAAAAACGTGCGCCAATGACAAAGGCCCCTGAGCCGATATGCCAAAGCTGCTCTTCCCCGTCGAATTCGACCAGACCTTTGGATTCCAGCGTGACCAGAATGCGGTAGATTGTGGCTGGGGACTGATCCATCTCGGCGGCGATTGCCGACAGTGTCTTGCCTTGGGCCTGACTGAGGTAGGCAAACACATCCATCGCCCGGTCAAGCGATTTGATGATGTTCTGATCCGCATCCGGATACCAGTCTCTTGGTCTTCCACGCGCTTTTCTGGTGCCGCGATCAGTTGGCGTCATGACAATTATCCCAATTGTGAAAAACACATTCAGCATATGAAAAATGTAAGCATATGACAACACTGAAAAAAATGGAACTGCACAAAAAATGAAATCGTAATTCAAAAAAATATCCATCGAAATGAAAGCGGGGTAACACAAGTAAGACCATCAGGAGAGAGAACATGACAGATCAGAATCCCGTCTTCATTCCTGGTCCGACCAACATGCCCGAGGCCGTCCGCAAGGCCTGTGACATGGGAACGATTGACCATCGCTCGCCCGTATTTGGCAAGATCCTGCAGCCCTGTCTGGCGAACGTCCGTGCGGTGATGAAGTCGGACAAGGCGCATGTGTTCATCTATCCGTCAACTGGCACGGGTGGCTGGGAAGCGGCCATCAGCAACACCCTGTCGCCGGGTGACAAGGTGCTGGCAGCCCGCAACGGGATGTTCAGCCATCGCTGGATTGACATGTGCCAACGTCATGGGCTGGACATGCAGATCGTTGAGACAGCGTGGGGCGAAGGTTTGCCCGCCGACCGCTACGCCGAGATTTTGCAGGCAGACAAGGCACATCAGATCAAGGTGGTGCTGGCCACTCATAACGAAACGGCCACGGGCGTGCGGTCTGATATTGCTGCCGTGCGCCGCGCGCTGGATGCGGCAGGTCACCCGGCCCTGTTGTATGTGGATGGCGTGTCGTCGATCGGCTCGATGGATTTCTGCTTTGATGACTGGGGCGTGGATATTGCCGTCACCGGCAGCCAGAAAGGGTTCATGCTGCCGGCGGGGCTTGCCATTCTGGTTGTGTCTGACAAGGCCATGGCCGCAACAAAGACCGCGCAACTGCCGCGCACCTTTTTTGACTTTGCCGATATGGCCAAAGGCTATGCCAACAACGCCTTTCCCTACACGCCGCCGGTTGGCCTGATGAACGGGCTGAAACTGGCCAGCGACATGCTGCTGGAAGAAGGGCTGGAAAATGTGTTCGCGCGCCATCACCGCATCGCCGAAGGCGTGCGGCGTGCCGTGGGCGCATGGGGCCTGTCGCTGTGTGCGGCGCGGCCTGCCGTGTATTCTGATACGGTCAGCGCCATCCGCACACCGGACGGGTTCAACGCCACCCAGATCGTGACCCATGCGGCGCAGAAGTATGGCGTGGCCTTTGGCGTCGGTCTGGGTGAGGTGGCGGGCAAGGTATTCCGCATTGGCCATCTTGGCAGTCTGACGGATGTGATGATGCTGTCGGGTCTTGCCACCGCCGAGATGTGCATGGCCGACCTTGGTCTTGATATTCGCCTTGGGTCAGGCGTTGCCGCCGCCCAGGACTATTACCGCAACACCGCCAAAGTCTGATCGAGGACGCCATGTATATTCCCAACTATGATGACATGCTGGCCGCCCATGCACGGATTGCCCCGCATATCCGGCGCACACCGGTGCGTACGTCCGATTACCTGAATGAGCTGACGGGCGCGCAACTGTTCTTCAAATGCGAGAACTTTCAGGAGCCGGGCGCCTTCAAGGTGCGTGGTGCATCAAATGCCGTGTTCGGCCTGACGGAAGAACAGGCGAAAAAGGGTGTCGCAACCCATTCGTCGGGCAACCATGCGTCGTGCCTGTCCTATGCGGCCATGCGGCGCGGCATTCCCTGCAACGTGGTCATGCCGCGCACGGCCCCGCAGGCCAAGAAAGATACCGTGCGTCGCTATGGCGGGGTGATCACGGAATGCGAGCCTTCGACGACCAGCCGCGAGGCGACCTTTGCGCAAGTGCAGGCCGCAACGGGCGGAGACTTTGTGCATCCCTACAACGATCCGCGCGTGATTGCCGGGCAGGCAACCTGCGCGCGCGAATTCATGGAGCAGACCGATGGGCTGGATATGGTGGTGGCCCCCATCGGTGGCGGGGGCATGATCTCGGGCACCTGTCTGACGCTGGCAACGCTGGCACCTGAAACAAGGGTGATCGCGGCCGAACCGGAACAGGCTGACGATGCCTATCGCAGCTTCAAGGCGGGGTACATCATTGCCGATGATGCGCCCAAAACCATTGCAGACGGGCTGTTGGTGCCGCTGAAAGACCTGACCTGGCATTTCGTGTCAAACCACGTCAGCGAGATTTACACGGCGTCTGAGCAGGAAATCATCGATGCGATGAAGCTGAGCTGGAAACATCTGCGCATGGTGATCGAGGCATCCTGCGCGGTTCCGCTGGCCACGATTATCAAGAATGCAGATGCCTTTCGCGGCAAGCGCGTGGGCGTCATCATCACTGGCGGCAATGTCGATCTAGACTTGCTGCCCTGGCAGAACTGAGAGGGGAACAGGGACATGAACGCTGTTGTGAATTTTGACAAGATGGACGTGGGCTTTGATATTCCGGCGGTGCCGGGCATGGCCGAGGCGGACATTCAGACACCCTGTCTGGTGCTGGACCTTGATGCGCTTGAACGCAACATCAAGAAGATGGGTGACTATGCCCGCGCGCATGGCATGCGCCACCGGGTGCATGGCAAGATGCACAAATCGGTGGACGTGGCATTGCTACAGGAACGTCTGGGCGGGTCTGTTGGTGTGTGTTGCCAGAAGGTGAGCGAGGCCGAGGTGTTTGCGCGGGGCGGCATCAAGGATGTGCTGGTCAGCAATCAGGTCCGCGATCCGGCCAAGATTGACAGGCTGGCACGTATGCCGAAACTGGGTGCGCGTACGATCTGCTGTGTTGATATGCTGGACAACGTGGCCGACCTTTCGGCAGCGGCGGTGCGGCATGGCACAACCATCGAATGTCTGGTCGAAATTGATTGTGGGGCAGGGCGTTGCGGGGTGAAGACGACGCCCGAAGTGGTAACGCTGGCCAAGGCCATTGCCGCGGCGCCGGGGCTGAAATTTGCCGGCATCCAGGCCTATCAGGGTGCGATGCAGCACATGGACAGCTACGCTGACCGCAAGGCCAAGATTGATATCGCTGTGGCGCAGGTCAAGGACGCGGTTGATACGCTGAAGGCCGATGGCATTGAATGCGATATCGTTGGCGGCGGTGGCACGGGCAGCTATTACTTCGAGTCCACATCGGGCGTTTACAACGAATTGCAGTGCGGCAGCTATGCGTTCATGGACGCCGACTATGGCCGGATTCTGGACAAGGACGGCAAGCGCATTGACCAGGGTGAATGGGAAAACGCGCTGTTCATTCTGACCTCGGTCATGTCGCATGCCAAGGCTGACAAGGCGATTGTGGATGCTGGCCTCAAGGCGCAGTCGGTTGACAGTGGCCTGCCGGTGATCTTTGGCCGGACCGATGTGAAATACGTCAAATGCAGCGATGAACACGGCGTCGTGGAAGATCCGCAAGCAGTGTTGAAGGTGAATGACAAGCTGCGCCTTGTGCCCGGCCACTGTGACCCAACCTGCAACGTGCATGACTGGTATGTGGGCGTGCGGAACGGCCGGGTCGAGGTGGTTTGGCCCGTCTCGGCCCGTGGCAAGGCCTACTAGGCCCGGTCTGCGGCTTTGTAACGAAAGGAACCCCTGATGCTGATCGTCCCTGAACGTGAAATCGCCACCCTGATGAGCCGGGCTGCGGCCTTTGACGCGGTGGAAAAGGTCTTTGCGGCGATGGCGTCAGGGGCGGCCTACAACTTTCCTGTGATACGTGAGGCGATTGGCCACGAAGATGCGCTGTATGGCTTCAAGGGCGGGTTTGACCGGGCAGGCCTGACGCTGGGCCTGAAGGCGGGCGGATACTGGCCGCACAACCATGAAAAGCGTGGGTTGATCAACCATCAGTCGACGATCTTTCTGTTCGATCCGGATACGGGCAAGGTTGCGGCCATGGTAGGGGGAAATCTGTTGACGGCGCTGCGCACGGCTGCAGCCTCGTCTGTGTCGATCCGGCATCTGGCGCGCAAGGACGCGCGTGTGATCGGTATGGTTGGCGCAGGCCATCAGGCCAGGTTCCAGCTGCGCGCGGCTCTGGAGCAAGGCAGTTTTGAAAAGGTGATCGGCTGGAACCTGCACCCCGAAATGCTGCCGGGTCTGGCCGAGGTTGCAGAGGCAGCACAAGTGCCGTTCGAAGCTGTTCCGCTGGCGCGTATGCGTGAGGCGGGGGTGATCATCACCATCGCGTCATCCCATGCGGCCATTCTGATGGCTGACCATGTCAGCCCGGGCACCCATATTGCCTGCATGGGCACCGATACCAAGGGCAAACAAGAGCTTGAGCCGGCCCTGCTGGCGCGTGCCACTGTCTTTACCGATGAGGTGGCACAGTCCATCAGCATTGGTGAAGCCCAACACGCCATTGCCGCGGGTCTGATCCAGAAGGCCGACATCACCCAGTTGGGCGAAGTGATCAACGGCACACATCCGGGACGCACCTCGGCAGATCAGATCACCCTGTTCGACGGCACCGGCGTTGGGCTGCAGGATCTTGCCGTGGCCGCCGCTGTGGTTGATCTTGCGCGGGCCTCTGGTGCGGCGATCACGGTTGATTTCTGACATCAGTCGGGCAACGCAGCGGCAGCCTGTAACGACAAGGGCCGTTCAGGCCACATCCCAGTCATCATCCGATTTCAGCGGCCCGATCGCCATCCAGTCAGCCCGCACGCGGGCAACCCGCGTATCGCCCCAGGTTCTGAAAACGATGTGAAACCCTTTGGCCGTGATATGCTCTGCCACAATATCGGCGCGGGAATTGGATTTGTGGTCCATGTCCCACATGCCCATGGAGACCTGCACAGAAGGCGCTTCTGCAAACGGTTCCTTGAAGGTCACGATATGACGGTTTTCGCGGGGGCCGTGGCCTGTCCACATCACGCCATCATCGGCAAAGTCGGAAAATAGCACCCGAGAGCCTTGGTCCACGCCCACAGTGCCAGAGGAAATGCGCTTCATTGAAATCCCGATGACAAATTTTGCGTTGTCTACCACAAAAGATTGGCAAAAATCAGACCCTTTCAATGAAAAAAGCCCCGTATAACCGGGGCTCTGTTACATTTCTGACGGATCAGTGCCCGGCTGCAGCGCGGGCGGCAATCATGTCGGCCACCAGCTTTTCAGCGCCATCCTTGTCATCGGTCGCGGCTGCAGCTTCGCGGGCATCCGCGATCAGCGTATCGAACAGGGCGCCTGTCGTTTCTTCCAAGGGCACGGCCTGCTCGGCCAGCACGGATACGCCTGCCGCTGTGATTTCGGCAAAGCCACCCGTAACCACATAGGCTGTCGTGCCACTGCTGCCGACCGCGCGCAGCACACCGGGGCGCAGCGTGGTGATGGTGGGGGCATGGCCTTCCATCGCAGTCAGATCACCATCTGCACCGGGGATCTGTACTTCGGTCACATCAGCCGAGGCAAGGCGGCGTTCGGGTGTTACGATATCAACACGCATGGATGATCTCTCCTTCAGGCGGGGTTCTGCGGCAGGCGCAGAATGAATTGGTTACGTTTCTCGAACACCAGATCAAGATTGCGTTCAACTGCAAACTCATCAACGGCGCGCTTGACCCCGGCATGCTGGCTGGCGGGGTCTGTGAAATAGTCGTCACCCATGATCACGCCACCGGACCTGATCTTGGGCAGGATCGCGGTCAGATCGGCCTTCACATCGGCGTAGGCGTGGTGGGCGTCAAGGTAGACCCAGTCGAAATGCGCATCCGGCATCGCCTGCAGGAAGTCGGCACCGTATTCCACCCGCACTTCAACCACACCGGGATACTGCTTTTCCAGATCGCGCGCGCGGTCCAGCGTTTCGGCCGTGGTCAGCTTGCCAAAGTTGGTATAGCGGCCCCAGCTTGGGTAGAATTCACCATGCAGCTTGTGCCACGGGTCAACCAGAAACAGCTTGGCGGGCTTGAATTCGGCGGCCAGAACCTCGGCGAAATGGGCCCAGAACACGCCGATTTCCGCACCTATGCCACCCGGCTGCACATAGTTGGCCATGAACCGCCGGGTATCTGCATGCCAAGCTTCACGGTGACCCTTGCGGGTAAACTCTGACGGGTCCGCAAAGGGAACCGAATTCGGATTGGGGGTGCCGGACGCAGGCGCGGCCATGTCCAGCACCCCCTGTTTCCCTTAGGCCGCAGCTGCAGCCAGACGCTGCGCCTTGGCTTTCACTTCCTCGATGTCGCCGACCATGTAGAAGGCGGCCTCTGGCAGGTGATCGTATTCACCGGCAACAACGGCCTTGAACGACGCGATGGTCTTTTCCAGCGGAACCTGCACACCGTCAGAACCCGTGAACACCTTTGCCACGTCGAAGGGCTGCGACAGGAAGCGCTGGATTTTCCGGGCGCGGGCCACGGTCAGCTTGTCGTCTTCGCTCAGTTCGTCCATGCCAAGGATGGCGATGATGTCCTGAAGCGATTTGTAGCGCTGCAGAATGCCCTGAACCGAACGGGCCACATCGTAATGTTCCTGTCCCACGATCATCGGGTCCATCAGACGCGAGGTACTGTCGAGCGGGTCCACAGCCGGATAGATGCCAAGCTCCGAGATGGCGCGCGACAGGTTGGTCGTGGCGTCAAGGTGGGCGAAGGACGTTGCAGGTGCAGGGTCGGTAAGGTCATCTGCAGGCACGTAGATGGCCTGCACGGATGTGATCGAACCCGCCTTGGTCGAAGTGATGCGTTCCTGCAAGGCACCCATGTCGGTGGCCAGCGTTGGCTGATAGCCCACGGCCGAAGGGATACGGCCAAGCAGAGCCGACACTTCGGAACCAGCCTGGGTAAAGCGGAAGATGTTGTCCACGAAGAACAGAACGTCCGTGCCCGACTGATCGCGGAACTGTTCGGCCAGGGTCAGGCCGGTGAGTGCCACACGCATACGTGCCCCTGGTGGTTCGTTCATCTGGCCATAGACAAGTGCCACTTTGGATTCCGCCATGTTATCAATCTTGATAACGCCGGATTCCATCATCTCGTGGTACAGGTCGTTGCCTTCACGGGTGCGTTCACCCACGCCGGCAAACACCGAAAAGCCCGAGTGCACTTTGGCGATGTTGTTGATCAGTTCCATGATCAGAACCGTCTTGCCCACGCCTGCACCGCCGAAGAGGCCGATCTTGCCGCCCTTGGAGTATGGTGCGAGCAGGTCAATCACCTTGATGCCGGTCACAAGGATCTGGCTCGATGTCGCCTGTTCGGCAAAGGATGGGGCCGGGCGGTGGATCGGGCGGTATTCTTTCGCCTCGATCGGGCCCTTTTCGTCAATCGGCTCGCCGATGACGTTGATGATGCGGCCAAGGGTGGCGTCGCCGACGGGCACCGAGATGGGTGCGCCAAGGTCTGTCACGGGTGCGCCGCGAACCATACCTTCGGTGCCGTCCATGGCGATGGCGCGCACGGTGTTTTCACCAAGGTGCTGGGCCACTTCCAACACAAGGCGCTTGCCATTGTTGGTGGTTTCCAGCGCGTTCAGAATTGCGGGCAGCGCGCCTTCGAACTGCACGTCAACCACAGCGCCGATGATCTGGGTGACCTTGCCTGCTGCAGCGGGTGCAGCGGCGGCGGCTTTCGTTGCTCTTGCCATGTCGTTTCTCCGGTTCCTACGTCAGAGCGCTTCCGCGCCCGAAATGATTTCAATCAGCTCTTTGGTGATCGCAGCCTGGCGCGAGCGGTTGTACTGGATGGTCAGGCGGTTGATCATGTCACCCGCGTTGCGCGTGGCGTTATCCATCGCAGACATCCGGGCGCCCTGTTCGGACGCGCCATTTTCAAGCAAGGCTGTGAAGACCTGCGTAGCAAGGCCACGCGGCAGAAGATCGGCCAGAATGCCTTCTTCGCTGGGTTCATAGTCATAAAGCGCGGTCGAAGCAGTACCTTCGAACTTGGCCGGGATCACCTGCTGCGCGGTCGGGATTTGCGAAATCACCGACTGGAAGCGGTTGAAGAACAGCGTCGCCACGTCAAATTCGCCGGCTTCAAAGCGGGTCAGCACGTCACGGGCAATGGCCTGGGCGTTGACATAGCCAACGCGCTTGACCTCGGACAGATCGACGTGGCCAACCATGTGGTCAGCCAGATCGCGCTTGAGCTGTTCGCGGCCCTTCTTGCCAACGGTCAGGATTTTCACGGTCTTGCCATCGGCCAGCAGCTTTTGCGCATGGGCACGGGCCAGACGGGCGATGGACGAGTTGAAACCGCCGCACAGCCCGCGTTCTGCGGTCATGACAACCAGCAGATGCACCTTATCCGATCCCGTGCCTGCCAGCAGACGCGGGGCCGAAGCCGATTGGCCGACCGAGCCCGCAAGCCCGGCCATCACGGCATTCATCCGTTCGGCATAGGGGCGGGCGGCCTCGGCGCTTTCCTGGGCGCGGCGCAGTTTCGCCGCGGCCACCATTTGCATGGCCTTCGTGATCTTCC
>JBJOQW010000222.1:0-29506 GCA_046049665.1 Pseudomonadota bacterium | reverse complement strand
AAACGCTGTACCTTCGGGCAGGGCCGCAAGGATACGGTCACGGTAGGCCTGCGCATCCGCCCCCGTCACAACCGGCGGCACAAGGTTGGGCATGATGATCGCGCGCGCAAAATGCCGTGCGGTTTCGGGCAGCACGCCCTGCAGCATGGCACCATCGCGCAGGTGCAGGTGCATGTCATCAGGGCGGCGGATGGTGAGCGTTTTCATGCAGGCGGGGTAGCGCAAAGCGTTTGTGGTTTCCAGAGGAACCGCAGGCCCCGGATCGAAATTCCGCAGCTTTCCGCTTTTTGTCTTTCCGCCACCAGGAATTCCGCGCAGCCTTGCGTTCAAAGATCAGCTGTCAGCACAGGAAAGCCCCATGATACGCCACGCCCTTGCCCTTGTCGTTCTGTTCCCCTGTGCGGTCGCGGCACAAGAGGTGGATTGCAGCAATCAGGTCACCCAGATTGACATGAACCAATGCGCCTATGAGGCGTGGCAGGCAGCCGATGTCACGCTGAACCGCGTGTACCGTGAGGCGATTGCCGCCGTGCAGGCGCGCGACCGTGACTTTCCATTGGAAGGTGCGTCCGAGGAAGACCGGCTGCGTCTGGCGCAACGCACATGGGTGGCGTTCCGCGATGCCAATTGCGATGCGGCGGGCTATCAGATGCGCGGCGGGTCGGCGGAGCCATTGCTGGTGAACGGCTGTTTCCATCAGATGACGGAACAGCGGATTGCCGAGCTGCAATCCGTGCTTGCGGATTACTGAGCGTTCAGTTCGGCCTGCAATTCCGCCCAGCGGCGGCGGAAGCGGGGGGCGTTCAGGCGCTTGACCACAGATGTGCAGACCCCAAGTGCGCGGCGGGGTTTGCCCGCAGCCTCGGTCGCGTTCAGTATACCTTTCAGATAGGGCCCGAAATTGCGCCGTGCGCGCCACATGCGGGCAAAGCTGGCTGTGGTCAGCGTGCCCTTTACGGCCTGTTGCAACAGCTCTGGCATCAGGCCCATCTGCGACAGCGCCCATTCCGTGCGCCCGGCCAGATGCGGAATGCGCACCGGCGTGACCCATGGCCCGGCAAACAAGGACACATGCATGGCATCCAGCAACACGCCCGGATCATGGAAGGCAAAGACCTTGCCCGTGCCTTCGGTCATATCGGGGGCATAGCCATAGCGGCTGGTAAACTCCATGCGGCGCGCGGCGCGGGCGCGGCTGTCCCATCCGGCGCGTGCAACATCCAGCGTCGCGCGCGGGTTGAAGGCCAGCACGGTCGCACCCGGCGCTGTCACGGAATAGGCGCAGGCCGCATAGGCACCCATGTCGGTGCCAAGGAACACGGTCGCATTGAAATCTTCAAAGAAGGCGTCATCCACCAGCCGGTCGAAATAGCCATAGACGGCCGGATCGCGGAACCATGTCTCACCCTCGGCCATCAGGCAGAGGTAGGACCAGCCCATTTCACGCGCCACGGCAAAGCCGGCAGGCAGTTGTCCGGGGCGCATGCGGATATTGTGGATCGTGTCAAAGCACACCAGCAGTGTCGGGTCTTCATCCATGAACAGCACATGGTGACGGGTGCCAAGCGGCTGGAAATAGCCCGAATCCTCGCCAATCTGGCGTATCAGGTCCAGCCATTCGGCATCCGATGTTGCCGCGGCCGCATCCTGCGGCACCGTTTGTTCGCCCATGTCAATCACAGCCATCATACGACCAGATGTGCATTTCCACCCACAGTTCCATTTTGTGACCGAACCCGCAGTCAGGGCAAGCGCAAAACGCCCTGCATTGCGCACCCAAGGCCGACAGTCCTGATGGATTGTTTCTGCAGCGAACTGTTTAAGATTTGCCTAACGGCCAATCGTCAGCTGCCCTCGGGCCGGTGATCCCAGATCAACCGCGCTTCGGCTGCGGTCAGAACCCGCGTCGGTTGTGCCATCATCAGACGCCCGAACAGCGCGCGCCAGGGTTCTTGCGCCATCAGCGCCGTAAAGCGGTTCTGCCGCCATTGCACCGCCTGCGCATGCAAAGCCGCCAAGGCCGCATCCGCCATCAGCCCGGCCCGCAAAGGCGCGCTGTCAATGCCAAGGATTGACCGATCCTCGACCGCGCAAAAGTTCCGTTCAATCCAGTAACCCATGTCAAAGGCTGACGAATCGCGGTTCGCGCGGCCGCGGTCACATTTGACCACATAGCTTTCCATCGCCCCAAGCGCGTAATGGTTCAGCTGTACCAGGCCATAGTTATCCTGCCCGAAATCCGAGAAGATGCGCTGCGTCTGAAACGCCGCCCCCAGGCTGCGCCCCATGCCATCAAACCAGCGTGGCGCGCGGGTGCGGTCGGGGCTGCGCGGGCGGTGCACGCCCAGTTTGCCGTAAGCGCCGTCATTGCGGAACAGCGTCTTGAACAGTGCCGCGCGCCATGGCCAGTGCAAGACGGCGGGTGCGGCCTTGACAAAGGTCTGCGTGACCGGCTGATCCACATAGTTCACCACGCCCGCATTGCCGAACATCCGCCATGTCAGCGTGATGGCATCCGCCTCTGGCAGTGCGGCCAGCAGGGCAGGGATCGTGCGCGCGCCCACATGCACGTTGACGAATTCATCAATGTCAAAGAACAGCACCCAATCGGCCACTTGCATCAGCGGATGCTTGTCTGCCGCCTTCAGCGCCGCCCATTGCGGCCCTTCGTCGTGCGGGCCGTCATTGCGCACATGAGTCAGCCAGCCCAATTCTGCCAGCCTGTCCAGCATGGCATCTGTGCCGTCATCGCAATCATTCGAGAAGACAAGGAAATCGGTAAACCCGCAGGCCCGGTGATGTGCCAGCCATTCCAAAAGGAACGCCCCTTCGTTGCGCACCGTCAGGATGCCAAGGATACGCATTGCTCCCCCCCGGTTGCCGCAATAATTTCCGCATAGGCCGGATCGCGCATCAGCGTTGCAATCCGCGCCCGGTGCCAGCCCACCGCTTGGCCGTGCAGTGCCGCCAGTGGCGCATCTGCCATCAGATCAGCCATCCAGGCCCCCACCGCCCCGTCATAGCGGCGGATCGCATCACACCTTTCCTGCGCCACATCGAAACGACGCCAATAATCCATATCCATGCTTTGCAGCGTGTGGTTCACGCGGCCCCGGTCGCGTTTCACCAAAAAGCTGTCACGGCTGCGCAGCGCGTAATGGTTCACCTGCGCGAAACGATAGTCCGCCTGTACGAAAATCTTGTGATGCTGGCGCACCATCGGCTGCCCCCCGGGCAGTTCCGCGCGCAGATCGCGCCCCAGTTCTGCGCGTGGCACGGGCGCATGAATGCCGATGCGGTGAATATTCTCCAGCCCCCGGAACAGCGATTTCGGGTAGGCGGGCGAGATATGCCCCACCGGCACCGTGCGCCGCGCATGGGTAAACTGCTGCGTGATCGGCCCTTCGTGATAGTCCAGCTTCCCATTCGGCCCAAAGATGCGCCACGGGGTTGAGATCACCTCGGTCCCCGCCGATGCCGCCGCCGTCAGCGCCTGCACCGTGCCATCGCCGAACTTCACCACCAGAAATTCATCCGCATCACAGACATAAAGCCAATCCGCCTGCGTCACCTCTGCATAGCGTTTCGCCTGCTTCAGGGCTGACCGCTGGATCGATGTTGCCGCCCAAGCCTTCGTATTGTGATGCCGCGCAAGGCCCATGTCTTGCAGCCGCAGCGCCATGTCGCGCGTGGGATCGGCGCAATCATTGGTGCAGATCAGGATATTGTCGAACCCAAGCGCCTTGTGATGCGCCACCCATTCCAGCAGGAACGCGCCTTCGTTCTTCATCGTGGTGATGACAGTGTAGCCGCCCATCAATCATTCCCCTCCGGGTCTGGCACTGATGGCACCGTGAAGAAGAAATCCGCGGGCAGATCGCGCAGATGCAGGTCTGGCGGTATCACCTCGGGGCCTGCCGCAAACACGGTTGATCCGAAATGCCCTTGCAGCTTGCACAGGGCCTGCATCCGGTCGCTTGTCAGTTCCGCATAGAACGCCGCCGGTGTGTCCTGCGCGCGCAATTCTGCAATCTTGGCCCGGTGTGCTGCCACCGCCGCATGATGTGCTGCCGCAATATCAGGGTCGGCCATCAGCCGCGCAAATTCTGCCCGCGCTGCCGGGATCATCCGCTGGATCGACCGGTCCTGCGTGGCGTTGAAATTCATGCGGAACCAGTAGTTCATGCCCTGATCCCGGTCCACATGGTTCACCCGGCCCCGGTCACGCTTGACCAGAAAGGATTCCGCCGACCGCACTGCATAATGGTTCAGCTGCACCCAGTCATAGCCATAGGTTTCCAGCGTGCTGCGCCAGCCGTTGCGGAACATCTCGCGCGGCAAGGGTTTGCCTGATCCGTTCAGCCAGCGCACCTGATCCCACAGGTCGGGCTTCAGCCCCTTGGGCCGATGCACGCCCAGCTTTTTATAGATATCAATGTTGCGGAACAGCGTCTTGAAACCCCATGCCTGATGCGGCTTGCGCACCACCTCGGGCGCGCAGGCCGTGAACTGTTCGATCAGGAATTCATCTTTGTAATCATGCACATCTGCATTGCCGAACAGCCGCCATGTCAGCGAAATCATGTTCGCCTCACCCATGGCCGCATAAAGGGCCGTCAGTGTGCCATCACCCACCTTGATGTTGATGAATTCATCCACATCCATGCAAATGCCCCAACCGCAATTCTGCATGACCGGCTCATCTTCTGCCGCCTGAAGTGCCGCATGCTGTGGTTTCAGATCGGTCTGCCGGAACGGATTTTCGCGGTGCTGCACCAGCCCCTTGTCCTGCAGCAGCATCAGCATCGTATCCGTGCCGTCCGTGCAATCATTCGTGTAGATCAGAAAGTCATCCACCCCGATCGCACGGTGATAGGCCAGCCATTCCAGGATGAACGGCCCCTCGTTCTTCATCGTCGTCACAATTGCCGTGCGCCCACCCAGGATCGCGGCCTTGGGTGCCGCCTTGGGCGCGCTGACCGGCGCGCGCACGGGCACATGGCCCAACAGGTCTGCAAAGGCCAAAAGGGCAGGGTCCTCGACCAGTGATGTCTTGGGCGCAAGCTCACTGCTGGCAAAGCCTGCCACGCGCAGACCCATCGCCCGCCAGAACGGGACAATGCGCGCTGGGTCTGGCTTGGCATAGGAAATGCGCACCATCCGCCATGTGGCATCCAGACCCGCCAGGGCAGGGGCCACCCCCCAGCGGGCGATCCCCCGCCTGCCATCAAACTGGCGGCAGATATGGTCACCAAAGCGCGGGGCCTGGCCGGGCCGCACGCGCCAGGGGTAAATCCGCCGCCCGATCAGGTGCACCACCCCACCCTTGGCCGCAACACAGGCATCGAACGGGTTTTCCACACCCGGCGGCACCACATCTGTCACATCCAGCGTCAGCACTGCGCGCGCCCGGGCCAGATAGCGCCACTTGATCCATTCAAACAGCACACCTTCACCCAATGGCGCGCGCCAGGCATCATCGGCGGGCACTTCCATCCGGTCTTTGCCGGGGGCGTCCGGTGCAAGATAGATATGGTTTTCCGGCCCCATTCCCGGCTTTCCCAGCGGAAAATCAGCCTCGACCACCACAATGCGCAGGGCATTTGGCCCAAGCGCCTGCGCCAGATCTGCCGCAAACATGGCCGTTGTCGGCAGCCGGTTGATGATCAGCGCCCCCTGCAAGCCGTGGGTTTCCGCATGATAGGTCAGCCAAGTGGCCACCGTTTCCACATCTTCTTCCAGCCGAAAGGCCAGCGCGCAGTTCAGCCCGTCAAACAACGCCGTATCATCAGGAAGCGCCGCAAAGGGCAGCGGGGGCGCATCCCGCAGCGCCAGCCTGTCACCCGGGCCCGTTGTCACCATCAGCCCGCCCGATATGGCCCGCAATTCCTGAGGCTGCGCGCAATCAGGCCCGCCATCAGGGGCCACAGCCCCCAGATCAGCCCCTTGTGAAAAGAACAGGCGTATCCGGCCATCAGCGCCCGCCACGGCATCAAGCAGGCGCGGCAGGCGCGCATCGCCCGTCACCCGTCCGTTCAGCCGGTGGCACAGGGGCGCTGCCCTTGCCAGTCCTGCCTTGCCCATGCGCACCCTCAAATGCATCTGTGGTCTTTGCGCCACCTGTGACGCGCTTATCACAGCCATACCCTGTCGCAAACCGTTCACATGCAAAGAATGTTTCCAATTCTTCCCATATCCTCGCATTGTTGCCAGACTGTGGCATAATCAGCCGCAAATGGCAGGGCAGGAATGGCGCGCACACGCGAAGTTGGCACCCTTTGGATTGGCGGCGCGCTGTCATGGATGGAGCAGCTGTGCCTGAAATCATTCGTGGATCAGGGCCAGCAGATCACGCTTTTTTCCTACGAACCCATCCCCAACGTGCCCGAAGGTGTCATCCGCCGCGACGGGCGCGAGATCATCGACACCGACGATTTCATCAAATACGCCGCCAAAGACAGCTTTGCCCTGTTCGCTGACCTGTTCCGCCTGCACATGATCGCGAAGAACCCCGGCATGATCTGGGTGGATACCGATGTCTACTGCCACGCCCCCATGACCTATGACAGCGACTATGTCATGGGGTTTGAACTTCCCGGCGAACAACGCGTCAACAACGCCGTGCTTGGCCTGCCCGCAGACAGCCCGCTTCTGTCCGCCATGCTGGATTTCACCGCCGACCGTTTTGCCGTTCCGCCCTTCATCGCCCCCAAACTGCAGCGCGAATACCGCAATGCCGCCGCCGCAGGCACGCCTGTGCATGTCAGCCAGCAGCCTTGGGGCGTCTGGGGGCCGCTGATGGTGACCTATTTCACGCATCACTTGGGGTTGGCCGAGCAGGTCCTGCCGCTGGATGCCTTCTATCCCGTCGTCTTTCCGGATCGTCTGAAATTCCTGCGCTCTGCATCCGTCGTCGAAGGTGCTTTGACGCCCAACACCACCGCCCTGCATATCTGGGCCTCCAACAAGCGCGAACTTGGCCTGCGCCACAATGGCTTGCCGCCTGTGGGCAGCTATCTTGCGCAACTGGTTGAAAAGCATGGCATCCGCTGTGCCGAAGCCCCCATCCGTGGCCGTGGCAAACTGACGTTTGACGCCGGGCTGATTGACGCCATTGATCTGCAAAAGGTGGCCGTCTTCGCCGATGTCGGCGGCACTGCCCAAGGGCTGGCCTTGGCCGCCCATGCCCGCTGGGGTGCCGCCATTGACCTGATCGACATGAATCACAAAGGCGCCTTCGGTGCCACTGCGCCATGGGTCGCGCCCTACCGCGACTTCCTTATGCAAAACAACGTGCCAGACACCGCCATCCGCCATGTGACAGACGCCAAAGCCCTGCGTCCCGCGCAACTGATCGCCAATCTTTCCAATTTCGGCGATGTGAACAAGATCAGGTTCTTGCAGCCCGTTCTTGAGAAGTCACTTGAAGCGGGCGCGCAGATGTTGACCGATATCCGCAAAGGATCAGGTGCCTATCCGTTCCTCAAGCCCTATGGTGCCTGCACCACCCTGTCCACGCGTGATCAGGACGGCACCACCATCACCCGCGCCCTGCTGCGTGCCCCTGATGCCCCCAAACCCGTCGCCGATGACAGTTGGGCCAGCATCGCCCGCACCCTCGCCGGGCCGACCGGGTTTTTCCGCGAAAACCCCAGCCACAGCTTCCTGTTCATCCAGCGTTCCGATACCCTTGTTGTCACCTTCGATAACCTCGATATCGCCATGGAAAAGCGCGAGGATCGCCGCCCATGGGGCTTTTCCTTCATCGAAAAGCAGGGCTGGTCCATGCTGGGCGTCATGGCCAATGGCTGGACATGGTATCGTGATCCTTGGGTCTGGCAGCAGTTTGATGACTTGCGCGACAGCGGCTTTTTCAACCAGTTCAAGCGCGTGGTGTTCTACGGCGCCTCCATGGGCGGTTACGCCGCCTGCGCCTTTGTGGCCGCCTGTCCAGGGGCCGATGTCGTGGCCATCAGCCCGCAATCCACGCTGGACAAGACGCTCGTGCCCTGGGAAACCCGCTATCACACCGCATGGGGGCGTGATTATTCCGGCCCTTACGGCGATGCCGCACAGGTCAGCGCCGCCGCCGCCCGCGTGACCCTGCTGTTTGATCCGTATGAACCGCTGGATGCCGGCCACGTCGCCCGGTTCGAAAACCCCAATGTGATGAAACTGCGCGCACCCTTGATGGGCCATCGCCTCGGCTCCAGCCTGCATCAGATGGGTATCCTGTCGCAGATCACCCTTGGCGCGCTGAACGGCACGTTGACCGAGTTGGAGTTCTACCAAACCATCCGCGCGCGCAAAACGTTTACCCGCTACCAGCGTGAGTTGTTCAAGCGCGCGCTGGCCAAGGGGCGCAAGGGCTTGGCGCGCAAACTAGGCCGCTGGGTGCTGACGCGCGGCGACAACCGCTATATCCGCAAGGAAATGCAGGGGCTTTAGGCCGGGTGTTGCGCAGATCGCGGTATCAACGCGCGTAGAGACGGAAGGAAGACGGAAAGTAGACGCAAAGAAGACCGCGCCTTTCGCTGCATTTCTTGAATCTGGCTCAACATCCCGCCATCAGAAAAAGGCCTGCAACCCGGTGATCGCCCGCCCCAGGATCAGCGCATGCACGTCATGCGTGCCCTCATAGGTATTCACCGTTTCCAGGTTCACCATGTGGCGCATCACCTGAAAATCCTCAGAAATCCCGTTGCCGCCATGCATGTCCCGCGCCATCCGCGCCGCATCCAGCGCCTTGCCGCAGTTGTTGCGCTTGACGATCGAAATCATCTCGGGCGCTGCATTCGCCTCATCCAGCAGGCGGCCCACACGCAGGCTGGCCTGCAGACCCAGCGAAATCTCGGTCATCATGTTCGCCAGTTTCAACTGAAACAACTGCGTCTGCGCCAGCGGACGCCCGAACTGCTTCCGGTCCAGCCCGTATTGCCGCGCCGCATGCATGCAGAACTCTGCCGCCCCCATCACGCCCCATGAAATGCCGTATCGCGCGCGGTTGAGGCAGCCAAATGGCCCCTTCAACCCCTCCACATGCGGCAACAGCGCATCATCACTAACCTGCACATCCTTCAGGACAATTTCACCCGTGATGGATGCCCGCAACGAAAGCTTGCCCCCCACTTTCGGTGCGCTCAGCCCCGGCGTGCCCTTGTCCAGCACAAAGCCCTTGATCTTGCCGCCATGCGCCTCAGACTTTGCCCAGACCACAAACACATCCGCAATCGGCGCGTTTGAAATCCACATTTTCGCGCCGTTCAGCACATAACCATCGGCTGTTTTTTTCGCCGTGGTCTTCATGCCCGCCGGATCAGACCCCGCATCCGGCTCTGTCAGACCAAAGCAGCCGATCCATTCGCCCGATGCCAGTTTCAGCAGGTATTTCATCCGCTGCGCCTCGGTGCCATAGGCATAGATCGGGTACATCACAAGGCTGGACTGGACCGACATCATGGAACGATAGCCCGAATCCACCCGCTCAACTTCCCGCGCGATCAGCCCGTAGGCCACATAAGACGCGCCCAAGCCGCCATAGGCTTCGGGGATTGTGGCCCCGAGCAGGCCCATTGCGCCCATCTCGCGGAAGATCGCGGGGTCCGTGGTTTCTTCGCGATAGGCCGCAATCACGCGCGGTTGCAGCTTTTCCTGCGCATAGGCGCGGGCACCATCACGCAACATGCGCTCTTCTTCGGTCAGCTGATCATTCAGGCGGAACGGGTCTTCCCAGTCAAACCGGCCAAGGTCCGGCGCGTCTTTGGCTTTCAACACGGGTTGGGCGGCTTTGTTCATGGCGGCGCTCCTCTGATTTACCAAAGATTATTGCATATCCGGCAGGCTAACGGTATCGAATCGTTGTCATGTGGTCTTCAAAATGGCTCAACATGTTCAACCGCCGATATCTGCCCTCCATCCCCGCACTTCTCTCGCTTGAGGCGATTGATCGCCTGGGCACCGGTGCCGCCGCCGCGCAAAGCCTTGGCCTGTCGCAGGGGGCGATCAGCCATCAGCTGAAGGCGCTGGAAGATCAGCTTGGCGTGCCCTTGCTGATCCTTGAAAAGCAGCGCCTGCGCCTGACGCCTGCCGCCAAGGAGTATGTGGCCGAGGTGCGAAAGGCCCTGCAAACACTGGCGTCGGCGTCTTTGTCGCTGCGTGCCAACCCCAGTGGCGGCAGTCTGAACCTGTCAATCCTGCCCGCCTTTGGCATGCACTGGCTGGCCCCGCGACTGGCGCGCTTTGCCCAAGCGCATCCTGAGGTGACGGTGAACCTGTCCACACGGCTCAAGCCGTTCAGTTTTGAAGGCAGCCGCTTTGACGCCGCCATCCACTATGGCCGCGAAGACTGGCCGGGGGCAAACTTCTTGAAACTGATGGAAGAAGACATCATTGCCGTCACCGCCCCCAACGCGCCCGTCGACCCACCCCTCCTGCAGCTCGAATCCCGCCCCGGCGATTGGGCGCGCTGGTTTGCCGCCCATGGCATGACCGCACCACGCGCCGGCGGTATGCAGTTCGACCAGTTCGCCACCATGATGCAGGCCACGCTTCTGGGCCTTGGTGCCGCAATCCTGCCTGTGTTCCTGATTGAACGCGAGCTGGCCGATGGCCGCCTTGTGCCCTTGCATGGCCCCGCGATGCGCGCGCAGGCCTGTTATTATCTGGTCTGGCCGCGCGATGTGCCACTGCGCGCGCCGCTTACGTCATTTCGTGCGTGGTTGCAACGGGATATGGCCAATGATGGCTTGACCGCGCCCTGACCCACCGCCAACCTGCAGCAGGCAAGGGGGGCAGGCATGACCGCAATTCCAGACAGCATTGACGGCGTCGAGGCGATGCTGGCGGGGCAGGGCTATGTGCCCAACCGCGCCCTTGCAACGGTGGTGTTTTTGTCCCTGCGCCTTGGCCGCCCGCTGTTTCTGGAAGGTGAGGCGGGCACCGGCAAGACCGAAATCGCCAAGACCATCGCCGCAGCCCTTGGCCGCCGTCTGATCCGCCTGCAATGCTATGAGGGGCTTGATGCCGCCTCTGCCGTGGCCGAATGGAACTTTGCCGCACAGATGGTGGCCATCCGCGCAGACAGCGGCCTGAAGAAGACCGACCTTTTCACACAAGAATTCCTGATCGAACGCCCGCTTCTGGCCGCCATGCGCCCTCAGGCTGGCGGCGCACCTGTGCTGCTGATTGATGAGCTTGATCGCACGGATGAACCGTTCGAGGCTTTCCTGCTGGAGGCCCTGTCGGATTTTCAGGTCACCATCCCCGAACTTGGCACCATTCGCGCACCCGAACCCCCCATCGTGATCCTTACCTCCAACCGCACGCGCGAGGTGCATGACGCCCTCAAGCGCCGCTGCCTCTATCACTGGGTCGATTACCCCGATGCCACCCGCGAACTCGCCATCCTGCAATCGCGCGCACCCGAGGCCAGCCTAGCCCTGTCACGCGAGGTCGTGGCCTTTGTCCAGCGTCTGCGCGGCGAGGACCTGTTCAAGAAACCCGGTGTTGCCGAGACCATCGACTGGGCCAAGTGCCTGCTGGCCCTTGATGTCATCCAGCTTTCCCCGGAAGTCATTGCCGATACGCTGGGTGCCATCCTGAAATATCAGGACGATATCCAGAAACTGCAGGGGAGCGAGGCCAAGCGCATTCTGGATGAGGCGCGCAAAGGCCTTGCTCTTTGACCCTTTCAATGTCGCACAAATATCCTCGGGGGTCCGGGGGCAGACAGCCCCCGGCGCTTTCAATCAGGACCAACCTCAGCCATGCAATACCCCGATCTCCTGATCCCCGAAGACGGCAAACTGGCCCGCAATATCACCCATTTCGCCCGCGCGTTGCGCAAGGCCGGTTTGCCCATCGGCCCCGGCCGCACCATTGATGCCATCCGCGCCGTGCAAGCGGCGGGCTTTTCCAACAAGCCTGATTTCTTCTGGACGCTGCATGCCTGCTTCGTGTCGCGCCCCGAACAGCGCAGCGTCTTTGCGCAGGTCTTCCGCCTCTACTGGCGCGATCCGCAATACCTTGAACACATGATGTCCCTGCTTCTGCCCGCCGTGCGTGGCGTGCAGGAAGACCGCAAGGCTGATGCCGCCGAACGCCGCGCCGCCGAGGCCTTGCTTGAAGGCGCCGAAGACCGCCTGCCACCACCATCCGACCCCGAAGGCGGCATCGATGAGGTCACGATTGATGCCAGCAAAACCATGTCGCAGGAAGAACGCCTGCGCACGCTGGACTTTGAACAGATGACCACCGCCGAGGTGGCCGAAGCCAGGCGTATGCTGGCCCGCCTGTCCCTGCCCGTCAAACCCCTGCCATCGCGGCGCAGCGTGGCAGGGGCCGCAGGCCACGCCATCGACCTGCGCCGCACCCTGCGCACCAGCCTGCGCTACGGCGGTGAAATCACCCAACTTGCCCGCAAGACCCCCGCCATCCGCTGGCCCAATCTGGTCGTGCTGTGTGATATATCCGGCTCAATGTCGCAATACAGCCGCATGGTGCTGCATTTCCTGCACGCCGTGGCCAACCGCAAAGGGCAGGGCTGGGCGCGGGTGCACGGGTTTACCTTTGGCACGCGGCTGACGAACATCACCCCCCACCTGCGCACGCGCGATGTGGATGCGGCCTTGGCACAAGCGGGCGCACAGGCGCAGGACTGGTCAGGCGGCACGCGCATCGGTGCTTGCCTGCATGCCTTCAACCATGATTGGTCGCGCCGCGTGCTGGGGCAGGGGGCAGTGGTGTTGCTGATCACCGATGGGCTGGACCGCGATGATGCGGGCCAACTGTCGCATGAGATGGAGAGTCTGCACCTGTCGGCCCGTAGGCTCATCTGGCTGAACCCGCTGCTGCGGTGGGATGGGTTTGCGCCAAAGGCCAGTGGCATCCGCGCCATGCTGCCCCATGTTGATTGCTTTCGCGCCAGCCATTCGATCGCATCGCTTGACGCACTTGGGGCGGCCATCGCCAATGCGGATGACAGTGGCGAAAAGCTCCGCTTGCTGCGCGCCATGGCGGCTGACAGTTAGCGAAAACCGGCTTGCTATCAGATGACCGGTCCGAATCCTGTGTCTGATATGGCATAACAGCGGCAAGTGTTGTCTGTGTGTGCGAACGAAACGCCGTGCCGTTCGTTTGCCTGGGGTCAATAGCCGGGATTTTGAAAGGATTGCTGAAATGAAACGTCTACTTTGTTCAACGACCGCTTTGTCGATGGCCCTGTGGCCACTGCCCACGGTGCCCGCCTATGCGCAGCAGGTTTTGGGCGATGGCTCTGTCGTGGCAGTAGATGGCACCGTGCTTTGCGTACCTACGGCAGAGGCCGCCTGCAATCCGGCCGATTTTGCTGGCCAAGCTCAAGCCATCGAGGCGGCAATTGCCGAGCAGCAGCGCGCTGCGGACGCCGCAGCCGAAGCGGAACGCATTGCCAATGAGGCCGCAGCCGCAGCCGAAGCGGAGCGCATTGCCAATGAGGCCGCAGCCGCGGCCGAAGCGGAACGTATTGCCAATGAGGCCGCAGCCGAAGCAGAACGCATTGCCAATGACGCCGCAACCAATGCCGAAGCGGAACGCATCGCCAATGAGGCTGCAGCCGCTGCCGAAGCGGAACGCATCGCCAATGAGGCCGCAGCCGAAGCTGAACGCATTGCCGATGAGGCCGCAACAGCTGCCGAAGCTGAACGCATTGCCAATGAGGCTGCAGCCGCTGCCGAAGCGGAACGCATCGCCAATGAGGCCGCAGCCGAAGCCGAACGTCAGGCCAATGATGCGGCAGCCGAAGCTGCACGCCTAGCAACCGAGGCTGCAAATTCGCCCGATGTGCAGGCCGATGCCGATGCCGCTCAGGCTGAAGCGGAGCGGTTGGCCAATGAAGCATCCGCTGCCGCCGCCGCAGCTGCCACGACCACGGCCACCGAACCTGTCGTGCTGGAAACGGTGATCCCCGAAGTGCTGAATGTGGAAATCGCCCCGGACGGGTCCGAAGTTGTGGTTGCCCCACAGGTGCCGCTGGCCCCCACGGTGCTGATTGATCGGACAGTCACACCCGATCTTGCCCCCGAGGCAGTTGAAACCTTGGGTGATCTGCTTGCTGCCCCGCCCGCAATTGCCGCCGAGAGTACCGCAGTCGCAGTGCCCGAACTGGTTGCGGCACCCGTTGCCGAGGCCGCCGTCATTCCGCTAGCGCCCGATGCCGTGCCACCTTCTGGCGAAGCCGCCCCGGTAGTGCAGGAACAGGTTCTGACTGCCGCTGACACGCGCTCGAGCGCCGAGGAATTTGTGACCTTGGCGCCTGCAGAACCCGGCCGCCGTCGCAGCGGCCTGACGGACCTTGAAAAGGTTGGCCTTGTGGCGCTGGGGGCAATTGTCGTCGGCGCTGTGCTGAGCAATGGCAATCAGGTGGTGGATAACACCGGTGACCGCGTGGTTGTGCGGTCATCCAGCGGGCAATACGCCGTTTACAAGGATGATGATGCCTTGTTGCGCCGCCCCGGTACCAACGTGCGCACTGAAACCTATGGCGATGGATCAACCCGCACGATCGTTGATCGTGGCGATGGCACGCAAGTCGTGACCATCCGTGATGCGACAGGTCGCGTACTGCGCCGCGCCACCTATGACAGCCTTGGCCGTGAGATCGTGCTGATCGACGATCTGGTCGAAGAGGTGCGCGTGGATGTCACAACCCTGCCTGCACCCACACGGGGGCGGGTGACGATCTCATCATCTGAAGGCGACGCGGAACTCAAGGCGGCCCTTGCGCGCATTCAGGCCGAAGAGCTGGGCCGCACGTTCAGCTTGCGCCAGATCCGCGAGATCCCGCAGGTGCGTGCGCTTGCCGCGACGGTTGAAGTGAACGCAGTCACGTTTGACAGCGGATCGGCGGCGATCAAGGCCTCCGAGGCGGCAAAGCTGGCTGATCTCGGGGGGATCGTGAATGATCTGATCGCCTTGAACCCCGGAGAGATTTTCCTGATCGAAGGGCATACCGATGCCGTTGGATCAGCCTCTTCGAACCTGACGCTGTCAGACCGGCGGGCTGAGTCGGTGGCACGCGCGCTGACCGAATACTTCAACGTCCCGCCGGAAAATCTGGTGGTGCAAGGCTACGGCGAAGGTGAATTGCTGATCCCGACCCAAGGCGATGAACGGGCCAACCGGCGTGTGGCTGTGCGGATCATCACACCGTTGATGCGATCAGCCGCCCTGCAGTAATCTGGCCAAGTTTCTGCTGGAACGAAATGCGCCTCCGCCCCATAGTCACTTGGGGCGGAGGTTTTTTCATGTCAGACAACTTACCTGAAATCGCTTTGGACTGGCACCGCGCCGGGCGAGGGGCGGCCTTGGCCACAGTCGTGGAAACCTGGGGGTCTGCTCCGCGGCAGGCAGGCAGCCAGCTGGTGATCTCTGCAGCGGGCGACATCATGGGGTCGGTATCAGGGGGCTGTGTGGAAGGCGCCGTCGTGCTGGAAGCGGTCGAGGCGATTGCCGATGGTCGACCCCGTGTGCTGACCTATGGTGTCAGCGACAATGAGGCCTTTGCCGTGGGTCTTGCCTGCGGTGGCACGATCCGCATTCTGGTAGACCCGATAGCTGACAGCGCCCTTGCGCCGGGTTTGCTTGCATCTTTGGTTGACGCGCGTGCCAAGGGCCTGCCCGTTGGCCTTGTTTCGTGGCTGGATGGACCGGCGCGGTCGCTTGTGCCACTTGGCAGCGATATGGCGGTTGATGCGCGTCTGCGGTCTGACCGGTCAGGCATGGAGGAGGACGGCCGCTTTATTGCCGTGCACAACCCGCCTTTGCGGCTGATCGTTGTGGGGGCTGTGCATATTGCCCAACCCTTGATGACCATTGCGCGCGCCTGCGGCTATGCCCCCGTGCTGATTGACCCGCGCGAAAGTTTCGGCGCGGCGGCGCGCTTTCCGGACGAGACGATCCTGCATGACTGGCCGGATGAGGCGTTGGCGGGCCTAGCGCCCGATAGCCGCACGGCCATTGTCACCCTGACGCATGACCCGAAACTGGATGATCCTGCCATCCTTGCCGCCCTTGCGAGCCCCGTATTCTACCTTGGCTGCCTTGGGTCCCCCCGCACCCATGCCAAGCGGCTGGAGCGTTTGCGCGCGGCAGGCATACCCGAGGCCCAGATCGCCCGCATCCACGCGCCCGTGGGCCTTGCCATCGGCGCGAAAAGCCCGGCTGAAATTGCCGTCAGCATCATGGCGCAGATCACGCAAGTGTTGCGACAGGCATGAAGTTCGGGCCGGTTCCCTTAAGCGAGGCCGAAGGCGCGATCCTTGCGCATTCCGTTGCCCTGCCAGAAGGCCGTTTGCGCAAGGGCTGCACGCTGGGACCGGCAGAAATTGCTGCGCTTTACGCCACGGGTCTGACAGAGGTGATTGCTGCCCGCCTTGGCCCTGACGATTTGCACGAAGACGATGCCGCACTTGCCGTTGCGCAAGCGCTGGTTCCCAACCCCGTGGCCGCCGGTCTGCGACTGCAACCTGTTGGCACGGGTCGGGTGAATATACATACCGATGTGATCGGCCTTGCCGAGGTGCTGGCTGAACGTGTGGACGCCCTGAATGCCGTCGATCCGCTGATCACCCTTGCCACCGTCCCGCGCTGGCAACGACTGCGCCAAGGAGAGATGGTCGCCACCGTCAAGGTCATTTCCTATGGCGTGGCAAAAGCTTCCGTGGATGCGGCCTGTGCGGCAGGTATCAGTGCTTTGCGCATGCGCCCGGTCGCAATGGCGCGTGCCGTGCTGATCCAGACGGTGATGGATGGCGATGACGGCGAAAAGGGCCACCGGGCGATCATGAAACGGCTTCAGGCGCTGCAAGTGGCGATGCAGCCGAAACGCATCGTGGCGCACCGGCAGGCCGATCTTGCCGCAGCACTGGCCAGCGTGACCGACACCGATCTGATCTTGATCCTGACCGCCTCGGCCACCTCGGATCCCTTCGATGTCGCCCCGCAGGCCATCCGGCAGGCTGGCGGCCGGGTCGACCGTTTCGGGATGCCTGTTGACCCTGGCAACCTTCTGTTTCTTGGCCAGCTTGGCACGGTCCCCGTCATCGGGTTGCCCGGTTGCGCCAAAAGCCCGGCGCTGAACGGCGCGGACTGGGTGATGGAGCGCGTGATCTGCGGCGTGCCTGTCACCAGCGCCGATATCGCCGCCATGGGTGTGGGCGGTTTGTTGAAGGAAATCCCGCAGCGGGGCCGACTGCGCGAGGCAAAGCCGGAATGAAAAAGGGGCCCGAAGGCCCCGGATTTTTCGTAGAAAAATCGGATCAGGCCTATTTCGGCCCGATCATCATCACCATCTGGCGGCCTTCAAGGCGCGGCATGGATTCAATCTTGCCGGCTTCGGCCACATCTGCGGCCACACGGTTCAGCAGTTCCAGCCCCAATTCCTGGTGCGCCATTTCGCGCCCGCGGAACCGCAGCGTCACTTTCACCTTGTCGCCTTCTTCCAGAAACTTGAAGACCGACCGCATCTTCACATCGTAATCATGCGTATCCGTCCCGGGCCGGAACTTGATTTCCTTGATCTCGATGATCTTCTGCTTCTTGCGCGCTTCCGCCTCGCGCTTTTGCGTCTCGTACTTGTACTTGCCGAAATCCATGATCTTGCAGACTGGCGGTTCGGCGTTCGGCGAGATTTCAACCAGATCAAGCCCGGCTTCCTCGGCCATCTGCATCGCGCGGGCAGGGGTTACCACACCGACGTTTTCGCCATCAGCACCAATCAGGCGGATTTCCGGGTTGCGGATACGATCATTGATCCGCGGGCCGGTCTCGCGTTGGGGCGGGGCGTTGTGGGGTCTGCGTCCTATGGCAAGCGTCCTTTTTGCTGTTTCTCGGGTCTTTCGCGCGCAAGGTAAACCCGCAGGCGGGCGCTTTCAACCCGTAATTCCGCGCATGAAGGGCCAAGACCCTTTTGGCTTGGCCTTTTCATCCCCATATCTTTCTGCCATAGGGCGCGCAATCAGGGCGTGACCCCTGAGTTTTGGAGGGTGTGACATGAACAAATCCGTATTGATCGGCGCGCTGGTCGTTCTGCTGGGTGGCGGTGCCTATTATCAGTTCAGCTATGTTCCGGCGCAGGAACGGGCTGCAGAGGAAAAAGCTGCCGCCGAAGCCGCTGCCGCCGAAGCGGCTGCTGCTGAAGCCGCCGCTGCCGAGGCTGCAGCCGCTGCCGAAGCCGAAGCTGCCGCCGCCGCCGAGGCTGCTGCTGCCGAAGCCGCCGCTGCAGAAGCTGCCGCTGCCGAAGCCGCTGCCGCTGCCGAGGCTGCCGCAACCGAGGCAACCGAAGCAGTTGAAGGCGCTGTCGAGGGTGCAACAACCGCTGTTGAGGGCGCCGTCGAGGGTGCAACAACCGCCGTTGAAGGCGCTGTTGAAGGTGCTACGACTGCCGTTGAAGGTGCCGTCGAAGGTGCAACCGAAGCTGCCACCGCCGTGACCGAGGCAACCGGTGCTGCCGCCGCAGCCCTGCTTGACCCGGCAAACTTCAACGCTGGTGCGATCAATGCGATGATCGATGGCTCGGGTCTGGGTGCAGACGTGAAAGCCACGCTGAAGTCCGCCGTGGATGCCGCTGCTGCAAACCCAGCACTGGTGCAGCCTGCGATTGATCAGGTGAAAGCGGCCCTTGGCCTGTAATCACTGCTGAAAAGCAAAACGCCGCGCTGGTGTTCCGGCGCGGCGTTTTAATGTGATCTTCGGATCAGATCCCGTCGCCGACAAAGGCCTTTTCGACCACAAACTGCTGCGGGTCAGAGTTTGCCCCTTCGGTCAGGCCAAACCCTTCCAGAATCGCCTTCACATCCACGTTGAACGCCAGGCTGCCGCAGACCATGGCACGGTCTTCCTCGGTGTTCATCTGTGGCAGGCCCAGATCGGCAAAGACCTTGCCCGATGACAGGTTATCCGTCACGCGGCCCATATGGTGAAACGCCTCGCGCGTGGTGGTGGGGTAATAGCGCAGCTTGTCGCCGACCATCTCACCAATCAGCGGATCATTCGCCAAGCCTTCCACCAGCTGGCGGCCGTATTCCAGCTCTGCCACCTCGCGGCAGGTGTGCATCATGATGACCTGTTCATACTTCTCATAGGTCTCAGGCTCGCGCAGAAGCGACGCAAAGGGCGCAAAGCCTGTGCCCGTCGCCAAAAGCCACAGCCGCTTGCCCGGCAACAGCGCGTCATGCACCAGCGTACCTACGGGTTTCGGGCGCAGGATGATCTGATCACCCGGCTGGATGTGCTGCAGTTTGCTGGTCAAAGGGCCATCGGGCACCTTGATCGAATAGAACTCCAGCTCCTCATCCCAGGCGGGTGAGGCGATTGAATAAGCGCGCAGCAGGGGTTTGCCGTTGTCGCCCAAAAGGCCGATCATCACAAACTCGCCCGACCGGAACCGCAGCGATTGTGGCCGCGACACGCGGAATGAAAACAGGCGGTCCGTCCAATGGGTGACACTGGTGACGGTCTGCGCATCGGGCAGGGTAGGGGTGGCAACGTTCATGTCTTTGGTCCCTTAGGCGCGCAGGCGGGCCTGATAATCATGGTCTTTCCAGTCGGCGCGGAATTGCCACTGGGCGGCAGGCTGGCGGGTGGCAAGGTCATCGCTGATTTCAACCTCATCAAAGCCCGCGCGCCGTGCCATGGTATATTGATCGGCAATCACATGTCCATGCGCGCGCAAGCGGCCAGTGTAGCCCAACACGCGCAAGCGCCGCGCAAGGGTAAAGCCCCGCCCGTCATTGAAGGCCGGGAACGCAATGCGGATCAGGCCAATGTTGCCAAAGTGCTGGGCCACAGCCGCCGGATCATCGGTATTGGCCAGATCAAGCGCGCCCTTGTGGCCGGCGATGTCGGCCAAGGGCACAAAGGTTTCGTCGGTGGCAGGCGCAAAGCCTGCGTCGGTTACAAGAATGCTCATGCGGCACTGTCTTTCTTGATGGGCGTGGCTTTGCCATTGATGAAATGGATGCCACATTCGGTTTTTTGTGAATTTCGCCAACGGCCTGCGCGCGGATCTTCACCCGGTTTCACAGGTGAGGTGCAAGGCGCGCAGCCAATGCTGGGGTAGCCCTTGGCCACCAGCGGATGACGTGGCAGGCGGTTGTTGACCATGTAGTCCTCAAGGTCCTCACGCCCCCAATGGGCCAATGGGTTCACCTTGATGCGGGTGTCGCCTTCGGCCTCGAAGAACTCCACCGCTTCGCGCGTGGCCCCCTGAAACCGCTTGCGCCCGGTGATCCAGCCATCAAACGGGGCGAGGGCACGCTCCAGCGGTTCCACCTTGCGCAGGTTGCAGCAGGCATCGGTGTTGAACTGGTGCAGGGTGTTGTCCGGGTCTTCGAAGGCCAGACGCGGTTGCAGCGCGCGGATCGTCCGCACATCGCCAAGGTGCAGCTCATCCGCCAGTTTGCGCTGATATTCCAACGTTTCGGCGAACAGCATGCGCGTGTCCACGAACAGCACCGGCGTTTCGGGCGCGATGACCGAAATAAGGTGTAGCAGCACGACGGACTCCGCGCCGAATGACGATACCAGCGCCACGCGGCCCAGATCATCATCCTTCAGCGCATGTTCCAGCACTGCCGTCGCCCCATGGTGGCGATAGCGCGCGTTCAGAGTGGCAACCCTGTCGGCAACCGTGGGGCCGTTCAGATCACGCGGCATCCTTTGCGCCTTCCGCATCGTAAAGCGCGGCCTTGAACGGCTCCATCCCCAACCGCCGATAGGCCGCAAGGAAGGTTTCGCCCGCATCAAGGCGATGGGTCAGATAGGCGTCAACGATCCGTTCAATTGCAGGTACGATTTCATCATAGGCAAAGCCCGGCCCGGTTTTTTCACCAATGGCCGCATCCTCGGTGCCATCACCGCCCAGCGTGATCTGGTAGTTTTCCACGCCCGCACGATCCAGCCCCAGAATGCCGATATGGCCAACGTGGTGATGCCCGCAGGCATTGATGCAGCCCGAAATCTTGATCTTCAGCGGGCCGATGTCATGCTCCAGCTTCAGCTCGTCAAAGCGCGTGGCGATTTGCGTGGCGATTGGAATCGAACGTGCCGTGGCAAGGTCACAGTAATCCATCCCGGGGCAGGCGATGATATCGGAGATCAGGCCGATATTGGCTGTGGCAAGGCCCATGCTGGCAAGGGAAGCATGCAGCGCGGGCAGGTCGGATTTATGCACATGCGGCAGGATGACGTTCTGCTCATGGCTGATGCGCAAGTCAGAATAGCCATATTTTTCAGCCAGATCGGCGATCAACCTCATCTGGTCTGCCGTCGCATCGCCCGGTGTGGCCCCATGCGCCTTGAGGCTGATCGTGACAATCGCATGGGATGGGTCACGGTGCGCGGTCAGGTTTGTATCGGCCCATGACCGGAAGGTCGGATCGGCCTTGTAGAAGGCGTCATAGCCATCTGTCGCGCCCCCACGCAGGGCAGGCGGCGCGAAGGCGGCTGTGATCTCGGCCAGCAGTTTCTGGTCGGCGCCCTTGAACAGCGGGCGGATTTCGGCAAAGCGCGCCTCGATCAGGCGGGTGATTTCCTCAACCCCCGTTTCGTGCACGGTAATCTTGATGCGCGCCTTGTACTTGTTGTCGCGCCGGCCCAGCATGTTGTAGACGGACAAGACCGCCTCGACATAGGGCAGCAGATCGGCTTTGGGCAGGAAGCCCCGCACCGTGTGGCCAATCATCGGCGTGCGGCCAAGGCCACCGCCCACAATCACCTCAAACCCTGCTTCGCCCGCATCATTGCGCACCATCCGCAGGCCAATGTCATGCGCCTTGGTCACCGCGCGGTCGTTGGGCGCACCCGTGATGGCGATTTTGAACTTGCGCGGCAGGAACTGGAATTCGGGGTGGTCAGTGGACCATTGGCGCAGCAGTTCAGCATAGGGGCGGGGGTCTTCGATTTCGTCCGCAGCAGCACCCGCGAAATGGTCTGCCGTGACGTTGCGCACACAGTTGCCGCTGGTCTGGATGGCGTGCATTTCGACATCCGCCAGGGCCTGCAGGATGGCGGGCACGTCTTTCAGTTTGGGCCAGTTGAACTGGATGTTCTGGCGCGTGGTAAAGTGGCCATAGCCCTTGTCCCAGGTCTGGGCGATATGCGCCAGCTGCCGCATCTGGCGCGGGTTCAGCGTGCCGTAAGGGATGGCCACGCGCAGCATATAGGCGTGCAGTTGCAGATAAAGCCCGTTCATCAGGCGCAGGGGTTTGAATTCCTCTTCCGTCAGGCTGCCATCCAGACGCCGTTCCACCTGCTGGCTGAACTGCGCCACACGGGTGCGCACAAAGGCTTCGTCAAAGTCGGAATAGGAATACATGGCGGTTCCTTACTGCGTCAGATCGGCTTGTTTGCCGTGCATATAGTTTGAAGGGCCCTTGGTGCGAAAGACTTCGCGGAAATGCACAGGCTCTGGCCCATTGGCACCCGGCTTGGCCTCAGCCAGATAGGCGCCCACGATGGTCAGCTTTTGTGCCGCCGCGAACAAAAGGCGCATCTGGGCATGGGCCTCGTCTTCAATCAACTCGGCCTCGGCGTGATGCCGTGTCCAGGTGTCATCGGCGGTCAGGTAAACAACGTCACCTGCACGCAAATCGCTTGCGGTCACGACTTTCGGGGTAAAGCGCCGGCTCATGCGCGGGCCTCCTTCAAATGGATCAGGGCTTTGGAAGACTGGCGAGGGGCCAGCCCGAACAGGATAACAGCCGGGCCTGACAGCGATGTGACAGCATGGTCAAGCGTGGCCAATGTTGCAGCAATTACCCGTTGATCGGCGCGGCTGACGTTTTCCACCAGCGTGACAGGGGTTTGCGCATCAGCGCCATGCATCAGCAGGCGGCCCTGAATGAAGCGGGCTGATTTCTTGCCCATGTAGATCGCGGCCACCTCGCCTTTGCGGGCCAGTCCGCGCCAGTCCTGTTCGGCAAACCCGGCCATGTCATGCCCGGTGATGATGCGCAGGCTGGCATTGCGTCCCCGCTGGGTAAGCGATTGGCCAATGCTTGCGGCAGCTACCGTGGCCGCCGTCAGGCCGGGCAGGATGCGGAAGGGCAGGGCATGGGCCTCAAGCGCCGAAATCTCTTCGTCCAGCCGTCCGAAAATGCCGCAGTCGCCACCCTTCAGGCGCACAACGCGCGCGCCGGTCAGGGCATGGGCCACGATGGTGGCGTTGATGTCGGCCTGCGCGGCTGAGGGGCCGAACCCTTCCTTGCCCATGTCAATCAACCGCGTGCCTTGCGGGATCAGCGACAGGATGTCCGCGCCCACCAGCCGGTCATGGATCACCACTTCGGCGGCCTGCAGCGCCTGCAGGGCACCCAGCGTCAGATGTTCGGCTGCACCGGGGCCGGCACCAACGAACAGAACAGGAAGGGCAGGGCGCATGGCGGGACCTTGGTTGTTTGCTGTCCTCAATATAGAACTTTTTCCCATATTGGGGCCAGTGGCCCTTGCAGATAAGGACATTTGTTCTGATACTGGGCGGCATTGGAACGTGGTTCTGCGAAATGACGGGGAATGCGAATGGCTGTCCGGCTGGATGAGATGGATCGGAAAATCCTTGGGGAATTGCAGGCGGATGCCAGCCAGTCCCTTGATGAAATAGCGCGCAAGGTGGGGTCATCGAAGACGCCCGTGTGGAACCGCATCCGGCGGATGCGCGAAGATGGGGCGATCACGCGCACAACGGCCATTCTGGACCCCGAGGCCTTGGGGTTGGAGGCGTGTTTCTTTGTGCTGATACGCACGTCCGAACATGAGGCGGAATGGCAGCGCAAGTTCCTGAAAGCATTGCAGGAACGCCCCGAAGTGCTCGAGGCGCATCGGCTGGCGGGGGATATTGATTACATCCTGAAAGTGCGGGTCAAAAACGCGCGGGCCTATGACACGTTCTATCAGGCGTTGATTTCGGAAGTGCGCATTTACAATGTGACAGCATTGCTGAGCATGGAAGAGATCAAATCCACAACGGTGTTGCCGCTGTAGGGTGCGCTACAGCGCACCGTTCCATTCAATCGCCAACAACCATCAGCCGCTTCAGCCCATGAAAATGATACACATCCGCATACTGGGGCGCCTCTGCCAAGTTTAACCCCGGCAAGCGCTGAAACAGGATCGGCAAGGCAATCTGCAACTCCAGCCGCGCCAGCGGTGCGCCGACGCAGAAATGCAAGCCCGCACCAAAGCTGGCATGTGGCTTGATCGCGCGGTCGGGGCGAAACGCATCCGGTGTGTCCCACATGTCAGGATCACGGTTCGCTGCCGCCAGAAGCAGCGCCACCTTGTCGCCGCGCTGAAACTGGTGCCCCATCACCTGCACGGGTTCATAGCACCAGCGCGTGAACATGTGCAGCGCCGGATCAAAGCGCAGGATTTCTTCGACCATCGGTTCAGGGTCGGCAAGGGCACTCTGCCTGCCCGTTTCCAGTAGTATTTTTACCCCGTTGCCGATGGTATGCACCGTTGCCTCATGCCCCGCATTCAACAGCAGGATGCAGGTCGAGATCAGCTCTTCCGTCGTCAGTTTCTCGCCACCTTCTTCAGCGGCAATCAGGTGGCTGATCAGATCATCCGCGGGCCTGCTGCGGCGTTCGTCGATATAGCCCCGCAGGAACGCCGTGAAGGCCAGGGTCGCGGCAACAGCGCGGTCCTCGGTTTGCCGCGTGCGGTTCGCCATATACATGCCGACCATCGCGTTTGACCATGCCAGCAGGTCTGGTGCCATGGCTTCCGGCACACCCAGCAGCCGCGCAATAATGATGACCGGCAGCTTTTGCGCGAAGGTCGGCAGCAGATCGAACGGACCATCCGGCAGCGCATCAATCAGATCATGCGTCAGTTGCGTGATTTCCGGTGCCAGCGCCGCAATCCGGCGCGAGGTAAAGGCCCGCAGCACAAGGCCGCGCAGGCGGGTGTGGGTGGGCGGCTCGCGCTCCAGCATCGAATGCGCTTCCACTTCATAAAAGGGTGCAAGGTGGGGGGCAATCTGCAGGGGCTCAACCGCCTCACGCCCAAAGCGCCGGTCGCGGAATATCGTGTTCACCGCCGCCGCATTGCCGGTGCAGACCATGTCATAATCTGCCCAATGGAAGAATGGGCCATGCGCGCGCGCGGTTTCGTAGAACGGATATGGGTTCTGCACGAAGGCGGCATCCGTGGGCGATTGCTGCAGACTGATCATCGCGGCCACCGCAGCATGCCTTGCGCAATCATCACACCCGCCACCACGATCACCGCCCCGAGCGTCTGCAGCCAGTTCCACTGCGCGCCAAGCGCAAAGGCGATGATCATCACATAAAACGGCACGGCATTCATGTGCAGACTGGCCGCCCCGATGCCAATGCGTTCGACCGAGATGATCCACAGGATCTGGCTCAGCGCCATTGACCCCACGGCAAACAGCATCAGCGCGCCGATTTCCTTCCAGCCAAGCGCCTGCCACTGCACCGGTGCCCCGCCCATCGCTGTCCATGCCAGGCTGAGGGCCGACATCGCAACAAACGCCCCCGTCACCGTAATGGCCGTGCGGCCCAGTGGTGTAAGCTGCGTAAACTGTGTCACCGTCGCGCGTGACCCCCAGGTGAACGCCGCGCAAGACCCAAGCACGGCCAGCGCGCCAAGGCCCAACTCCAGCGTCAGCCCACCCTGCGCCATGGCCACAAGCCCGCCAATCAGTGACAGTGCCATGCCAAAGACCAGTGCGGCGGTGATGCGACGGCCATCCAGCAAAACCTCCAGCCCAATGCCGATCAGCGGCATGGATGTGGTGATGATCGCTACTGTGATAGCATCGGTATAGGCCTGCCCGATCACCAGAAGCACGGCCCCCAGCCCGATGCAGATAAAGCCCACCAATATCCCGCGCAGCCAGCTGGCCTGCCGGATCGGCGCCATGCCTTCGATCAGCAACCAAAAGGCCATCAGCACCAGCGCCGCAAGCCCCGTGCGCATGGCAGTCAGCGGCAAAGGCGGGATCAGCGGGATGATCAGGTCAGCTGCAGGCAGGCCCGCCGCCCAGACAAACATTGATGCCACGCAGATCAGGTTTGCGGTGGTCAGATTATGCGGGATTGTGGGGGAACTGGTCATGGCGTCAGGCTAGCCTTGCTTGGGCGCATAGGCCAGCCCACCACCGACATCAGCTTGCCGAAAGCGCCGCGACAATTGCTGCGAAATCCGCGGCCTTCAGGCTTGCCCCACCAACCAGCGCGCCGTCAACATCTGGCACAGCAAAAATTTCGGCCGCGTTTGAAGGCTTGACCGACCCACCATACAAAAGCCGAACCCCCGCTGCAGCCGCACCGATCCGTTCGGTCAGGCGCGCGCGCAGGAATGCATGTACCTCGGCAATCTGCGCAATCGTCGGGGTGCGCCCCGTGCCAATGGCCCAGACAGGCTCATAGGCGATCACCAGATCATCTGCCGTCATGTCCACCGGCACCGATGCCATCTGGCCTGCAATCACATCCAGTGTCGCCCCCGCATCGCGCTGGCCTTCCGTCTCACCAATGCAGACAATCGCCACCAGCCCCGCCTTGCGTGCCGCAAGCGCCTTGGCATGCACCATGGCGTCCGTCTCGGCATGATCAGCCCGGCGTTCCGAATGGCCCAGGATCACGTAACGCGCCCCCGCATCTGCCAGCATCGCCGCCGACACATCGCCCGTATGCGCCCCCGCATCCGCCGCGTGGCAGTCTTGCCCGCCAATCTGCAACGCGCTGCCCTGCGCCGCATCCGCCATCCGTGCAATCAGCGTCGCAGGCGGGCACAGCAGCATGTCACAAGCGGGCGCTGGCTGCGCTGCCGTCAGGGCCTGCACTTCACCCAAGGCCGCCGCCAGCCCGTTCATCTTCCAATTGCCTGCTGCCAGTTTGCGCATGATGCCCCCCAAAGCGTTCAGCGCAGTGCTATCCTTTGCCGTCAAAAAGGAAAAGAAGCGCTTTCATCTTTGCATAAATATCCGCGCCGCAGGCATCCGCCCGTCATGCAGCAGGCTGATCCTTGAACTTGCCTAAGCCGCAGGCTGATCCTTGAACTTGCCTAAGCCGCAGGCTGATCCTTGAATTTAATCGACTCGCCGCATCCGCAGGCCTCGGCCACGTTTGGGTTGCGGAAGGTGAACTTCGCGTCCAGCAGGGACACCTCGTAATCAATCACCGTGCCGATCAGAAACATCTGCGCCATCGGTGCAATCAGCACGCGCGCGCCATCCTGTTCCACGATTTCATCCAGCGGGTTCACCTCCGCCACATAGTCCATCGTGTATTCCATGCCCGCGCAGCCGCCCTTCTTGACGCCAATCCGCAGGCCCTTGGACCCTTGCTTGTCCATCAGCCGCGCGATCTGCGAGGTCGCAGCAGGGGTCAGCGTTACAGCGGCCTTGCCGGGAATGCCAAACATGATCAGGTCTCCTTCGCCACCAACTTAGGGTGTCAGGTCCAGAATGCCAAGCGGCGGCAGGTATTGCAGCGCCCAGACTGTTGCAAATGACGTGATGATCGCCCACCCGAACGAGGCCAGCGTTCCGATGATCACATATTCGCTGACCTTGCGATCATCGCTTACCGATCCGAACCGCAGCACCGATTTCGCCGCGATCAGAAATCCGATGCCTTCCGGCATGCCCGTGATCACCAGAAGAAAAATCAACCCACGCTCCAGCTGCCCGATTGCCCGCCCGCCATCCGGCAGGCCCTTGGGTGAATGGCCGCTCCACGGCTCCATATACAGGCCAATCGCATAGCCCCCGGCGCGCACGGTCATGATCAGCCCTGTCAGCAGCAGCAGGATAGATGGCAGAATGGCCGGCGCATCCGCATCGCCCGGCCACAGGCTGCTGGCCCAGCCCGCCTCGACCGGGGTCGGAACTGCCGCCCAAAGGCCCTGGCTCCACAGGTCCGGCACCCAGGCCGCAACTGCGACCAAGGTCAGCACATGCAACAGCTGATCCAGCACAAACGGCCATAAGCCGCGCCACGGCAACCAGGCCTTGCCCGCATCAATGCACAGATGCAGCCCTGCCAGCGCCAGCAGGGCAGGGTGCAACAGCCCCACCGCCGCAATTGCCGTAACCAGAACCACCGCCACATGCGCCACCAAGGCCACCGGATTGCGCTTGTTTGCGGCCATCCAGGCGGTCTGCAACACAAAATCCGCAAGGCTGTGGGCAAACAGCAGGGCAATGAAGGTTTCAATCATGCGTGGTCATCCTGTGCCGCATCCTGAAAAACAGCAATCGCCCGATCAAGCGCATTTATCCCCGCCGCTGCAAGCCGGGATTGCATGGCTTGCCGTGTGATCCCCAGACGCGCGGCCAATTGCTGGTGGTTTTCACCATGCCGCAGCGACATGGCCACCGCCTCTGCCTGTGCCGCGGTCCAGTATGCCGTATGCCAGTCTATCAGATCAACGATGGCCATTTGCCATGGCGGCCCGCCTGCAATTGCCAACCGGCTTTGCTTTGGCATCGCATCCAGCCCTTGCCCGGACAGCACGAATGCCGGCCCTGTCGCATCTGACAAGTTTGTCGTGCCCATGCTCGTGTAGGGCCCGATTCCGACAGATATGCGCGTATCCACACCAATTCCGCTGGCCCGCAGGTCCGCCAGTATCAGCAGCACCGCCCGCAAAAGCTGTGCAGGGTCGGGCAGTGCAAGCTGCCAGCCATCCCCCCGAAACCGCGTGATGCCCGTGGTGCCCAGATCTTGCGCCGTTCGGGCAAGGCGCTGCATCGCCGCGTCAATCCGTGCAGTGCCTGCCCTTTGCGACGCGACAAGGTCACCCGTGAGAACAGCGATGATCCGGTTCTGTGCCATGCAGCAAAGATATATGGCTGCAGTTCAAAAAGCAATCATTTTGGTTTGCATCTGAAAAAGCAAGCTAAAAAACTTGCCTTACATGAACCCAAGTTCCAGCTTGGCTTCATCCGACATCATCTCCATCCCCCAGGGTGGATCGAATGTCATTTGCACGTTCACCTGCTTGACGCCCGCCAAGGGTTCCACCGCATCGGCTACCCAGCCCGGCATTTCGCCCGCCACCGGACAGCCCGGTGCTGTCAGCGTCATCATGATGTCAACTGCGTTTTCGTCATTGATCTCAATCGTGTAGACCAGACCAAGATCAAAAATGTTCACCGGGATTTCCGGGTCAAACACCGTGCGGCAGGCCCCCACCACATCTTCATACAAAGGGTGGTCCGTGCTTGAAGGCCGGATCAGCGGTGTGCCTTCGACAATGGCTTGATTATCCGTCATGGCACACCCCGGCTGCTTCCTGACAGATTATATAGGGAATAGCGGGGCCGTGGTCCAGACCCCGCCATGACGGCCCTCAGAACGGAATCTCGTCATCCATGTCGCTGCGCCCACCACCGCCGCCGCCCGCTGGTGCGCGCCCGCCGCCGCCATAGCCGCCGCCCGAGGATGGTCCGCTGTCATAGCCGCTGTCACGGTCATCATAACCGCCGCCGCCGCCG
>JBJOQW010000221.1:0-8590 GCA_046049665.1 Pseudomonadota bacterium | reverse complement strand
ATCCTGTAAGTGAGCGCTCAAGTTATTCACCATCGCTAGCCGCATTAGAACCGCCATCTCAGAGTTCATGGCGTCGTCGACAGTCTCGGATCGGCGGTTCGAAACGTCGCTCAGATCACCTGAGTGTTGAAAGCAGCCCCAACTTCTCGGCGCGCTCGAGCAGCATCTTCACTGACGACGGTTGCCAGCTTGTCCGCCCGCGGGGCGTGCGCTCGCGCATCGCTTCCAGCCGATTGCAGATCGCCTGAAGCGCGATGCCGGGATCCGCGCCTTTGATGGCGGCGATGATGGCGGGCAGGCGGTCGTCGGTTTCGCGGCGGCTGGCGCGGTCTAGTACCGTGGGCGGCAGGAAGCCGTCCCGGACGTAGGCGTTGACCGCGCGCAGAAGTCGGCCCTGCGTCCATTGACGCTCGTAGGGCAGGGGGCCGTTGACGACGCGGACCACGTCTTCCCAGGCCATGTCGGGCCGCAGGCGGCGCACATGCGGCACCCAGTCCTGGGCCGTCTCGTTTAGGCGCTCCATGTAGCCGTCCTGTCGCGCCAGCCGCACCTTGCGAAGAGCGGCAGGGTCTTTGGCGCGAAGCCCAGGATTCCCGCCAACGCGACCCTTGGTGCGTGCGCTTGCGAGCCCGGCCTTGGTGCGTTCGCGGATCAGCGCGCGTTCGAACTCGGCCGCGGCACCCAGAACTTGCAAAGTGAACTTGCCTTGAGGTGAAGCGGTATCGATCGGATCCTCGATCGAGCGGAAGAAAGCGCCCTTCGCCTCCAGCCGCTCGATCACCTCAAGGAGATGCGAGAGCGACCGCGCCAGACGGTCGATGCGCACGACGACCAGCGTGTCGCCCTTGCCGATCCGCTCCAGCACCCGCGCCAGCACCGGCCGCGCGCGGTTCCCGCCTGAAGCCTGTTCTTCATGGATGTCGACGCAGCCTGCGGATTTTAGGGCCTGCGACTGGGGCAGGGGGGTCTGATCCTCGGTGGAGACGCGGGCATAGCCGACCAAGGGCATCAAAATTGGGCCTTTTGCAGTTTCATTTATCGCTAATAAACGACCGATTGCTCGTCGGCCAACCACGGCATGAATTGTTAACAGACTATGAGAAATTAACCATTTGTTAAGGATTTTCGACAGAGATGCAGTTGCGGCTGGTAACCAGGTTCGAGTGATGCATCCGGTACTGAATATTGTGGACAGTGCGGCTATCATGGCAGGCCTCGCAATTTTCTATGGCACCCTCCGGCGGAATATCCAGCCCTTGGCACTTCAACATGCCTTGCTCGGCATCGCATTCGGACTTGGGGCCATCGCATCGATGTTGCAGCCCATCCTGACGATCGGGAACGTGATCATCGATGCGCGAGCCCTTTTCACAGGGTTCGCAGGAGCGTTTCTCGGCTTGGAGGGGGCGCTCGCAGCTCTTGCCGTAGCTGCGCTTGGCAGGCTCTCCATCAATGTTTCGCCTGCCGCGTTCATCGGAATCGTGGGCATGGTGATCTCGACAGGGGCCGGACTGTACTGGAAACGTGTTAAGCCGCCTGCGGGCAAGAGCTGGAAGTGCTTGGTGGGGCTCGGAGCAATGGTATCTCTGTCCTATTCGACGCTCTGGCTGGTACCGGAGTTGAAAGGCTCTGTCCCGATCGGCAGCATTGCCCTGCTCACCACCTACAACATCCTCGGGTCCGTAGTCTTAGGCACCTTCATCTACCGAGAGCAGAATCTTCAGAACCGGGAAGAGACTGCGTTGGAAGCCGCTGCCACCGATCCGCTGACAGGACTGCTGAACCGGCGCGGATTCTCGCAGCAGTTCGCTGAAGTTGAAGCGCGCCAAAGTGCGAGCGGATCGTCGTTGCTCCTAATCGACATCGACCATTTCAAGTCGGTCAATGACGGTTTTGGCCATGCTGGTGGCGATGAGGTTCTGCGGGTGACCGCAAATCGCATTCGCAGGGCCGTACGGCCGCAAGATATCGTCGTGCGGGCGGGCGGCGAGGAATTTGGCGTTCTCCTGAACGACATCGACGAGCTTGGTGCCCGGACCTCTGCCGAACGCATTCGTGCCTTGGTTTCCGAACCCTATCGTTTCGGCGACGGACGGACAGTGAAGGTTACGGCAAGTGTGGGGGGATTTTGTTGGGAGACGGGATCGGTTCCTGAGGGGATCGCCGCCAACACTGCAGATCTCGCGCTTTACAAAGCGAAGGCCGAGGGCCGAGACCGAAGCGTGTTTGCACTGCGCCCCGCAGCATAGGGTTCTAATTACCCAGCAAGTTTGTCACCGGGTTTTCGCTGATCTCGACATCTGCATAGTATTTCTGGGCCTGCACGGCAGAACGGTGAAGCGACAGCTTCATGGCGGCTGCCAGGGGTGCGCCATCGAGGGCGGCTTGGGTCAGGAAACCGGCACGCAGGCCATGCGGGGTGGCGAAATCCACCGGTAGACCCGCTAGGGCCAACCGGTGTCGCAAGATCGTGCGAAGCGCATCTGAGGCCAAGCGACGTGGCAGGGGGCGGTCGGACAGGGAGATAGGACGGAACAATGGGCCATCTGTGATCTTCGTGACCTCCAGCCAGTGCACCAAAGCACGTGCGGCGCGGCCTTTCATCGGCAGGCGCGGGGCCTGATCCTTTTTCGTGGTCTTGGTCTCCAACAGCCTGATCCAGACCAGCCCCTTTGCCTTGAAATCATCGCATCCGATGTCTTCGACGTTCAAAGCCGTCACCTCCGAACGCCGCCTCCCGCCACTGGCGAAGGCCAGCATCAGCATGGCGCGGTCGCGGATACCGCGATGGCTGGCGTCGCAGGTGGCCAGCAGGGCTTCCAGAATGTCCCGCGTTACGGGTTTGGGCGACTTGGGCACCCGGGGCCGCGCATTGGCCCGCCGGGCCTTTTGACGGGCCTGCTGCACAAGCGGGCCTGAGAAAGGCGAGGGCAGGTTGCGCATACGGTGGAAGGCCTGCCAGCTGGCAATGCGGCGGTCCAGTGTGGCCGGGGCAGGGCAGGTGAGTTCCCGTCGCAACCCGATGGCGATCAACTCCATCGCCACATCCTGTGCGGGGCCCTTTTTGTTGGTCAGGTCCTGCGCATGATCGAGGATGAAGCGCAGGGCTACTTTCTCGTCTTCGGGCCAATCGAGTGGCCTGCCAAAAGACGCCATCTTCCACGCTGCGATATAGGCCAGATCGCGTTCCCAGGCGCGCAGCGTATTGGCGGGCGTGCCGCGGCGGTAGAGATCGGTTAGTGCCGCCTCATCCGTGTCGGACAGTTGCGCATAGGCGGGCAGGGCGAGGTGTTGCGTTGCCATGAAAGATGACCTACATTATGGACAAGATAAACGCGTCGCTGCTGTCCGATTGGAGAGACGTCATGAAAATTGCGATTGCCGAGGCAAAAGCCCAGTTTGCCGAGATCATCCGCCGCGCAGAGGCCGGCGAGGAAATCGAACTGACCCGGTATGGCCGGGCTGTGGCGCGCGTTGTCGGCCCGAAGCCGGAAAAACGGCAGGCGTTGATTGGATGCATGAAGGGCCGGTTCGAGGCGCCACGCGACATCCACGATGGCGACGCCGAGGTGGCCGCGCTTTTCGCGGCAAGCACCGTTGCACCACAATGAAACTGCTGGTCGATACGCATGTCCTGATCTGGGCGGTGCTGGAGGATGCGGCCCTGCCTGAGCGTTTTCGGGCGGCCCTGTCCGACCCGAAAGCCGAGGTTCATGTCAGTGCTGTTTCGGTCTGGGAAGTTGCCATCAAGCGGGCCTTGGGCAAACTGGTGGTGCCTGCCGATATGTTCGATCAGGCCGCAGCGTCCGGATGTGTGGCGCTGCCGATCACCTGGGACCATGCCCGTGCGGTCGAGGCCTTGCCCGCGTATCATGCGGACCCTTTCGATCGCCTGTTGATCGCACAAGCCCGGGTCGAGGGCTTGACGCTTTTGAGTGCGGATCGCGCGTTTGCTGCCTATGACGTTACCCTTCTTTGACGTGGTTTGAGGTTATCCTGCCCGCATAATGCTGAGGATTTCAATAGGCATGATAAGGCGAACTTATCATGGGTAAAGATGATTGCGAGAAGTTGCTTGGGTAATGTTCATTATAGACATATACTGCGCATATGAAGCCATCGCGCCCCGTATCAAAAGATCACCCCGACGAACTGGCCGGGCTCTATGACAGCCCGTCAACGCCGGATGATCTGTGGTTTCTGCCGGATGATGACGGCCCGCCCGATGCCGGATTTCCCGAGCCATTCCAGCCGAACAAACCCAGCCGCGCAGGTCTGCTAGATGCCAAGGGATGGCGTGCGGCAGAGGCGGTGCTGGCCGCTGATCTGGCGGCACTGGCGTTTGATTGTGGCCGCCTCTCGGAGCGTTTGATGGCAGCGGGCGAAGGTACCACTCAGCGGCTGGCCTTGGCAGAAGCATCATCGCTCAGCTGGTGGACAGGCGACCGGGTATCGGCAGAACGGTTGGCGCTATGGCAGTCTTACCGAATTGGTGCGGCGGATGAGGAGGGTAGCGGGCTGATCCGCACGGCCTGGGCAGCGCGGCGGCTGGCCGCGGCGGGGCAGGGGGGTGATGCAGCGGCCGTGCTGCAGGTGGGTTTGGGTGAGGGTGCCGACAAAGACCTGATCGCCGAGGTGGCGCAGGTGCTGGGTGATCTGCTGGGTCTGTCAGCGGTGACGCAAGGCTGTGCGCTGTTCCATCTGTGGCGCAGTCTGGACGAACGCCCGGAACATTTGCGGGGACTGGAGGCGGCGGTGCTGGGCGCGCGCATGGCAGCTGGGCAGGGGATGGCGTTCCTGCCCTTAACGCTGACTGGGTTTGCGGCGCTGACAACCGGCGGCGCGCCCGAGGCGCGGCTGGCGGGCTGGATCACCGGGGCGCATCGGGCGGTTCTGGCCGCGCTGATGATGTTGGAGCGACTGGCGGCCTGGCGTATACGGGCCACGGCTACAACGGCAGATCTCCAAGGCCGCACACCGGCGCAATTGATCGCGGCGCTTGCGGCACATCCGATGCTGGGCGCGGCACAGGCGGAGGCCGAAACCAGCGCCAGCCGGGCAGCGGTCCAGCGCAATCTGGACGTGCTGACCGCCCGCGGGCTGGCGCGCGAGGTGACAGGGCAAGGGCGGTTCAGGGTCTGGGCGGCGAAGGTATGAAGAGCACAGAAGGCGGTTCTGTCGAAACTTTGGTTCTTGACCGATTTGTGCTGAATGATTGGCGGTCCCAAAGGGCTGGTGCATTTCGGAGGGCCTACGATGATCTCATTCAAGGGCGCGCAGTTCCCGAGGGAAGTGATCTTGTTCGCGGTGTTCTTCTATGTCCGCTACACGGAGTCGTATCGTGACCTCGACGATCGAGCCCGCGAACGCCACCGGTTCGAGTGAGCGGGCGAGGGTGGCAGAGCGCGGTGTCGAGGTTGATCATGCGACGCGCAATCGATGGGTGGCCAAGTACTCGCCGCTGATCGCAAATGCGGCTCGGCGCCGGAAAGCCCAGGCGGATCGATCCTGGCGGATGCCCTCTCGGGCCATTGCTGCGCAATGCCCTGTCGGGTAACAGATGAGACTTATATAAAGGTGAAGGGTGAGTGGGTTTACCTCTACCGAGCTGTCGACAAGCTGGGCAAAACCCTTGAATTCGCTGCGCGGACCTTCGGTTCATACTGTCGAAGCGGCGCAACAAGACGGCTGCGACCAGGTTCTTTGCGCGGGCGCTCGAGGTGAACGGCCTGCCCCGCAAGATCGTCATCGACCGCAGCGGAGCCAACACCGCAGGGATCAGCGCAGAAACACGATTTGCGCCGCCTCGCCTGTCAGATACGCAATCCCGGCCTGCAGATAATCCGTGTACGTCGTAAAGGTGCTGGCGGAACCTGCGTCCACCGTGATTGTGGTTTGCTATCCAGCACATGCAGAAGGCCCTGATGGAGATGAACCTGCAATTGCATCATGTCGTCTCGGATATCACTGGGGCGACCGGCATGCGGATCATCCGTGCCATCGTCGCCGGCGAGCGCGACCCCGAGGTCCTGGCAGCTTTCCGAGACATCCGATGCCACTCATCGATTGAGGTGATCAAGGCAGCCCTGGTCGGGAATGACCGTGATGAACACATCTTCGCCCTGACCCAATCGCTGGAACTCTACGACTTCTACCAGACCAAGATCGAGGACTTTGATCGCAAGCTGGAGGCGGCAGTTGCGGCATTGACCGTCAGGGCCGACGGTGACGTCCCTGCGTTGCCCAAAGCGCGGACCAAACGCAATCAGGTCAACGCTCCTTCGTTTGATGTGAGGGCGGCGCTGTATGGCGTTCTGGGCACAGACCTCACCCAGATTCATGGGCTCGGTCGGTCGCTTGCCCTGAAGCTGGTCGCCGAATGCGGCACAGACTTGCGGGCGTGGAGGACCGCCAAGCACTTCACCTCGTGGCTTTGTCTGGCACCGGGCAACAAGATATCAGGCGGCAAGCTGCTGTCATCGCGCACACGGCGTTCCTCCAGCCGGGCCGCATCACTCTTGCGGCTGGCAGCCACGACCATCGGGCGCAGCGACACGGCCTTGGGGGCGTTCTATCGGCGACTGTCATCGCGGATTGGCAAGCAGAAGGCAGTGACAGCGACGGCACGCAAGATCGCCGTCCTGTTCTACAACACGCTGCGCTTTGGGTTGACCTATCATGATCCGGGGGCCGTCGCATATGAAGAGCGCCACCGAATCCGCGTCCTGGCAAACCTACAGCGACGGGCCAAGACATTCGGCTTTGAATTGGCACCATTGCCGACCGCCGAAGCTGTTTCTTAGGAAGGCGACCGCATACTTGGCCAGGGGTGAGGCACGAGCCCGCCATCGGTTCGAGGGCGATGCCGAACGGGAGGTATGCTTTCATAGCCGATAACCGGTTGGTGTTTGCGGTCAGGGCGATGTGCCGGATGCTGCTGGTTCAACGCTGTAGTGGAAAGCTTCTTCAACCTGCTCAAACGCGAACGCATCCGCCGAAGGAAATATAGAACCCGCGAAGAAACGCGCCAAGACGTGTTCGATTACATCGAGTTCTTCTATAACCCACAGCGCAAGCACGTTAGGAATGGCATGCTGTCACCGAGGGCCTTCGAGCAGCAGCAAAAACTGAAACTGCAAGGCGTCTAGGAAACTAAAGGCTATTCAGACCGGACAAGGGAGGTATCGGATGTGGCGCACCGTATGATCTTACGGCTGGATGAGTCGGTAACTGGGTCATTCTATCATTAGAATATGTGCATCAAAAAATAATGCGATGCACACTTGTGGTGATGTGCAGCAAACTGATATGTGATGCAGACAGTTGGGGATCACGCATGTCTGTCATTTCATACTCCCGCGCTGCGCAAGTCGCGTATCAGGATCTGCTCCGGCTTCACCTTGAAGAAACCGCCTCGGAGCTGATCGGCAGCGTCGAGGAACGGGTGCGCAATGGTCGGCACTATCTTTACGACAAGTTCCGTATCGGCACCGCGATGAAAAGCCGTTATCTTGGTGAGGGCACGCCAGAATTACGCGCGCGGCTGGCCCGCGCGACCGAGCTGAAGACACAATCCGAGAGCCGCCGCGCGACGATGGCGCGACTGGCCCGCGTGTTGCGCGCCGAAGGCTTTATGGCGACAGATCGGGATACGGGGTCTTTGCTATTGGCATTCTCGCGTGCCGGAGTATTCCGGTTGGGCGGCACGCTGGTGGGTACAGCCGCCTATGCGCTTTACCAAGGCGAATTGGGCGTGCGGTTTGACTCGGAAGAGCTTGCGCAGACAGGTGATATCGATTTCGCCAGCTTTGAGCGACTGTCGGTTGTCTTGGGTGACACTGTCGAGGAAAACCCGGGCGACATCCTGCAGGCCCTGGCCTTCGATCCTGTCCCGGGGCTGCAGGACAGGCAGGTTTGGAAATGGCGCCAAACACGGGGCGAGGCGATGGTCGAGTTTCTGACCCCGGCCTTTGGCGAAGAAACGGTCAAACCTTTGCCGGCACTCGGTGTAAGTGCGCAGGGGCTCAATTACCTGAATTTCCTGATTGCCGACCCGATTCCGGCGCTTGCCTTGTATCGTTCGGGGGTGCTGCTCCAAATTCCGCGCCCCGAGAGGTTCGCGATACACAAGTTGATCGTTGCGGATCGCCGCCGCGGCGGGTCTGAACAGAGCAAGGCGCGCAAAGATCGCGGCCAGGCGGCATTCCTTATCAACGTCTTATCCCAAGACAGGCCAGATGACTTACGTGACGCGTATAGGGATGCGCTATCGCGGGGGCCTAGATGGCGAGAAAGGATTGTCTCCAGCTTGAAACGGCTTCCTGAAACGGCAAGTATCCTTCATGATATGGGTTGACCCACTCGAATGGGTCAGGCTTTGTCGCAAACTTCGGTGGTTGACCCGAGCGGGTCGGAGCCAGACATTGCATTCATCCAAGAACACTAGAAGGGGGCGGAGCGATGATCTCATTCAAGGGCGCGCATTTTCCGAAGGAGGTCATCCTTTTCGCGGTGTTCTTCTATGTCCGCTACACAGTGTCTTACCGGGATCTCGAAGAAATCCTCGCTGAACGCGGTGTCGAGGTTGATC
>JBJOQW010000220.1:0-3391 GCA_046049665.1 Pseudomonadota bacterium | reverse complement strand
TGTCACGCACCAAGGCTGCCCATGGCGCGCGTCCGGCAATTTCGTTCCAGATCACATCCGGCCCCACGGACAAGGCCCAGACGCTGACATGGAACGCGCTGCACGGGCGCGTCACACAGGCGGCAAACCTGTTCCGCAGCCTTGGCGTGGGTGAAAAGGATGTGGTGGCCTATGTCCTGCCAAACTGTCTGGATACGGCGGTGACGCTGCTGGCAGGGTCGGTCGCGGGCATTGTGAACCCGATCAACCCGCTGCTGGAGCCCGAACAGATCGGCGCAATCCTGCGCGAGACGAAAGCCAAGGTCGTGGTCACGTTGCGGGCTTTCCCGAAAACGGACGTGCCGCAAAAGGTGGCCGCCGCCGTGGCGCTAGCCCCGAATGTGCAGACCGTGCTCGAGATCGATCTGCTGACCTATCTGGGCTTTCCGAAAAACCTGATCGTGCCGCTGATCCGGCCGAAGAACCCCGTCACCCACAAAGCCCGCGTGCTGAACTTTGGTGCCGAGGTGGCCCGTCAACCCGCCGACAAGCTGACCTTTGCAGACAGCACGACAGACCGCGTCGCCGCCTATTTCCACACGGGCGGCACGACGGGTATGCCCAAGGTGGCACAGCACCGCACCTCTGGCATGGTCTATAACGGCTGGGTCGGGGCCACGATCCTGTTCCGCGCGGGCGATGTGGTGCTGTGCCCACTGCCCCTCTTCCACGTCTTTGCCGCCTATCCGATCATGATGTCGATGATCGCATCGGGCGCGCATGTGGTGTTCCCCACGCCGGCCGGATACCGCGGCGAAGGCGTGTTTGATAACTTCTGGAAACTCGTCGAACGTTGGAAGGTGACCTACACCATCACCGTGCCCACCGCCCTTGCCGCCCTGATGCAGCGCCCGGTCAACGCCGATATCAGCACGCTGCGCGGCACGTTCAGCGGATCAGCCCCCTTGCCGATCGAACTGTATAACCGCTTCAAGGCCGCCACGGGGCTTGAGATCATCGAAGGCTATGGTCTGACCGAGGCCACCTGCCTTGTCTCCTGTAACCCGCCCGATGGGCAAAAGCGCATCGGGTCTGTCGGGATGCCCTTCCCGCATACATCGGTGCGCATCCTGATGCAGCGTGCCGACGGTTTCCAGGATTGCAGCGTTGATGAAGTGGGTGAGATTTGCGTGTCAAACCCCGGCGTCTTCGATGGCCATACCTATACCGAGGCCGACAAGAACAAGGATCTGTATGCCGATGGCAAATGGCTGCGCACGGGCGATCTGGGGCGCATCGATGCTGATGGCTACCTCTACATTACTGGTCGCGCCAAGGACCTGATCATTCGCGGCGGGCACAACATTGACCCGGCCACGATTGAAGAAGCCCTGATGGGCCACCCGGCCGTGGGCTTTGTCGGCGCCATCGGCCAGCCAGATGCCCACGCGGGCGAAATTCCGGCGGCCTATGTGGAACTGGTCAAGGGCGCCACGGCCACGGCAGATGATCTGATGGAGTTTGCCAAGGGTGCCATCAGCGAACGTGCAGCCGTGCCAAAGCACATTGAAATCCTGCCCGAACTGCCGAAAACAGCGGTGGGCAAGGTATTCAAGCCCGATCTGCGGCGCATGGCGATGACGCGGATTTACGATGCGGAACTGGCGGCGGCGGGTATTCCTGCACGCGTGTCTGGGGTGATCGAGGACAAGAAGCGCGGGTTGGTGGCGCAACTGTCCAAGTCCGGCCCAGTGGATGACGCACGCGTGGCCGAGGTGCTGGGCAACCATATCCGGCCATGGGAATGGGCAGCCTGACCCAAACCAGACTTGATTGCAGAAGGCGAATCGCTGAAAACTGACTGGCCTGATTGAAAGGACAGTCTTATGCGGTGGTTCGCCCCTTTCGCCCTTTGCGCGGTCTTGGCTGCCCCGGCAGCGGCGCAAGATTCTGAAATCGTGTTCCAGCGCGGGGCCTGGCTGGTTGAGGTGGTGCGCTTTGACGATGGTGGGCTTGCCTGTTCGGCGCGCGTCACGCAAGGCGAAGATACCTTTGCGATCTGGGTGTTTCAGGATGGCTACACGCAGTTGCAGCTGTATTCGCCCGATTGGCAATTTGGCGAAAGCAGCGCTGATCTGGTGGTGCAGATTGACCGCCGCCCGCAATGGAACCTGTCAAACGCGCAACTGACGCAGAATTCGGTACTGTTCAACCTGACGGATGAAGATGCTGCGGTTGATCTGCTGGTGGAAATCGCGCGCGGCAACACCTTCTTTGTGCGCAATGATCAGGGCCAGCCGGTGATCAACTTCACGCTGTCAGGCTCCCGTGCCTCGATGCAGACGCTGGGTGACTGTGAAATTGCGCTTGGGCGCGTGGGCAGCAACCCGTTCACGAAATAGCCGTCCCTACAGTGTATCCGTATCCATCCAGATCGTCACCGGCCCGTCATTCACCAGCGCAACCGCCATGTCCGCCCCAAAGATGCCGTTGGCCACTGGCACGCCTTCGCTGGCCATGCGCGACGTGAAGTAATCATACAGGCGCTTGCCCTCATCCGGGCTGGCGGCGGTGGAAAAGCCGGGGCGATTGCCGCGCAGTTCCGCCGCAAGGGTGAACTGGCTGACAATCAGCGCTGACCCTGCGATGTCACGCACAGACAGGTTCATCTTGCCTGCCGCATCCTTGAAAATCCGCAGCTTGGCAATCTTTGTGGCCAACTGATCGGCCTGCGCCTCAGTATCGCCCTGCATCGCACAGATCAGGATCAGCAATCCCGGCCCGATCTGCCCCACCACAGCCCCGTCAACGGTCACACTGGCCTGCGTGACGCGTTGCAAAACCGCCCTCACAGTTCATGCGCCCAGGGCGGGTTGGCTCCGGGCCGTGACACGGTCACAGCCGCCGCGCGCGTGCCAAGCGTTAGCGCCGCATCCAGCTGCGCATCCGTCAGCGCGGCCACGCCTGCCTTGGTCAGCGCGCCCGCCTGATGCAGTGCCGCCAGCGCGCCCGCGTTGAACGTATCGCCTGCGCCCACTGTATCGGCCACCGTCACCTTTGTTGCCGCCACAAAGCGGTTCTGCGTGGCCGTGACCGCCCGCGCGCCGCTGGCCCCTTCGGTGATGAACACCACCTTTGGCCCCGTCGCAATCAGCTGCCGCGCGATGGTTTCCAGATCACCCTCACCCATCAGCCAGTGCAGGTCTTCGTCTGACAGTTTGACCATATCCGCCATGGCTACCATCCGGCCAATGCGCGCGCGATAGGCGGTTTGCGTGCCCGGTGTCAGGCTTTCCATCAGCTCCAGATATTTCACGCGGATATTGGGGTCGATCATGGTGACCTTCGCCCCCGCCGCCCGCGCCATCAGCGTCTCATAGGTGCTGGCAGCCGGGTCATTCACCAGACTGAT
>JBJOQW010000219.1:0-3963 GCA_046049665.1 Pseudomonadota bacterium | reverse complement strand
CATTCCCTGGCGGGCGCACTGTCGCCGGTCCTGGCCGTTGCGCTGACGCAAGGTCTTCTCACCACGGCATTTCCCGCGAATAATGTTACCGTGTTTCCGACGGCCGGCGCTACCCCGGGCGATCAGGGGTCTGATGCCGCAGGGGGCAGAATAGTACGCTAAGGCGGCTGATCACCTTTTTGGCCACCTGTATTCACCGGTGAGGAGGATATGAGCCCATCCGAGTGGCGAGATGTGCGCCAGCAGCTCGGCAGGACAGTCCAATCCATCGTGCTTTCGCTGTGTGACGGCGTGACCGAGATGCTTGGTGTTCCAGTAGATGATGATGGCGGCCAACAGGTTCAGCCCGGCTATCCGGAAATGCTGACCTTCGGTAGTGCGATCGCGGATTTCTCCCTGGCGGCCGATGCGCAGTGCGTTTTTCAGGGCATGATGCGCCTCGCCTTTGTTGAGGCCGATCTGGGCACGACGCTGCATGTCGGTGTCAAGCAGCCATTCGACGATGAAAAGCGTCCGCTCGACCCGTCCGATTTCCCGTAGTGCCTCCGCCAGCTCGTGCTGCCGAGGATAGGATGCGAATTTACGCAACAGCTGGCTTGGGGGCATGACACCCGCCACCATGGTCGCCACGCTGCGCAGGATGTCGGGCCAGTTCGTGGTGATGAGGGGTTCTTTGACCTTGCCGCCGATCAGCCCCTTCAGCTCTTTTGGGCAGGATGCCGGATCGAAAAGGTAAAGGCGCTTGGATGGCAGGTCTCGGATGCGGGGAATAAACTGGAAACCCAGCAGGGCTGTGGTTGCGAAGACGTGGTCGGTGAAGCCGCCAGTATCGGCATACTGCTCCCGGATTTTCCGGCCGGCGTCTGTCATCAACAGCCCGTCCAAAATGTAAGGCGCTTCGTTCACCGTGGCCGGGATGGTCTGGGTGGCGAAGGGGCCAAACTGGTCAGAGACATGGGTATAGGCTTTCAGTCCGGGTTCATGGCCATATTTGGCGTTGATCAGATTCATCGCTTCGCCCTGGCGTGTGGCAGCGAAGAACTGCCCGTCGCTTGAGGCTGTCTGCCCGGCACCCCAGAACCGAGCCATCGGTAAGGAGGATTGGCCCTCGATCACCATGGTCAGGGCGCGCGCCATTGCCTCGCTTTCCACATGCCAGCGGGAAAGACGTGAAAGCTGGAGGTAATCGTGGGTGTTTGTGGCACCAGCCATTTTGCTGAGGCCAAGATTCAGCCCTTCGGCCAGCAGCACGTTCAGAAGGCCGACCCTGTCTGCGCAGGGCACGCCCGTACGCAGATGTGTGAAAGCCTCGGTGAAGCCGATGTCATCATTCACCTCCAGCAAGAGGTCGGTGATCCGGATGCCCGGCAGGCGGCCATAGAGATCAAGCACCACGGCTTCCGCTTCTTCCGGGACGGCAGCGGTCAGCCTGTCGATTTTCAGGACGCCATCCTCGATGGATCCACCCGGAATGGCCCCGGCCTTCGCCACACGCGCCAGGCGGCGCAAGGCATCGGACATGCGTACCTTGCGATCCGCCAGCCAGGCATCAGGTTCGAATGGCATGGCCAGCCTCGGCGTGGCGCGGGCCACCTCGGCGGGAACCAGCGCGTCTTTCAGGTCGCCAAACCGCCGGGAATGGGCAAGCCAGATATCGCCAGAGCGGAAGGCCTCGCGCAGGTGAAACAGGACCGCCACCTCCCACAACCGATACCTGTCGCCTTCATCAGCATTCAGGTGTCTCTGCCATTTCGAACCCTGGCGCAAAAAGGTCAGCGGCAAGGTCGCTGTCGTTTCCGTACCCGCGATGATGCTGGCGGCGGTCAGCAACGGTTTCGCCACCGGTGCTGCTAGAATGTCGAGCGCCCGCAGCATCCGCGGGGCATAACGCCGGAAGCGATGATACCCATGAACAACATGCGCCAGCGGGTCGGCGACCAATGTGTCGGTGAGCTGGGCTGCCGCTGCGACCAGCCCCTTGAGAGATAACCAGCCACCCGCATGGCCGACGGCCTCCTCGAGCGACGCCCCATCTTGATGGGCTTCCAACAACGCCGATCCGAGGACCCCAAAGGACTGCAACGTATCCTTCAACGCGGCTTTGGCATCCTCTGTCCGGGCGTCGCATTGGGATTTCGCCTCGCGCCAGGTCTTGCCAACGATACGGTCATGGGTTTCGACCACGGCGTCGGCAATGGCGCTGCGCCATTCGACGGCGCAGACCACCAGGATGGCAAGGCGACGCTCGCCTGAAATGTCCCGCAGGTCCCCGGCAAAGTATCGTTCCCCCTGACGACGAAGGCGGGTCACGCGGTGGGGAGGCACATCTGCCAGAATAGCTCGGTCCGGCGCTAAAGCCCGCAGAAACTCCAGCCGGTCAAGCAGGCGGTTCATATCGGCTGAGTTCTGGCCCACCTCAAACTGGCGCAGCCAGATAAAGCGGGTGACGGAGCCACCTGCATCCTCTGTCAGCAGGTTATCAAGCCGATTGCCCATCTCAATATCCAGCCGACTGACAATTCGTTCATCGACCCGCCGTTCAGCGGCGACAAGAGCATCCGCGCAAAGCCGCTCAATGACCGTGATCCCGGGCAGGATGGTCTGAGTTCCCCTACATTGCTCCACGAAGCGCCGCGCCAGCTCCTCGTTTGATCGGGATGTTTCGGCGGCGTCTTCCAGCCAGACCTTCAGATCGCGTGACCAACGACCGGTGAACATCTTGTAGCCATAGACTTCGCGCAGCGCAGCAAGATGCTCGCGACGGGTTTCTTCGCGGGCCGCATAGTCAACCAGATCATCGGGACGCAACCCGAGTTGCGCAGCCAGGAAACGCGTCACGGCCTCGGGAATGACTTCACCCGGTGCCAGTAATCTGCCCGGATATCGCAACGCGAGAAGCTGCAGAGCGAAGCCAAACCGATTGTGGGGTCGTCGGCGTCCACGGATGATTTCCAGATCATCATCCGCCAAGGTGTAATAGCGCAGCAGAGCCGCTTGATCTGTCGGCAGATCGAAGAGGACAGCCCTTTGGCGGTCCGTCAGGATATTGCGTCGTGGCATGATGCTTTCCAGAGAGAGAGGCGCGACTGTCCGTAAGAGGGCCGATCAGCGGACATGTGTCGAGGGGGGCAGTAACGGCAACGAACCCGTACTTCACCGCATCTCGTATCAGTGGTACGAATTGATTCGCACACGAGGCCCCTTATTCGTACTCATGCGGCATGACCATGTTCAAAATTGGCTACGCCCGTTGTTCGACTGACAAGCAGGACCTGACCGCGCAGCGGCAGGCCCTGAAAGTTCTGGGAGTATCAGAAGACCGGATCTATACCGACCACGGGCTGACGGGCACCAATCGCGCCCGTCCAGGGCTCGACCAGGCACTGGCCGCCGTGCGGGAAGGCGATGTCCTGATTGTGCCAAAGCTGGATCGTCTCGCCCGATCCGTCCCGGATGCACGCGCAATCGCAGAGCAGCTCGAGAAGAAAGGCGTCAAACTCGCCCTGGGAGCGTCGGTCTATGATCCGACCGATCCGATGGGCAAAATGTTCTTCAACATCTTGGCCACCTTCGCTGAGTTTGAAGCCGACCTGATCAGAATGCGGACAAGGGAAGGCATGGCCATCGCCCGGGCGAAAGGAAAGCTCCGCGGAAAACAGCCGAAACTCTCTGAAAAACAACAAAAAGAACTGATGCGCATGCACGCCAATGGCGATTATTCCATCAGCGATCTCGCCGAACTGTTCTCGGTTTCAAGGCCGACGGTCTACAGAACTCTGCAGCGTGCAGCGAACAAATTCAGCCCTTAGCGTACTATTCTGCCCCCTGCGGCATCAGACCCCTTCTTGGCGGTCTCGAAACTGTCCTCGATGGCCCAACGGTAGCCCTCGACCTGGACCAGGGTTTCGATGCCGGTTCCGGCAGGGCACCAAGTGGTAAAGAAGGCCAGTTCGCCATCGGCGA
>JBJOQW010000218.1:0-25147 GCA_046049665.1 Pseudomonadota bacterium | reverse complement strand
AACGTTGAACCTTGGCGTACCAGTGCTGATCCCGGATGATTATGTGGTCGATCTTGACCTGCGCCTTGGCCTTTATCGGCGCCTGTCCGGCCTGACCACGAAGGTGGAGCTGGAGGGGTTCGCGGCCGAACTGATTGACCGGTTTGGACCACTGCCAAAAGAAGTGAACACGCTGCTTCTGGTGGTGCGGATCAAGGCCATGTGCAAACGCGCAGGGATTTCAAAACTGGACGCAGGCCCGCGCGGGGCCACCGTGCAGTTTCACCAGGATAAGTATGCCAACCCGGCTGGCCTTGTGGATGTGATCAAGGCCGAAGCGGGGGCGGCACGGGTGAACGGCAACAAGATCGTCTTCACGCGCGACTGGAAGACGGAAAGCGACCGGATCAAGGGCGCACATGCCATTGCGCGGGCGCTTGCGGAAAAGATCGTACGTCCAAACGGTTAGGCTGTGTTCCTAACGTGCCCGCAATTGCGGCAGGATCAAAAGTGCCAGTGCCACACACAAGGTGACACCAAGGGCCAAAGGCCCTGCGGTTCCGTCGAATGCCAACCCAAGCGGGGCGGCAATGGCAGCACCCAGAATGGTGGGCACCGCCAGTATGACACTGGCCGCAAGGCCGGCAATCGCACCCATCGGCTCCATCGCCAGCGCGTTCAGGTTACCAATGGTCATGCCCGCCATGGCAAACACCGCCGTGACCCAGACAAAGAACAGCACGAACGACCAGCCGGGCGACAGCACGTCCGCAATGGTGATACCGGCCATGATGGCCGACAGCACAATCATCGCTGCAAAGACTGTGACGATCACGCGCAACATGCCAAGGCGGCGCACCAAGAGGGCGTTGGTCAGGCTTGCCCCCGATGAACACAGCGCAATCAGTGCAAACCATGCTGGAAAGCTCGCCTCGCGGTCAAAGACCTGTGCAAAGATCGGTTGCACCGATGACAGCGTGCCGAAAAGGGCGCCATAGACCATGGTTTGCGCGGCGATTGAGGCAAGGGCGATGCGGTTCGTCAGCACAATCCGCGCGCCTGCCAGCAATGTGCGGGGCTGAAGCGGACGGCGATTTTCCACGGAAAGTGTTTCGGGCAGGCGCAAGGCAACCCAGCCCCCGGCAACAACGGCGAACACGAGGAACGTCCAGAACACGCCGCGCCATCCGTAACCCGCAATCACCAAGGCTCCCATGGCGGGGGCAGCAGCTGGCACGATCATGAACACCATCATGACAAATGACATGATCTGCGCCATCTCGCGCCCTGAAAACAAGTCGCGGACCAAGGCCATCGAGGCCACGCGCGGCCCAGCCGCCCCAAGGCCCATCAGCACCCGTGCGGCCAGCAGCGAATTCAGCGACCAGGCATTTGCCGCAAGTGCTGACCCCAGCATGAACAGGGCAAGCCCTGCAAGGATGGTAGCCTTTCGCCCGATCCTGTCGGATACTGGTCCGGCAAAAAACGTACCAAAGCCCATGCCCAGCACAAAGGCAGAAATCACCAGTCCGGCACGGTCGGGGTGATCGGGTGAGAATGCCGCTGCAAGGGCAGGCATGGCCGGCAGCATGGCATCAATGGCCAGCGCTACAGTGGCAAAAAGCATGGCAATAAGTGCAATGAATTCCACCCGATGCAGCGGTGGGCGCGCAGTGGAGGTGTCGGTCATTGTCCGGCCAGTTCGACCATGACCTGTTCCCACAGGTGCGGCGGTTGTGCGCCTGATACGACATATTGGTTGGCGATGATGAAGGTCGGCACGGCGTTGATGCCGCGTTCCCGCGCATGGCGGTCACGCGCGATGATGCTGTCACGGTCGGCATCAGTGGCCAAAAGCCTGCCCATCGCAGCAGCGTCCAGCCCGACCTCACCTGCGATGGCTATCAAAGTGGCATGGTCGCCAATATCGCGGCCCTGGGTCCAGTAGGCGCGCATGAGGGCGGCCTTCATGCGGGTCTGCGCGCCCTCAAGGCCCGCCCAATAGATCAGGCGGTGGGCGTCAAGCGTGTTGGGGATGCGCGGGATATTGGCAAAGTCGATGTTCAGGCCCGCCTCGCGCGCGGCCTCCTCAACCCGTGCATAGATCGCCACGGCCTTGTCGCGGCCGCCGAACTTGGCCTCTAGATAGGCGGTGCGGTCCATGCCGCCTGCGGGCATGTCGGGGTTCAGCTGGAAGGGGTGCCATTCAATTTCAAACGGATGGTCGCCCTTGGCCTCAAGCGCGCGGTCGAGATGGGCCTTGCCGATATAGCACCAGGGGCAGACGGGATCGGAAAAGATATCAAGGCGGATCATGGCACGGGTCCTGAAGGGTTTACGGCAGACCTACGCCTGCACCAGACCCGTTGCAAGGCGCGGCGGCTTGGGGTAGCGCAAGATCATGTCAGCCGATCCGAAATCCCTGATCCGAATTGCCCGTGAAAACGGCGCTGAAACCCCTGTCGAGGCGGTGAACCTGGGCGAGCGGGTGCGGTCTTTGCGCAAGGCGCGCGGCTGGACGCTGGAACAGGCGGCGGTGCAGGCGGGGCTGGCGCGGTCAACGCTTTCGAAAATCGAGAACGGCCAGATGTCGCCCACCTATGAGGCGCTGAAGAAGCTGGCCGAAGGGTTGGCGATTTCGGTGCCGCAGCTGTTCACGCCGCCCTCAAAGGCGCAGGTGTCGGGGCGGATGGCGGTGACGAAGGCGGGTGAGGGGCAGGGGCATGCCACCACGACCTATGAGCATGAATTGCTGGCGGGGCATTTGTCGAAAAAGCAGATGCTGCCCTACCGCGCCCGCATCCGCGCCCGCGATCTGGCGGAATTCAACGGCTGGGTCCGGCATGATGGTGAGGAATTTCTGTATGTGCTGACAGGCGTGGTGCGGCTGTTCACCGAGTTCTACGAACCGGTTGATCTGAAGCGCGGCGACAGCGCCTATTATGATGCCTCGATGGGGCATAATGTGATCAGCGTGTCCGAGGATGATGCAACGATTTTGTGGGTCACCTCACTGGTCTGAAAGGCCTGTCCCATGATGGGACAGTTTTCGCAGCCAATGAAATCAACAGCTTATCATTTCGAATTTACGAATGATTCACAGTTGATGCGGTGGCAAGGCGCGCGGGTCAACCTGCCTTGCCACCATGTTCAACAGAGCTTTGCCAATTAAAGCGCGTCGGCCACCGTGTTGGCAGCACCCGTGATATCCTGCCCGACACCTGCAATCGTGTTGCAGCCTGCCAGTGCCAGGATCAGCGCCAGAAGTGCGATTTTCTTCATTCCTGATACCACCATACATCCGGTTGGAAGCCGATCCAGTCACCATAAAGCGGCAGCCGTTCGGGGAACTTGTATTCCTTGCGGTGCGCCATGCGCGACACCTGGCTGTACCAGATCGGAATCACATAACGGCCCGAGATCAGCACCCGGTCCAGCGCCTCGACTGCGTCGCGGAAGGTGGCGGGGTCTGTCGTGGACAGCATGGTCTGGATCATCGCCTCGGCTGCAGGCGAGTTCATGCCCATCCAGTTGCGCGTGCCCGGTTCCGTCACCCCGGCACTGCCCCAATACAGCATCTGTTCATTGCCCGGCGACAGGGACAGTGAGCGGATATAATGGGTCATGTCGAAGTCGTAGTTGTTGGTGCGTTCCTTGTACTGGGCGCTGTCGACTGTGGTAATATTGGCCGCAATGCCCAGACGTTTCAGCCCTTCGACATAGATGCTGGCGGCAGCGATCATGTCATCGGCACCGTTCACAAGCAGGATATCAAAGGCAAAGGGTGCGCCATCCGGCCCGGTCAGCACGCCATCAACAACGGTATAGCCCGCCTCGGCAAGCAAATCGGACGCTGCCCGAATGTTGGCGCGGTTCGCCTCGGACCCGTCGCTGGCGGGCAGGGTGTAGCCTTCAATTGCGCCGGGCAGAAGCTCTGCCTTGAAGGGTTCAAGCAGGGCCAGCACCGGCCCTGTTGCAGGCGCACCCGGCTGCATGCCAAGGGTGGAGTTGCTGTAATAGGACGTGATGCGCGGCTGCGCGCCACCATTCAGCGTCTGGTTGACCAGTTCAAAGTTGAACGCGGTGATCAGCGCCTCGCGTACGCGCCAATCGGCAAACATCGGGCGGCGTGTGTTGAACACAAAGCCTTCAATGCCCGACGGGCGCGCATGCGGGATTTCGGATTTGACGACATCGCCACTGGCCACTGCCGGAAAATCATAGACGCTGGCCCATTTGGCCGGGTTGGTTTCGCGGTAGGCGCTGGTGGTGCCGCCCTTGAAGGCCTCGAACACCACGCCGCCATCACCGAAATATTCGTAGCGCACTTCGTCAAAGTTCTGGGTGCCCTTGTAAAAGTTCAGATCGGCGCCCCACCAGTTGGGGTTGCGCACATAGGTGATCTGCGCGCCCATGTCATAGGGGCCGACGATATAGGGGCCAGAGCCGATGATGGCCTCGGTCGAGGTTTCAGCGAAATCCTTCCCTTCCCACTGGGCGCGTTGCAGGATGGGGCGCAGGCCAAGGATCAGGGGCAGTTCGCGGTCAACTTCGGCGAAGGTGAACTTGACGGTGCGGTCATCAATCTTTTCGGATTTGGCCACCTTGGCCCATGCACCCTGATAGCGGGGGTGGCCAATGGTGCCGAGGGTTTCCATCGACCAGATCACGTCTTCGACGGTGACAGGAGAGCCGTCAGAGAATCGGGCCTCGGCGCGCAGGGTGAACTGGGCGTAGGTGCGGGCATCATCCACCTCGATTGATTCGGCCAGTAGGCCGTAGAGGGTGAAGGGTTCATCATAGCTGCGGCCCATCAGGGTTTCGACCGTCAGGGCCGAGATGCCTGCAGCAGCGCTGCCTTTGGGGACGAAGGGGTTCAGGCTGTCAAACGTGCCGTTTTCGCCAAAGGTGATGCGGCCACCTTTGGGGGCATCGGGGTTGGCATAGGGCAGGGACACAAAATCCGGGGGAAGGGCAGGGGTGCCATACATAGCTATGCCATGCTGGGGGTCTGCAAAGGCGGCTTGGCTTGCCAGAATCAGGCAAGCCGAAGCGGCCGCTGCCAACCTTGTGAAAAATTGTGAAGTCATGCGCGCAACTAACCCCCGTGCCATGTTTTTTCTTGAAAACCACCGTAAAGCGATGTGCGCGGCAATTCAAACTTTTAACTTGGCCATCGGCAACAGACGGCGTATAAGAAGGGCACTGCTCGATAGGTTTCTTGCCTGTATGAAACCTGCCTCAATAACTGAACGCCGGCCTTGTGCCGGCGTTTTTTTCATTTGCGCTTGCCGCTGCACAGCTGACGGGCGAAATGAAAACGGCCCCGGATGATCCGGGGCCGATGTCGCAGGTTCTGTCAGGCGTCCGTCGGGCGTCTGTCGGGCGTCTGTCGGGCGTCTGTCGGGCGGGTAAGCCGATTGGATCAGCCGATAACCTCGCCGCCCCATCCGCCACCGTCTTCGCCATCACTTGGGGTACCGAAGGTTTCCAGGCTGAAGGCCGACATGCTGGTGCGGTTAAAGGTGATGGACAGATCGCCATCGGTGAACACGACGCTGCGGCCTACCTCGACAGCATGTTCCAGGAAGTATTGATATGCCGAGGACACATCACCTGCGAACTGGCCAAAGATCACCTCGTCTTCAAGGCCGTTGAACCCGGCAATAAGCTTGGCCCCTGTGGTTTCAGAGGTGAACATGAAGCTGTCGATGCCAAGGCCACCGACGATGGTATCATTGCCGGTTTCGACGTGAATGGTGTCATTGCCTGCACCGCCATTCATGAAGTCGTTGCCGTCGCCGCCATAGATGATGTCGTCATCCTCGTCGCCTTCGATTTCATCGTTGCCAAGGCCGCCTTCAAGCTGATCTGCGCCAAAGCCGCCTTTCATCTTGTCGATGCCGTCGCCGCCATACATGACATCGGCGCCATCGCCGCCGGTCAGCTGATCATCGCCGGTTTCGCCAAGCAGGGTATCGTTGCCGGCCCCCGAGACAAGAACGTCATTGTCTGTGCCACCGCGCAGGTCGTCATTGCCGGCGCCAGCGATCAGCACATCGTTGCCTGCGCCGCCGTCCATTGTGCTGCCATCATTGCCGGAAGACAGCTTGTCATTGCCATCACCGCCATAAAGCGAGTTGAAGCCGGCATCGCCGACCAGACGGTCATCGCCGGCATCGCCCTGCAGCAGGTCTTCGTCAGCGCCGCCATAAAGGCTGTCATTGCCGTCACCGCCGAACAGCTGATCCAGGCCGTTGCCGCCATAGAGCTTGTCATTGCCGCCACGGCCTTCGATCACATCGCCGAGGGCCTTGCCAAAAAGGTAGTCCGTACTGGTGCTGCCTGCGACAAAGTTTGCATTCGAGGTGAAGGTCGACACGACGGTGCTGGCGGGAAGCAGGGCCATCTGATCGTAATAGGCAAGCGATGCGGGCTGCGGGATATGCCAGTCAGCCGTGCCAAGCAGGACGGACAGATCGGCGGCAGGCAGATCGATGCGGTCCCAGCTGCGGCCGGCGCCGGTGCTGACATCAGTGTTGTATTCAAAGGTCTTGATGCTGGAAATCGTGCCGCCGATGATGCGGCCGGTTTCAGGGTCAACAGCAAGTTTGCGGCCGTCAATCTCCAGCCGGAGAGTGCCGTTCGCGGAGGCGATTTCAAAGACAACAAGTGACTTTGTCAGGATAACGGGTGTTATCGGCATGAGTGTTTGGTCCTTTTCCCCAAAGTGAAGGCCTGGCAGGGCCCGTCGCAGATGGCAGGGTTATGCAGTCGGAATGCGGCGGCGGCGCGAAGGGATTGTGGTTACGAACAGGTAAACGCGGGCGAAATGTGGCCGAAAGGTGGCTGGCATTTGGGGCTGGCGGCGGGCCGGGGCCGCGTTATGCTGCACGTGCGAAACATAAGGGGCAGGCGATGACGACACTTGCGGGCAAACGGGCCATCATCACTGGGTCGACTTCTGGCATCGGGCTGGGCATTGCCACGGCGCTTGCGGCCCAAGGGGCGGATGTGGTGATCAACAGCTTCACCGACCGGCCCGAAGATCATGCGATGGCCGCCGATCTGGCTGCCCGATACGGCGTTCAGGCGCAGTACATGGCGGCGGACATGTCGGATGGAGCGGCCTGCCGCGCGCTGATTGCGCAGGCGGGCGGTTGTGACATTCTGGTGAACAACGCAGGCATTCAGCACGTGGCCCCGCTGGAAGAATTCCCCACGGCAAAATGGGATGCAATCATCGCCATCAACCTTTCATCGGCCTTTCATACCACTGCCGCGGCCTTGCCCGCCATGCGCGCAAAGGGCTGGGGCAGGGTCGTCAACATTGCATCGGCCCATGGCCTGACGGCCAGCCCCTACAAGGCGGCCTATATTGCTGCCAAGCATGGCGTGGTGGGGCTGTCAAAAACCACTGCGCTGGAGACGGCGGGCCAGGGCATTACCTGCAACGCCATTTGCCCCGGCTATGTGCTGACGCCCCTCGTTGAAGCGCAGATCCCCGACCAGATGAAAACCCATGGCATGGACCGCGAAACGGTGATCCGCGAGGTCATGCTGCTGCGCCAGCCATCGCGCCAGTTTGCCACCACTGACCAGATCGGCGGCACCACCGTTTTCCTGTGTTCTGAAGCCGCTGCACAGATCACCGGCACCACGATCAGCGTCGATGGCGGCTGGACGGCGCTTTAGCGTGACGCAGGGGCGCAAGGCATGTAGACTCGCGCCGTCTGCAACGTTAGAAGGACCGCGCGTTAGCGCTAACGGAAAGCGGTTTCAGAACTTGCGAGGGAATCATGGTATCGCGCGTCATTCCGGTTGAACCCTTTGATCTTGTTATCTTTGGTGGCACTGGCGACCTTGCCAAGCGCAAGATTCTGCCGGGCCTGTATCGGCGGTTCATTGCGGGCCAGATGCCCGCCAATTCGCAGATCATTGGTGCAGCGCGCGCTGACCTTGATTCCGATGGCTACCGCGCCCTTGCACGCGCCGCGATTGAGGAATTCGTGGCCAAGGACAAGCAGGATGAGGCGCAGATCGCGGCCTTTCTGAGCACGCTGAACTATACCTCAATCGACGCGACCGGCATCAACGGCTGGTCTGCGCTGCGCACGATGATGCGCCCCGGCATGATCAGCGCCTTTTATTTCTCGGTGGCGCCGTCGCTGTTCGGGGCCATTGCCGAACGTCTGCACGAACATGGAATCGCCAACCCACAAAGCCGGATTGTGGTGGAAAAGCCGTTCGGGCGTGACCTTGCCACGGCGAAGGCGCTGAACGGGGTGTTGGCGGACCATTTTACGGAAGATCAGATCTACCGGATTGATCACTATCTGGGCAAGGAAACGGTGCAGAACCTGATGGCGGTGCGCTTTGCCAATATCCTGTTCGAACCCATCTGGAAGGCGCAGTACATTGATAACGTTCAGATAACGGTGGGTGAGACGGTTGGCGTGGAAGGCCGCGGGGCCTATTACGACAAATCGGGCGCGATGCGCGATATGGTGCAGAACCACATGATGCAGCTGTTGTGTCTGATCGCGATGGAGCCGCCTTACAAGTTTGATCCGAACGCCGTGCGGGATGAAAAGCTAAAGGTGATCCGGGCGCTTGATCCGGTGCAGCCTGCGGACATTGTGCGGGGGCAGTATCTGGCGGGCGGCGGGCAGGGCGGATATCTGGAGCATAGCGAAAATCCGGCCAGCAAGACGGAAAGCTATATCGCGATGAAGGTGGGCATTTCGAACTGGCGCTGGATGGGCACGCCGTTCTATCTGCGCACGGGCAAACGCCTGCGGTCACGCGCATCGGAGATTGCGGTGACGTTCAAGGCGCCGCCGCATTCGATTTTCGGCATGTCCGACAGCATGCATGAGAACGTGCTGGTGATCCGGTTGCAGCCGGATGAAGGCATGACGCTGACAGTGATGATCAAGGAACCGGGGCCGGGGGGCATGCGCCTGACGGAAGTGCCCTTGGACATGTCTTTCGCCGAAGCGTTGGGGGCGGATCATGCGGATGTGCCGGATGCCTATGAACGGCTGATCATGGATGTGATCCGGGGCAACCAGACGCTGTTCATGCGCGGTGATGAGGTTGAGGCGGCCTGGGCCTGGACGGACCCGATCATTCAGGGTTGGGAAGCGCGGGGGGACAAGCCCAAGGGCTATGATCCGGGGTCTGCGGGGCCGGATGATGCGCTGATGCTGTTGCACCGGGATGGGCGGCGCTGGCGTGACATCCGATGAGGGAATTTCGCGAGTATCCTGACCGGGAACTGATGTTTCTGGCGCTGGCTGACCAGATCGCGGGTGAGCTGGGCGGTTTTCTGCGGCGCGACGGGCGGGCGACATTCTGCGTGCCGGGGGGCACGACGCCGGGGCCGATCTTCGACACGCTGTCGGGCGTGGACATGGACTGGGCCAATGTGGCGGTGATGCTGAACGATGAACGCTGGGTGGGCGAAGACAGCCCGCGTTCAAACACGCGGCTGTTGCGCGAACGGCTGTTGCGGGGGCGGGCAGCAGGGGCGCAACTGGTGCCGCTTTATGCGGATGCGCCACAGCCGGAAGACCGGCTGGAGGCCTTGGCGGCAGGAATTGCGCCGCATTTGCCGATTTCGGTGCTGCTGCTGGGCATGGGGGCGGATATGCACACGGCCAGCCTGTTTCCGGGGGCGGATCGGTTGGCCGAGGCGTTGTCATCGCATGCGCCTGCGCTGATGGCCTTGCGGGCGGCAGCGGCGGGTGAGCCGCGCATTACCCTGACAGCGCCGGTGCTGCGGGGGGCGATGCATACGCATATCCTGATCACGGGGACGGAAAAGCGGGCAGCGTTGGAGCGGGCGGCGCATCTGACAGATATGGAAGCGCCAGTGCGGGTTGTGCTGGCGAATGCAACGGTGCACTGGGCGGAATGATAGGGGCGGAGTAGGCAATGAAAACGGAATGGCAGGCGCTGGCGGATCATCATGCGGCGGTCAAGGACCGCAACATCCTTTCATTGTTTGATGCAGGGCGTGCGGGGGCGTTTTCGGCGCGGTCGGGTGAGATGCTGTTTGACTATGCCAAGACGAATATTGACAGCGTAGCCAAAGGGTTACTGATCAATCTTGCGGTGGCGTCTGAAGTTGCGGCCAAACGGGATGCGATGTTTGCAGGGGCAAAGATCAACGAAACCGAAGGCCGCGCGGTACTGCATACGGCGCTGCGCAATCTGAGCGGGTCGGTGGCCGTAGACGGGCGTGACGTGATGCCTGAGGTGCGGGCAACGCATGCACGAATGAAGGCCTTCGCGGCAGATGTGCGCAGCGGCGCGTACAAAGGGCAAGGCGGGGCGATCACGGATGTGGTGAACATCGGGATCGGGGGGTCCGATCTGGGCCCGGCGATGGCCTGCATTGCGCTGTCACCCTATGCGGATGGGCCGCGCGCGCATTTCGTGTCGAACGTGGATGGGGCGCATGTGGCGGATGTGCTGCGCGGGCTGGACCCGGAAACGACGCTGGTGATTGTGGCGTCCAAAACCTTTACCACCATTGAAACCATGACCAATGCCGAAACCGCCCGCGTCTGGATGGCTGCCAAGGTAGCCAACCCGGCGGCGCAGTTTGCGGCCGTGTCAACGGCGGCGGAAAAAACCGCGGCCTTTGGCATTGATGCGGCGCGCGTGTTCGGGTTTGAAGACTGGGTGGGCGGGCGGTATTCGATGTGGGGGCCGATTGGCCTTTCGATCATGCTGGCGATTGGCCCTGATGATTTTGAGGGCTTTCTGGCGGGTGCAGCGGATATGGACGCGCATTTCCGCAGCGCGGATTTCGCCGACAACCTGCCGGTGCTGCTGGCCCTTGTTGGCATCTGGCACAACCAGATTTGCGGCTATGCCACGCGGGCTGTGCTGCCTTATGATCAACGGCTAAGCCGCCTGCCGGCCTATCTGCAGCAGTTGGAGATGGAAAGTAACGGCAAGCGCGTGGCGATGGATGGGGCGGACCTTGGCCTGCATTCGGGCCCGGTGGTCTGGGGTGAGCCGGGCACCAATGGCCAGCATGCGTTCTATCAGCTGATCCATCAGGGCACGCGGGTGATTCCGTGCGAATTCCTTGTGGCGCGGCAGGGGCATGAGGCCGACCTTGCGCATCAGCACCTGCTTTTGGTGTCAAACTGCCTTGCCCAGTCCGAGGCGCTGATGCGCGGGCGCACACTGGCCGAGGCGACGGCGATCATGGCCAAAAAGGGCCTGACCGGGGCCGAGCTTGACCGTCAGGCGCGCCACCGGGTGTTTCCGGGCAACCGGCCATCCACGACGCTGGCCTATCCGAAACTGACGCCCTTTGTGCTGGGCCAGATCATTGCGCTTTATGAACACCGGGTGTTTGTGGAAGGCGTGATCCTTGGGATCAATTCCTATGACCAGTGGGGGGTGGAGCTGGGCAAGGAACTGGCGCTGGCCTTGCAGCCGGTGCTGGAGGGCAAGGTCAGTGCAGATGGCAAGGATGGGTCAACTGCAGCTTTGGTGAACTATCTGCGCGGCTGAGGCCTGACACAGCCCAGCACCGATTTGGGTTGCTTGCCCCATTGCGGGCAGGGCACCACTTCGGGCAAGGCACACTTGCGCGCACGACGCAGGGGCGGCTGATTTGCCCCTGTTGGCCAAAGCGCAAGACAGGGGCATTTCCGGTTCCTAGAAAAAGTCGATGCTGCCGGGCGGCGGCACGAAATCAGGTGGCGCAATGCCGCCGGAAGATGAATCTTGCCCGCTGCAATCGACACAGGGGGGTGTTTCCAACTCGGTTTCTTGTTCCGGCACCGGGGGTTCTTCTTCAGGCACTACGGGCGGTTCTTCTTCTGGCACTACGGGTGGTTCTTCCTCGGGTATTGTTTCTTCGCCGCTTGCTTCTTCTTCGGTCGTTTCCTCAACGGGTGGAGGTGGGGGAAGCACAACAGCGGCAAGAGGGCCGAAGCTATCACTATCGGCGCCGCAATCGGCATAGACGGCCACCTCAAGCCCCAAAGTGACGCGGGCCCATTCCAGCGCACGCTTGTCACTGAAGGCGATTCCGCGTGTCAGGCCTTCTTGCCCGATGCGGTACTGCGATGACGCGCCGTTTTGCGTAACCAGCAGGACAGGAACATATTTCCCGTCCTCCAGCACATTGCAGCGTGTGACTGACGCGGTCTGCGCCTGTGCGGCACCACTGAACCCCACGATAAAGCCGATCACGACCGCGTTCTGAATCTTTTTGAAGGTAATGGACATGTTTTCCTCAAAGGTTTGTATGAAATGATGAACTCTTAACCTGGAAACGGTAGCACCACCTGCTTCACCCGACAAATTCAAACAAACAAAAACGCGCATCACGGCGGGCGTGATGCGCGTTTTGAAACCAGTGGTTGAAAGTTGCCTGTTTAGATTGCGGCAATAACAATCACTTCAACCAGATAATCCGGCGTAGCCAGTTTTGATTCGCCCGTTGCGCGGGCCGGGGTGTGGCCTTGTGGTACCCACGCGTCCCAGACACCGTTCATTTCGGCAAAGGTGCTGATATCGGCCAGCCAGATCTGGGCGGACAGAATCCGCGTCTTGTTTGTGCCTGCTGCTGCAAGAATGCGGTCAACTTCGGCCAAGGCATCAGCGGTTTGCTGGGCAACGCTGCCGCCAGGCTTGCCAACCTGACCGGCAAGATAGGCGACGCCATTGAAAATGGCGCACTCGCTCATCCGGGGGCCGGTGCCAAGGCGGGTGATATCGGTGTTCATGGTGTGACCTCTGACTGTAGGATGCCGCCTGCCTAACGGTTTCGGGCGCAGTTGAAAAGGCGGGCGGGGCATGGGGCCGCATCAAGGGCGGCAAAGGACACACGGACAGGGGGCAATTGTCGTGCCGGCCATGAGGATGGGTCAAAATCCTGCACACCGGCCAAAGGTGCCTGTGCGGGGCATTGGTTTCAAAAGAGATGGAGCGGGTGAAGGGAATCGAACCCTCGTATTCAGCTTGGGAAGCTGCTGCTCTACCATTGAGCTACACCCGCGATGTTTGCGTGATTAGGCCAAGGTCCGGGGTCCGTCAAGGCCAAGATCGCTGGGGTGTCAAGGTGCTGACAAGGCCACATCGGCACGCCCGCCGGGGGTAATGACGACCATGGCTGTGGCAGTGGCGGTGCCAAACTGCGCGGATACCTGATAAGAACCGGCATTCAGGGTTTCCTGCACGGTGTCATTGGCATATTCGCGGCCTGCAGGTGCATTTCCGGCAATGTCCGGTGGTGGGCTGATGCGTATGAGGCTGGCACCGGGTGCTGTGGCGGAAAGGACGCCTGCATTCAGGATGACGGGCAATTCGGTGCGTTGCACCAGGGCAATCGAAAACGGTGTTTCAGAGCGGGCAAGCCCAAGGGTTGCAATGGCGACATAATCGCCCGCGCCAAGGTGAAAGAAGGGTGTGCCGCCGATGCGGCGCGATATCAGGGTGCGGCTGCCATCGACATTGGGAAGGGCGGCAACGATTTCGATGCGCAGGTCGGGGGCGGAATTGACGGGTTGGCCCGGGGCAAAAAACACCTTCGGCACAACAAGGGCGGCATTGATGAACAGGTCCTGCACAAGGGGTTGTCCGGCGATGACGTGGATATCTTGGGTGGCGGTGACGGCATCAAGCCGGGTGCTGACGCGGTGCTGGCCAGCAGGAAGCCAGGTGTCAAACTGGCCGGTCAGGGGGCCTATGGGGCCTGTGGCGGTAGCAATGGTGATTTCGGCGGTGGCCTCGACTGCGGCATCAGGGCCAATGCGGGGGCGGAAGGTGACAGGGGCGGCATTAAGAACAAGTGTGGGCTGTGCATCACCCGTTGTGGATATTGTCACGGGCTGGCGCAGGGTGACTGGGCCAAGGGTTGCCTGCATCATATAGTCGCCGGGTGGCACGGCAGTGCTGTCATGGATGATCTGGATAGGCGTGAGCGACAGATCAGCGGCGGGCAACGGATGCAGCACAAGGTGCAAAGGGGCGGCCGGATCAACCGGAGGGCCGTTGGGCGACAGCAGGATGCGCGGTGAAAAGTTGGGACGCTGTGCTACGGGGGGCGGTTCGGGCTGGGGTGTGGGTTCGGGCGCGGGTTCGGGCGCGGGTGCAGGTGTGGGGGATGGTTCGGGTGAGGGCTGTGGGGCAGGGGCGGGCGCAGGTTGCGGGGGCACGGGCGCAGTATCGGGGACCAGCACCGTATCCTGCAGGGCCAGTGTCAGGGTCTGCAGATCATCTGCCTGCAGGTAGCTGCCACCAGTCTGTGTGGCAAGGCAGGACACAGTCGCAGCCTCGGCGTCGGTCAGGCCGAACCCGATCACATGTGCGGTGAAATCAGCGCCTGATGCCGCGAGCGTGGCACCAAGTGCGCAGGGATCCCCGCTGCAATTGTCTACGCCATCCGTGATCAGGATGACCGAGGCCTGCCGCGTTCCGCTGTCAAGGGCAGCGGCTGCCTGCCGGACTGCAGCGGTCAAAGGGGTTTTACCGGTGAAATTCAGAAATTCGGCGGCTGTACCAATGGCGGCGGCGCGCCCCTTGGCCGGGGGAACGATCAGTTCGATATCGTCGCAATTGCCTTTTTCGCGGTGGCCATAGGCCATAAGGCCCAGCTCTGCATCAGGGGGCAAGGCGCGCAGGACGGCGTTCAGCGCTTGGCGGGCGGTGTCGACTTTGGGGCGGCCATCCAGTTCGTCCCACATTGAGCCCGAGGCATCGAGCACGATGATGGCGCGGCCTTCGGCTAAGGCCATGGTCGGGGGCCACAGCGCGAACAGGCACAGGATCAGGCGCAACATGGTTGCCAAGCGCGGGCTCCGGTCAGGCTGAGGGCTGGTGCGACCGGGGCCGCACCAGCCGTAGGGCATCAGGGTACGGCCACTTCGGTGCGTTCGCCGGGGATGACCGTGGCTGTCGCCTCGGCCAACACGCCTTCGCCGCGTGTGGCAATGATGACAACATCACCGCCCGGTGCCGTGACATTCAGTTCCTCGGCATAGCCAAAGGCCAGTTGCTGCCGGTTCCCCTGAATGTCTTTCTTGGCGGCGAACACCTCAATCGAACTGGCGCCGGGCGCGGATACAAACAGAACCCCGGCGTTCAGGACCACCGACACATCCACCCGTTCGCCGGTTTTCACCGTAAACGGAGCCTCGGCTTTGGCGGCACCTTCCTCGACCACGGCGACATAGTCACCGGGTGGCAAGGTGAATTGCTGGGCGGGGCCATAGGAGGTGGTGATGTTCGTGCGGCTGCCATCCAGCGCCTGCTTGGCGTCAAAGATGGCGACCGCGTGCTGGGTGGATTCCATGCGCATGCCGTTGATGTAATAGCCATCAACCACGGCCAGACCCGCGCCTGCGACCATGTCGAGTTCGACCGTCTGGCCGGGTGCGATTTCGGTGGACTGTTCGGCCACAGCCTCACCCACCTTGACCTGCAGCTTGATGTCACCTGCGGGCACCACGATGTTGGTGTCACCGTAGCTGGTATAATTCATCCCGGCCGCATTGCTGATCTGTACGGCGGCAGAGGCCTCGATCGGCCCGCCGTCTGATCCGCGCGGATGCACGATCAACGTGCCTGCATTCAGTACCACGGTCGGGGCGGCAAGTGCATCGGCTGTGACCACAAGCTCTTGCTGCACTTCGGCAAGGCCAAGCTTGGCCACCAGCAGATAGGTGCCCGGGTCGAGGGTGATTTGCGCCTGACCGTATTCGGTTGTCACCCGGTCACCACGCTGCCCTTCGGCACCGGGAAGGTAAATCTCCCATGCCTGACCGCTGTCGGTTACAACCTCACCGCCAGCCTTCATCAGCATCTGGGGGGCAAAGTTATAGGCAAGGGTGGCGGGTTCCGGTTCCGGTTCCGGCGCAGGCTCTGGTGCAGGTGCGGGCACGGGTTCGGCCACGACCGTTGTCTGCAAGGCGTCCTTCAGCGTGCTGGCATTGCTGGCCTCGATATAAACCCCGCCCGTGTTTTCCGCGAGGCAGGCGACACTTGCGCCTTCTTCGGCGGTCAGGCCAAAGCCAACGACATGGGCGGTGAAATCAACACCCGTGCTTTCAAGCTCGGCCCCAAGCGCGCAAGGATCGGCGTTGCAGGTTTCAATGCCATCGGTGATCAGGATCACGGTGGCCTTGTCTTCCGAACTGCGCAGCGCCACTGCGGCCTGCCGCACGGCTTCGGTCAGCGGTGTTTTGCCCACGAAATTCAGTGCGGCGGCCGCATCAGATATGGCGGCACCCGTGCCAGCGGCGGGCGGCACGATCAGTTCGATATCGCCACAATCGCCCTCGGTGCGGTGGCCATAGGCCATCAGGCCCATTTCAGTATCAGCGGGCAGGCTGCCGACCACTTCGGCCAAAGCCTCACGCGCGATTTCCAGCTTGGCGCGCCCGTCGATCTGGCCCCACATGGAACCCGATCCATCAAGCACGATGATGGATCGCCCCTCGGACTGGGCGGACAGGGGTGAAAGAAGCAGCAAAAGCAGACCCAGAATACGGGTAAAATAAGTCATCGGAATCTCCAAACAAAAGCAATCAATGCGGGAATGGTAGCGCTGTTTGCTGCCCTTGGGCAAGCAAAACGAAAGCGGGCCCTTCCGCTGGGGAAGGGCCCGTCTGCCCCGGCGAGGGGACAGGTTTGCCGGGACAGACTGGCCGCTGCCGCAGGCGGGTGTGACCGTCCGCCTGCTGCAGCCGCCAATCGTCTTAGCTGGCAGGCAGCAGAACCGTGTCGATCACATGGATCACGCCGTTTGACTGCTTGACGTCAGCGATGGTGACGGTGGCCATGTTGCCCTGACCATCTTCGATCATGACCATGCCATCCTTCATGGAGGCCGTGAATTCACATCCACCCACGGTGCCGATCTTGTGAGAACCACCATCAGCCTCGATCATGCCGACAATGTCGGTGGACATGGCGTTGGCCGCAACGACATGGCAGGTCAGGATCTTGACCAGCGTATCCTTGTTTTCTGGCAAGAGCAGGTTTTCCACGGTGCCTGCGGGCAGTTTGGCGAAAGCGTCATTGGTGGGGGCAAAGACGGTGAACGGGCCTGCGCCCATCAGGGTTTCGGCAAGGCCAGCCGCGGTGACAGCGGCGACGAGCGTGGTGTGATCAGCCGAGTTCACGGCGTTTTCAACAATGTTCTTGTCCTCGAACATGGGCGCACCGCCGACCTGCGGGTTTTCGGCAAAGGCCAGCGTGGTGGACAGTGCCAGAACGGATGCGGTGAAGGTAAGGAATTTCATGGGGTCGTCTCCTGTCAAAGGTGGCGGGCCTGTCCCGTCTCACATTCGAAGAAACGAAGGGTTTTGCGGTTAGTTTCAGCGCGGCTAAAAATTTCCTGCGAAAATTTTCAGCTGCCCAAGGCCTGCGTCAGATGCCCGTCACGACGCCGGTTACCAGCACCGGGCCAGTGGGTTGGCCTGTGGGAGATCCGCCATCGGGTTCCAGACTGATGGCTAGCACGGCGCCTTCGGGCAGGGCCTGAAGGCTGCGGGTTGTGCTTTGCCCTTCAATCAGGCCCAGCGATACGGGGGCATTTTCACCCGCGATCAGCCACAGTTCATAGACGCGGCCTGCCTCGGCCTCAGGCCCACCCGTGCGGGTGACAGTGATTTCGCCTGCGGCAAAGCTTGCGGCAATGACCAGCGGCTGATCCTCGGCCACAAGGGTTGCAACAAGTTCCGGCTGCGGCGCACTTGGCCACAGGGTAAGGGCGGCGATGGCGATGGTGGCGGCAAGGGCGGCACCTGCGAACCAGCCAAAGAAGGACCGTTGGGGTTTGGCGGCCTGCGGGAACAGGCGGGCTTCGATTTTGGGCAGCAGGTTGGGTGCGGGCACTTCGGCAAATTCATCATTCAGCCCGGCCAGGCGGTTTTCCCAGGCGGCGACGCTGGCCGCAAAGCTGGCATCGGTCTTGAGGCGCGCCTCAACGGCGCTGCGTTCGGCAAGGGTAAGGGTGCCCAGCACATATTCGGCGGCCAGCACATCATCTTCTTCGCGGGGGGTCATGGGGGCGTCAGTCATTGGTCCAAACACTCCCGCAGGCGGAGCAGGCTACGGCGCAGCCATGTGCGCATGGTGTTCAGCGGCACCGCGTAGTGATCGGCCAGTTCCTGATAGGAAAGGCCATCAAGATAGGCGCTGCGCACGGCGGCGGCGCGGTCAGGTTCCAGCGTGGCAAAGCAATCTGCCACGCGGCGCGCCTCGCCCATGGCAATGGACTGGCCTTCGGCATTGGGACCACGGTCAACCATGGCTTCAACGGCGCCGTCTTCGGCGGTCACGTCGCGGCGCGCGCGCAACAGATCAATCGCATGGTTCCGGGCCATGGCGATCAGCCATGTCATGCCACGGCCCTTGGTCGCATCAAAGCGCCCGGCCCGCAGCCAAACCCGTGTGTAAACCTCTTGCAACGCATCCTCCGACAAAGCGCGGTCATTGAGGATACGCAGCAGAACGCCCATTAGTTTCGCCGATGTTGCCGCGTAGATATCACGAAAGGCGGCACGATCCTGTGCGGCTATGCGGATCAGCAACTGGGCTATCGGGTCATCCATGCCGCGAACCTAGCGGCGTTCGCGCCGCCTGTCACCCCCGCCTGCGGCGCGCGCGGTCACCGCTGGCCTGATTGAAGGTCACATCGGGCAGGGTGACGATGGCCGCAAGTTCAGGGAAGGGGTCCACCGCGTGCGGAATGGCATTGGCGTTGACGAAGTGTTCCTGAAAGCGCGGCTCGATGGCGGTTTCAACCTTGTGAATGTGGTGCACGGTGTCCTCAATCGCATTGCGCGAGGCGACGTTGCACAGGGCAATGCGCGCGCCGGTGCCTGCGGCATTGCCCGCAGAGGTGACCTTGGACAGATGCGCGTCGGGGATCATGCCCAGCACCATGGCGTGTTTCGGGCTGATATGCGCGCCAAAGGCACCGGCCAGCGTCACGCGATCTACCGTATCCACACCCATTTCATCCATCAGCAGGCGCGCACCGGCGTACAGCGCGGATTTGGCCAGCTGGATGGCGCGGATATCGCCTTGGGTCACGCTGATGCGCGGGCCACCCTGCGCTGTGCCATCATGCAAAAGATAGGCATGCGTGCGCCCGGTGGGTTCGCAGCGCGGCGTGCCCGTCTGATCCGGGCTGCCGATCAGGCCCGCGGCATCAACCAGACCCGCCATGCGCATTTCGGCCACAGCCTCGATAATACCCGATCCGCAGATGCCGGTAACAACGGGCACGGCATCAGCAAAGCCTGTGTCGGTGGACCACAGATCAGACCCGATCACACGAAAGCGCGGCTCTTTCGTGGCGGGGTCAATCTCGACGCGTTCGATGGCACCGGGGGCGGCACGCTGGCCGGAACTGATCTGCGCGCCTTCAAATGCAGGGCCGGTGGGGGATGAGCAGGCCAGCACACGCGTCTTGTTGCCCAGCAGAATCTCGGCGTTGGTGCCCACATCGACGATCAGCACCATGTCATCGGATTTGCCGGGTTCTTCGGACAGGGCCACAGCCGCGCAGTCAGCCCCTACATGGCCCGCAATGCAAGGCAGCACATAGACGCGGGCGGCGGTGTTGAGGTTGGAAAGGTCAAGATCGCGGGCATCAAGGGTGATGCTGTTCGATGTTGCCAGCGCAAAGGGGGCTTGTCCCAGTTCCACCGGATCAATGCCCAGAAGCAGGTGGTGCATGACGGGGTTGCAGACAAAGACCACTTCATAAATGGCCTTGGGATCAATTTTCGCTTCATCTGCAATCGCTTGCGCGAGGGAGTTGATGCTTTCACGCACAGCGCGCGTCATTTCCACATCGCCGCCGGGGTTCATCATGGCGTAACTCACCCGGCTCATCAGGTCTTCGCCAAAGCGGATTTGCGGGTTCATCAGGCCGCTGGAGGCGAGTACCGACCCATCGCGCAGGTCGCAGAGATGGGCGGCAATGGTGGTGGAGCCAAGGTCAATGGCAAGGCCATACAAGGCGCCTTCATGGAAACCGGGCCAGATATCCAGAATGCGGTGCTGCGCATCATGGTTGCCCTTGTGCAGGGCCACGGTCACCTTCCATTCGCCCTTGCGCAAGGCAGGCTGCAAGCGGCGCATGATGGCAAGATCGGTGGTAACGTCGGGAATTTGCCATTGGTCGCGCAAAGCGGCGGCCAGACGTTCGAAATCACCCGAAGGTTCGTGCATGTCGGGCTCTGCCACCTCGATGTAAAGTGCGCGGGTGGCCGGGTCCATCACGATATCGCGCTGCGTGGCCGATTTGCGGATGACCTGTTTGTGCACCTGAGATTCGGGCGGCACGTCAATGACCACATCACCCTGCACACGCGCCTGACAGCCCAGGCGCCGCCCGTCAATCAATCCACGGATGGATTTGTAGCGCGCCTCCACGGCGTTCCATTCGGTCAGCGCATCGGCGGCCACGGTCACGCCATGCTTGGAAAACTCACCATAGCCCGGCGTGATCTGGCATTTGGAGCAAATGCCGCGCCCGCCACAGACAGAATCAAGATCAACGCCCAACTGGCGCGCGGCGGTCAGCACGGGAGTGCCAAGCGCAAAGCGCCCGCGTTTGCCCGAGGGTGTGAAGATCACGAGTGCGTCGTCGGTCATGGTATTCTCCTGCATGGGGCTGTTTTAGGGCAGGATAGGGCAGGTGCAATGGCCGATTGCGGCAATCAAAATCGCGTTGACGTCTTAAACGAATTTTCTGCGAAAATTCCTGATTTTTCGCAGAAAAATCGGTTGTGTCAGAAGTGCATGTGAACCGCGCCCCGGTGGCATATGACGATCAGTTGCTGCCCGGTCTCAAGCAAATGAAATCCGCGTTTGCGAACTTCGGCGATAAACCGGTCACGGCCAACCTCATTTTCAACCCAAAGCCGGTTACGGCGAATGACACCGCCATTCGCCGCAGCTTTTGCCGAGAAGATCTCATTTATCCAGATGTCTGGCGCTGTGTTACGGGTTTCCATACCGCAAAGACTGCGACATTTCAGTTAATCAACGGTAAACGGTTTAACCTCGCGCGCGGCGGCCACCACGGCGGCCTGAGGTGGCCGAATTCGCCGCAGCGGATGCTTCGGCAAAGGTGGCACCGGCCTCAACCGCCTCGATCACCTTGGCAAAGCGAATCCATTCGCCGCCATTCGGATCACGGTTGTTCAGGAAATTGGCTGCGCGGATCGCTTCCATTTCCACCATGCGCACGGGGTTCATGATGGCCGAGGTCATGCCGGCACCTATGGCCATGGGCAGGAAGGCCGCGTTGATGCCGTGACGATGTGGCAGGCCGAAGCTGATGTTGGACGCGCCGCAAGTGGTGTTCACGCCCAATTCCTCGCGCAGGCGGCGCACAAGGGTAAAGACCTGATGCCCCGCCGTGGCCATGGCGCCGATCGGCATGACCAGCGGGTCAACCACAATGTCATGCGCCGGGATGCCATGATCAGCCGCACGTTCGACGATTTTCTTGGCGACGGCAAAGCGCACATCGGGGTCCTGGGAAATGCCGGTGTCATCGTTGGAAATGGCGACAACGGGCACGTTGTATTTCTTGACCAAGGGCAGCACGAGTTCCAGACGCTCTTCCTCACCCGTGACCGAATTCAGCAGGGGGCGGCCTTCGCAGTTTTGCAGGCCCGCCTCAAGCGCGCCGGGAACCGAGCTGTCAATGCACAAAGGCACATCCACAACCTGTTGAATCCGCGAGATAAGTTCCTTCATGAGGGGCGGTTCGACAAAGTTGTTGTCGGCATAGCGCGGATCAGTTGCCATCAGGTTGGTGAACACGGCACCCGAGTTTACGTCAAGCACGGTGGCGCCACAGGCCACCTGTTCCAGCGCATCGCGCAGCACGGTGTCATAATTGCCGACCTCAAGCTCGGCTGCCAGTTTCTTGCGTCCGGTGGGGTTGATCCGCTCACCAATCACGCAGAAGGGCTCATCAAAGCCGATGATGACCGTTTTTGTTTTGGATTCAATAACTGTACGGGTCATTCTTAAACCTTTGCATGAGCAGCGGGCACACCTGATGCGCCGCCATTTTCGGTAACCCAGGTGGCGTTCGTCTTGATGCCACCCAGCGGGAAGAAGTGCACGGATTCGATGCCGAAATCGGGGTTGGCGGCCTTGTGTGCTGCAAGGGCCGTGACAACCTCGGTCGGCTCATAGGGCAAGAGCAGTTTGGTGACATCCATCGCGCGCTTTTGCAGCACGCGCAGGGATGGGCCCACACCGCAGGCAATGGCAAACTTGATCAGCGTTTGCAGCTTGGCCGGGCCGGCAATGCCGATATGCACAGGGATCTTGATCCCTTCGGCAGCAAGGCGGTTGACCCAGGCGATCACCGGATCAGCTTCAAAGCAGAACTGGGTGGCGATCGCCATCTTGGCATCGCTGCGTTCGGAAAACGCCTGCTTCCACTTCAGCGCCTGCATGACGATGGCATCACCGCCGTCCTTGTCGATATCCTTGTTGCCTTCGGGGTGGCCTGCCACATGCAGCCTGTCAAAGCCATCAAAAAGGCCGGTTTCCATCAGCTGCATGGAGCTGTCAAAATCGCCCGCGGGCGTGTTGACGCCGCCGCCCAGCAGCAGGGCCTGCTTCACACCGGCCTCACCCTGATAGCGCGCAATCCAGTCGGCCAATGTGGCGCGATCCTTGATGATGCGTGCCGGAAAGTGCGGCATGACGGCATAGCCTTCGCCCGCCAGCCGTGCGGCTGTGGCGACCATGTCCTCAATCGGCGTGCCGTCGATATGGGCGATGTAGACGCGCGTGTGCTGGGGCAGGATGTCGCGAAAGTTTTCAACTTTTTCGGCGGTGCGCGGCATGACCTCGATGGAAAAGTTTTGCAGGAACGGTTCCAGTTGCGCCGTGGGCGCAGGGGCAGTGTCGCGCCGGAAATTGAACAAGGCCATCACGCCCACCCTTCGTTATCAATCAGTTGCTTGATACGTGCCGTATCATAGCTGGTTTCCAGATCTGCGGCCACACGTGCGGCAAGATCGTCTGGCTCACCTTCCGCCTCATAGGGGGGGGCCTTGCGCCATTCGGCCAGATAAGCATCGGCATCCTTGGCGCCGATCTTCATGGCGCAGCGGTCAATCGCCTGTTCAAAGCGTTCCGACAGTTGCACCTTTGATCCGCGCCGCCCTTTGCCGACAATAACCTGCGCCGGGATATCGCGCCAAAAGACGATGGTAACTTCTGGCATTCCTGATTCTCCGGCCGGTGTGATTGCGTTCATTTAGGCGCGCAACTGCAGCAGACACTGTCGGATTTCGACACAAACCCTGCATTCAGCGACTGCGCTGCGCATCCTGCGGTGATTGCCGCGAATCTGTCGTGCAGGCAACCGGCTGGAATGGGAAAAATTCTCATGCAAATCATGTGGGCTGCCTGCTTGCTTCAAGGGCCGTGCCGGACTACCTTATGGGTAACCACAGTTGGAGGGCGCAGTATGACGCCCGAGCGTCCCCGGGGCGAGGACGCGATCCCGAATGTAACGCCGTCGGTCGAGCCGTCTGCGCCCCAGAAAGATATTCCTGTGCAGCTTTACGCGGCACTGGACCTTGGCACGAACAGTTGCCGCATGCTTGTCGCGCGTCCGCGCGGCAGCCAGTTTGATGTTGTCGACAGCTTTTCCAAGACGGTGCAACTGGGCGCAGGGTTGGAGGCAAGCGGGCGGTTAAGCCGCGCATCCATGAGCCGGACCATTCAGGCGCTGCGGGTGTGCCACAAGAAGATTGAAAAGCATGGCGTCACGCGGATGCGGCTGGTGGCAACCGAGGCCTGCAGGCGTGCCAAGAACGCGCGCGAGTTTATCCGGCAGGTGCGGCGCGAAACCGGCCTGTCGCTGGAGATCATCCAACCCGAGGAAGAGGCGCGGCTGGCGGTGATTTCCTGCGCACCGCTGGTATCAGCGCGGACGGAACAGCTTTTGGTGGTGGATATCGGCGGCGGGTCAACGGAACTGGTGTGGATTGACCTGTCAGCGGTGGCCCCCGAACACCGGGCACGCGCGATTATGCGGTTGCACCGAGGCTTTCACGGTGAAGATGGCGCGCGGGTGGTGGACTGGATTTCGGTGCCGCTGGGCGTGGCCACGCTGAAGGATCAGTTCGTGGATGTGGAAGATGACGGCGCACGATTTGCGCTGATGAGCTGGTTCTTTGAAGAAAATCTGGCCAGCTTTTCGCCCTATAACGCGCAGAACCCGCGCGAAGGCTTTCAGATCATTGGCACCAGCGGCACGGTGACAACGGTGGCAGCGTCTTTCCTGAACCTGAAACGCTATGACCGGGCCAAAGTGGACGGGCTGGAAATGACCTCTGATCAGATCGACTTTGTGATCCGCGATTATCTGTCACTGGGGCCGGAAGGGCGGCGCACCGATCCGCGCATCGGGCGTGACCGCCATTCGCTGATCATGTCGGGGGCGGCTATCCTTCAGGCGCTGATGCGGATATGGCCCACGGACAGGCTTTCGGTTGCAGACCGGGGCCTGCGGGAAGGGCTGCTTTACGCGCAGATGAGCGCGGATGGCGTGCTGGCAGAAGGGCCTTACGCATGAGCGAGACGAAGAACACATCGGGGCGCGGACAGCGAGAGCTGAGGGTTCGGGTCAAGACGGCGAAGGGGCGCAAGCTTTCATCGACGCTGTGGCTGGAGCGGCAGCTGAACGACCCTTACGTGATCCGGGCCAAGAAGGAAGGCTACCGGGGCAGGGCGGCCTACAAGATACTGGAGCTGGATGACAAATACGGCTTTCTGAAACCGGGTGCGCGGGTGGTTGACCTGGGTTGTGCGCCGGGGGGCTGGTGCCAGGTGGCGGTGGCGCGGGTGAATGCGCTTGGCGAAAATGCCAAAAAGCCAGTGGGCACGGTGCTGGGCGTTGATCTGCAAGAGGTTGAGGCAATAGCCGGGGCCGATCTGCATGTGCTGGATTTTCTGTCGGATGAGGCGGATGGGCTGGTCAAGGGCTGGCTGGGTGGCAAGGCGGATGTTGTGATGTCCGACATGGCGGCAGCGGCATCGGGGCACAAAGGCACCGACCACTTGCGCATCATCGCACTGGTCGAGGCGGCGCTGGCCTTTGCCTTTGACGTGCTGGATGAAGGGGGCACCT
>JBJOQW010000217.1:0-10389 GCA_046049665.1 Pseudomonadota bacterium | reverse complement strand
TCTTAGCCCGTCAAAACTGGGTGGGGCCAAGGCACTGCCGGGTGAGGGCGGGCAGGATACGGCGCTTGCAATGGCGAGGGGAGACAGGCTGCACCGGTTGCTGGAGCATTTGCCAAACCATGATCCGGCGCAGTGGGGCCCCGTTGCGACAGCGCTTGCGGCAGAGGATGTGCTGGAGGAAGCGCGGCTGGTGATCACGCGCCAGCCTGCACTGTTTGCACCGGGCACGCTGGCCGAGGTGGCGGTGACGGCCGAGGTTGGGGGGCGGCGGATGCTGGGGTCGATTGACCGCCTGATCCTGTCTGCTGACCGGGTGCTGGCGGTGGATTTCAAGTCCAACAAGGTGGTGCCACGGCGGGCGGAAGAGGTGCCGGAAGGAATTCTGCGGCAGATGGGGGCCTATGCGGTGGCACTGGGGCAGATTTACCCGGGGCGGCGGATCGAGACGGCCATCCTGTGGACGCAAGATGCAACATTGTTGCACCTTGATCCCGATATCGTGAGTGCAGCCCTTGCAAGCGCACTACCTATTGACGTTGCAACGCCCACTGCCTAGCTTCACTGCCTACCCCAGAAAAAGCGGAGAGATTCCATGGGCAATGCTACTGTCGCTGTTACCGATGCCACCTTCGACGCAGAAGTGCGCCAGTCCAGCATCCCGGTTGTTGTGGATTTCTGGGCGCCCTGGTGCGGCCCGTGCATGCAGATCGGCCCGGCTTTGGAAGAGCTGGCGGCTGAATATGCAGGCAAGGTCAAGATCGTGAAGGTCAACGTGGACGAAAACCCGGACAGCCCGGCCACGCTGGGTGTGCGCGGTATTCCTGCGCTGTTCATGTTCAAGGGCGGCAATGTTGTGTCGAACAAGACGGGGGCTGCACCGAAGGCGGCGCTGGCAAACTGGATTTCGTCAGAAATCTGACGTAACCCCCTGAGAACGCTGTGTTAACCGGGCCCTGCGGGGCCCGTTTTCATGTCTTGAACGCGTCTTCTTTGCGTCTTCCTTTCGTCTCTACGCGCGCAGAGGCGACGGTTCGTTAACCATGTTGGCGAATCAGTCAGCCCCCCTGCTGACGGCGGTGAAATCGGGTTGCAAAAGCCACGATGGCCAGACCGGCAACCGTGCCAAAGATGCCGATCAGGATCAGCAAGATGACGATCAGGTCAAGCACGCTGTCAGCCCGCAATCCTGATGCCTGCGCAAACGCGAGACCCACGCCGCCAAGCAAGGCCGAGACAATGGCAATCCGCCGCCCCCATCGGATGCGTTTGGTCCAGCGGTCAGGTGCCACGATGGTACGCCCGGCCAGCACATCCTGAAAAAAGCGGCAGACGCGGTCTGCTGTCGCCATGTCCGGTGCCGGAATGCGCAACAGGCCCTTGTGGACGCGCAAGGTGATGGCAGAGCCGCCGGACGCAAGGTAAAGCGCGGTCTGAAACGCCAACACCGGCGGATCAGTAGGGTCAATATGCACGGCGCGAATGCTCTGCATGCCGGATGAGGGCATGGTATAGACGTGGCTACCGACCAGAACCGCCTCGGGTTCAAAGACAACGTCTAGCCCCTGCGCTGCATCTGTGGCTGTGGGCTGCCAGTGGGGGCGGGGGCCAGTGCGTTGGCTTTCGTTGGTGATATGGCGTTGGACGGCAGCGGGGGGCAGGGTCCAATGGGCGATGGCGGCCTTGTGCGACTGCAACCTGCGGCGCAGGCGGATGGCAAACCAGAAGTTGATAGCAGCGAGAAACCCGAAAACGGCGACAAAGCCACCGACAATACAGGCGACGGCGCGCAAGCTGCCTTCGGTGTCATTCAGGGCGGGATAACCCCAGAGGATGCCGATCAGGCCGATGATGACAAGGCCGAGAGAGATGGTGAAATCGCGGGTGGGATGGATCATGGAAAATGCCTGTGGGTTGAAAAGCGCACAGTCTGTGCCTGGGTCTGGCACCTGTCAACACCTTCGGCCTGCTTGCGCGGCTGGTGCGGGGCGGCCATATAGGCAGGCAGGCAAAGAGGTGCGCGATGGCTGATGACAAGTTCCCCGGATGGCATGGCACGACAATCCTTGCGGTGCGGCGTGGTGGCATGGTTGTGGTGGCCGGTGACGGGCAGGTCAGCGTGGGCAACACGGTGATGAAGGGCACGGCGCGCAAGGTGCGCAGGCTTTCACCGGGGGGCAAGGATGTGGTCTGCGGCTTTGCGGGGTCTACCGCGGATGCGTTCACGCTGCTGGAGCGGCTGGAGAAAAAGCTGGAGGCGGCACCGGGGCAATTGGCGCGGGCCTGTGTTGATCTGGCCAAGGACTGGCGCATGGACAAATACCTGCGCAACCTTGAGGCGATGCTTATCGTGACAGACGGGCGGGACCTGTTCGTGGTGACGGGCGCGGGCGATGTGCTGGAGCCAGAGCATGACGTGGCGGCGATCGGGTCTGGCGGGAATTTCGCGCTGGCAGCGGCGCGGGGGCTGATGGGGACGGACCTGCCGACGGAAGATGTGGCGCGGCAGGCAATGGCGATTGCGGCGGATATCTGCGTGTTCACCAATGGGAACCTGACGGTTGAGGTGATCAGGGCTGCATGAGAGTTTTGCGGAACAGAGGGCAGCGCCTGTCCGCCGGGGAGGTGCCGCAACGCCCATTCGGGGCGCTTTATGGTTCAACAATGTCCACAGACGTTCTGCAGGCTGACGTTGCAAAAGCACCTGCCCGAGGGGGCGGGCAGGTGCTGCCCGGCGCGCTACGCGCTTGATTCCGGGCCAGAGAAGGAGGGTGATAGGACGAGCATGTTTACCCCCCCCTGATTTTCCTGCCCTTGGTTTACCCCTGCATACCGCTTATCTGTGAAGCCAGTTCACCCTGCATCAACGGTGCTTACCCATGACCCCAGACGATCTGCGCGCCGGAGTTGCGGCGGGAATTGTGACCGAGGCGCAAGCGGCGTCGCTTTCGGCCTTGGCGCATAGCCGGGCGGGGGCGCGCGAGAACCTTGCGGCGGGGGATGAACCGTTCGAGCTGTTCAAGGGGTTCAACGAGATTTTCATCGTGGTGGGCCTGTGCATTCTGGCACTGGGTTATGCAGGCGTTGCAGGGATCTTTGTGGCGCTGAACTTTTCGGACGTGTCAACGCGGACATTTGCGGCGGCGGTGTTGGGGGCGGGGGTGCTGTGGCTGCTGGCAGAGTATTTCGTGCGGCGGCGGCGGATGATTGCGCCTGCGATTGCGCTGTCGATCATGTTTGCGGCTTGTGCCGCGGCGGGGCTGACGGCGCAGTTTGCAGAACCGTTCATGGTGGCGCAGAATGAGTTTTCGAGCCTGCCTTTGGCAATTGCGCTGACGACGCTTGCGATTTTTCTATTCTGGCTGCGGTTCAAGGTGCCGTTTGCGATGGCGATGATTGCGCTGGGGTTGTTTGCAACGGCGCTGGTGCTGGCGGCGGAGCAGGCGGGATCGCCGGCAAGCTTTGAGGATTTGTTCCTGCTGTCGGCGGGGGGGCCGTTTGCGTGGATCACACTGGCCTTGGGTGTGGCGGTGTTCTGTGTGGCGATGTGGTTTGACATGAGCGATCCGCACCGGGTGACGCGGCGTTCGGCGAACGGGTTCTGGCTGCATGTGGTGGCGGCCCCGGCGCTGGTGAACACGGTAGCGCTAAGCCTGCTGGCTGAAGGGCAAAGCGGGCTGCTGCTGGCGTTCCTTGCGCTGATTGCGGTGGTGGCGGTGGTGATTGACCGGCGGTCATTCCTGATTGCGGGGGTGGGCTATTCGGTGACGCTGTCGGCGACGGTGTTTGACGCGGAAGGCAGCGTGTATACGGTGCTGCTGCTGGGGGTGTTGCTGGTGCTGATGGGGGCGTTCTGGGAACGTATCCGGGCGGTGCTTTTGCGGATGATGCCGTTTTTGCCGCTGAAGCGATTGCCGCCTTCGACTGTTGGCCCGATTGGGGGGATGTGAATGACTGACCTGACACCGCGCGAGATTGTATCGGAGCTTGACCGTTTCATCATTGGCCAGAGGGAGGCCAAGCGGGCGGTGGCGGTGGCCTTGCGCAACCGCTGGCGCAGGAAGCAGTTGGCAGATGATCTGCGGGATGAGGTGTATCCGAAGAACATTCTGATGATCGGGCCGACGGGGGTGGGCAAGACAGAGATTTCGCGCAGGCTGGCGCGGCTGGCGCGGGCGCCGTTCCTGAAGGTGGAGGCGACGAAGTTCACGGAAGTGGGCTATGTGGGGCGCGATGTGGACAGCATCGTGCGCGACCTTGTGGATGTGGGCATGGTCGAGGTGCGGGCACGGATGCGCGAGGATGTAAAGGCGCGGGCGCGGGCGGCGGCAGAGGACCGGGTGATCGAGGCGCTGGCGGGCAAGGACGCGCGGGAGCAGACGCGCGAGATGTTCCGGGGCAAGCTGAAGCGAGGCGAGCTGGACGCGACGGTGATTGAAATTGACGTGGTCGATGCGGGGCCGGCAATGCCGCAGATGCCGATGGGCGGGGGCATGGAGATGCAGATGCAGGGCCTGCAAGACCTGTTCGGCAAGGCCTTCGGGGGGCGGACAAGCCGCAAGAAGGTGACGGTGGCGGAAAGCTATGATCTGTTGATCGGGCAAGAGGCAGACAAGCTGCTGGATGATGAGGCGGTGAAGGCGGCGGCGCTGGAGGCGGTGCAGGAAAACGGGATCGTGTTTCTGGACGAGATCGACAAGATCTGCGCGCGGGCGGATGCGCGGGGGGCGGATGTTTCCCGCGAAGGGGTGCAGCGGGATTTGCTGCCGCTGATCGAGGGGACGACGGTTTCAACGAAATACGGGCCGGTGAAGACGGACCATATCCTGTTCATTGCAAGTGGTGCGTTTCATGTGGCGAAACCGTCTGATCTGTTGCCGGAACTGCAGGGGCGGTTGCCGATACGGGTGGAATTGCAGCCGCTGACGGAAGATGACTTTGTGCGCATCCTGACGGAGACGGATAACGCGCTGACGCGGCAGTATACGGGGCTGATGGGGACGGAAGGGGTGGTGGTGTCGTTCACGCCAGATGGGATTGCGGCCCTTGCGCGGATTGCGGCAGAGGTGAACCGGGCGGTGGAAAACATCGGGGCGCGGCGGCTGTATACGGTGATGGAGCGGGTGTTCGAGGAGCTTTCGTTCACGGCGCCGGACCGCAGCGGCGAGGCGGTGACGGTGGACGCGGGTTTCGTGGAAAAGAACCTGGGCGCGTTGGCACGGTCGGCAGATATTGCGCGCTATGTTTTGTAGGATGAAGCTGTGCAAGTGATGAACGGGTTGCCCTTGGGCGTGGTGCGGGCAGCAGCGATTGTGCTGTTATGTGTGGGTTGCGCGCAGCGGGGCAGCATTACGGTGGCGCCCGAGGCTGTGGGTGTGGGCACGGTGGTGCCGATCTTTGTGGGCACGACAAGGACATTTGATGTAGAGTCGCAAACCTTTGTGTCCGCGCGGTCTGAAACGGTGTCGTTTGCGCGGTATGACGTATCGGTGCCGCCTGACCGTGAACTGGGCGATATCAGCTTTGTGCCACGCGGGCGGGCGGCGAACCCGGCGGTTGATTTTGTAACAACACGGGCCGAGGTGCTGGCAAACGAAGCATCGTTCAGGGGTGGGCTGTCAGCGGCGCTGCGGGCGCGGCCAAGGGGCGACCGTGATGCCATTGTCTTTGTGCATGGGTTCAACAACACCTTTGCTGAAGGGTTATATCGGCTGGCACAGCTTTCGCATGATCTGGAGTTCCCGGGGGTGCCGGTGCATTATTCATGGCCTTCGCGCGGGGCGGCGCTGGGTTATGTGGCCGATCGCGATTCTGCCATGTTTGCACGTGACGGGCTGGAATCGCTGATCCGCGAAACCAAGGCTGCGGGTGCGGAAAACGTGATCCTGATCGCGCATTCGATGGGGTCGGCGCTGCTGATGGAGACGCTGCGGCAGCTTGCCATCAGGGGCGAGGCTGACACGCTGGCGAAGATTGGCGGGGTGATTTTGATTTCGCCGGATATTGATGTTGATCTGTTTCGCATGCAGGCGCGCACGCTGAACAGCCTGCCACAACCCTTTCTGATCTTCGGGTCTGACCGCGACCGATTGTTGAACCTGTCGGCCCGGCTGACCGCCGAGCCAGAACGTCTGGGCAATTTGTCCGACATCTCGCGCCTGGCTGATCTGGAAGTGACCTATCTGGAATCGGGTGCGTTTTCCGAAGGGGCGGGGCACTTTAATCTGGGTAACAACCCCGAACTGATCGGGTTGATTGACCGGATCGGTGACATTGATACCGCACTGGAGCGTGACCGGCGTGGCCGCACAGGGCTGTTGCCGGGCATTGTACTGACAGTGCGCAATGCAACGGAAATTGTGCTGGCCCCGGTTGCGGCGATTTCGCAGCGGTCGCAGCAGTAACAGGCAGATGTCACCTTTCCCTGAGGGTTGGCATGAAAAACGCCGCGCATCCCCAGCGGGCTGCGCGGCGTAGCGGCACTGTGGCGGGTGTCAGTCGGCGGCCTTGTGACCATCCTCGCCGCGCGTTTTCCACAGGCTGTAGAAGATGCCCGAAGCGATGATGCCAAAGGTGATGGCCAGCGACAGGTAGGGATCAAACTTGCCGAAGAAGTAGCTGTAGAACCCTTTCAGCCCGATAAAGACCAGCACAATGGCCAGCGCATAGTGCAGGTATTCAAAGCGGTGCACCAAGGCGGCAAGGGCAAAATACAGCGCGCGCAGGCCAAGGATGGCCATGATGTTGGCGGTATAGACGATGAAGGTATCCGTAGTGATCAGGAAGATCGCGGGAACGGAATCGACAGCAAAGATGATGTCAGCAAAGTTGATCACCACCAGCGCCACGAACAGCGGCGTGGCAAACAGCGCCATCTTGCCGGTGTCAGGGTTCGGCAGACGCACAAAGAATTTCTGCCCATGCAATTCCTTGGTCACGTTCATGACGCGCGACACAAGGCCCACCATCGGGTTCTTTGACACATCGGTTTCACCTTCGCTGGTGAAGAGCATCTTCACACCGGTAAAGATCAGGAAAGCGGCGAAAACCAGTGTCATCCAGGCATAGTTTTCAATCAGCTCGGCACCCACGGCAATCATGATACCGCGCAGCACGATCACGCCAATGATGCCCCAGACCAGCGCGCGATACTGATATTTGCGCGGAATGGCGAAGAAGGTGAAGATCAGCGAGATGACGAAAACGTTGTCAATCGACAGGACTTTTTCGATCAGATAGCCCTGAAAGTATGATGCGACGGGGTTCGTGCCATCACTGGTTACCAGCGTGCCGTTTGACCATGCCCACCAGATGTAGCCGCCATACAGAATTGCGATGAAAATATAGAAAGCAGAAAGCCTCAGGCTTTCGACAACGCCAAGCTCATGGTCGCCCTTGTTGAGAACCCCAAGGTCGAACACCATCAGCGTGATGACGACCGAAAGAAAGGCGAGCCACATCCATGTCGGCTTGGCCAAAAATTCGTAAAACAGAAAATCCATTGCTATTGGGCCTTTTGTTGCGATGACCGTCGGCACAAAGGGACCAAAGATGGATCAATCCAGCCGGGCGGACATCAAGAGGTGTTGCTTGATGCGGTCCGACATCACAAATCCCACGAAAGGACATGTCAGAGGGGCCCGGCCCGCACGTGGCAGGTGGCGCTTCGATTTCAAGTTTCAACCCCGCAGCGGCAGAAAAAGAGCTGCAAGGCGAAAATGCTTGAGGTGGTGTGTCGCCAAGGCTATGCCGCAAACACCCCCGCAGGAGCCTGTTGCAGATGAGCGTGAATACCTTTGGCCATATCTTCCGTGTAACGACATGGGGCGAAAGCCATGGGCCTGCGATTGGTTGCACGGTAGATGGCTGCCCGCCGGGTGTGGCGATCAGCGAGGCGGATTTGCAGCCGTGGCTGGATGCGCGCAAGCCGGGGCAGAACAAGTTCACGACGCAGCGGAAAGAACCGGATGAGGTGCGGATCCTGTCGGGTGTGTTCGAAGGGCGCACGACGGGCACGCCGATTCAGTTGATGATCGAGAACACGGATCAGCGGTCAAAGGATTATGGCGATATCGCGCAGGCGTTCCGGCCGGGGCATGCGGACATCACCTATCACCAGAAATACGGGGTGCGGGATTACCGGGGCGGCGGGCGCAGTTCGGCGCGCGAAACGGCGGCACGGGTGGCGGCGGGGGGTGTGGCGCGCATGGTGCTGGCGCAGATGCTGCCGGGGCTGCGGATTGTGGGGTACATGGTGGCGATGGGGACCCATGGCATTGACCGGGGGCGGGTGGACCTGAGCACGATCAAGGACAACCCGTTCTGGTGCCCTGATCCGCTGGCGGCAGGGGAATGGGCGGAATATCTGGATGGTTTGCGGCTGTCGCACAACTCGGTGGGTGCTGTGATCGAGGTGGTGGCGGATGGCGTGCCTGCGGGTTTGGGTGCGCCTTTGTATGGCAAGCTGGATAGCGATCTGGCGGCAGCGATGATGAGCATCAATGCGGTGAAGGGTGTGGAGATTGGCGATGGGATGGCGGCGGCAGCGCTGACGGGCGTGGAAAACGCGGATGAGATGCGGATGGGTGCGGATGGGGTGGAGTTCCTGAGCAACCATGCGGGGGGGATTCTGGGGGGCATTTCGAGCGGGCAGCCGGTGGTGGTGCGCTTTGCGGTGAAACCCACCAGCAGTATCATGACGCCACGCCAGACGGTGAATACGGCGGGGGCGGAGGTTGATCTGGTAACGAAGGGGCGGCATGACCCTTGCGTGGGGATCAGGGCGGTGCCCGTGGGTGAGGCGATGATGGCCTGCGTGCTGCTGGACCACCTTCTGCTTGATCGCGGGCAGACGGGTGGGGTTCGCGGGCAGATTGGCTGAAAATTCCGGCATTTCGCAGCGTCAACTGCAGGATTGCGACAATCAGATGCTTGTGTTGCTGCAGAATAATCGTTCAACTGTATGGAACAGCCGCGGGATGACGGATGAACCAACAGGGAAATGACGGGGACAAGCGCCCCGTTGCCATCAAAGTGACAGGTCTGCGCAAGACCTTTGGCACACATGAGGTGCTGAAGGGCGTCGATCTGACGGCGCGCGAAGGCGATGTGGTGGCGATTATCGGCGGATCGGGATCTGGCAAGTCGACGATGCTGCGCTGCATCAACTTTCTGGAAACGCCGACGGCGGGTACGATTGAAATCGGTGGTGAGGCTGTGAAGATGAAGGCTGACGGCAGCCCTTCGGACCGGCGGCAGATTGAACGGCTGCGCCAATCCTTGGGGATGGTGTTTCAGAGCTTTAACCTGTGGACCCATAAGAACATCATCGAAAACCTGATCGAAGTGCCGGTGCAGGTGATGAAATGCCCCAAGCCCGAGGCCGAGGCGCGGGCGCGGCGGTTGCTGGCGCGGGTGGGGTTGGCGGAAAAGGAAGGGGCGTTCCCGGAGTTCATGTCAGGCGGGCAGCAGCAGCGGGCGGCGATTGCGCGGGCGCTGTGCATGGAACCCCGCGCGATGCTGTTTGATGAACCGACAAGTGCGCTGGATCCGGAACTGGTGGGCGAGGTGTTGCAGGTGATCCGCGGTCTGGCCGATGAAGGCCGGACGATGGTGCTGGTCACGCACGAGATGAAGTTTGCCCGCGAAGTGGCAAGCCATGTGATCTACCTGGTCAATGGGGTGATCGAGGAAGAGGGGCCGCCGGACCAGTTGTTCGGCAACCCAAGATCGGAACGGCTGAAGCAGTTCCTGAAAACCGTAAGCTGAAAGTCCAAAAACCTAAGGGGAGAAAAATGAAAAAACTTGCTCTTGCGACTGTCTTTGCAACACTGGCCAGCGTGGCCTTTGCCGAACCTGTGAAGGTTGGCGTTGCGGCAGAACCTTATCCACCGTTCAGCAGCCCTGATGCGGCTGGCAACTGGGTTGGCTGGGAGATTGAGTTCATGGAAGCCGTCTGTGCGGCGGCCGAACTGGAATGCGTTCTGACGCCTGTGGCGTGGGACGGGATCATCCCGTCGCTGACGTCGGGCCAGATTGATGTGATCATGTCGTCGATGTCGATCACGGAAGAGCGTCTGCAGACGATTGATTTCAGCGACAAATATTACAACACGCCAACGGTTGTGGTTGCGGCCAAAGGGTCAGGCATCACGGCGACGGCGGAAGGTCTGGCTGGCAAGATCATCGGCGTGCAAACCGCCACGATCCACGAAGCCTATGTGAACCAGTATTTCGCAGCAACCGCTGCTGAAGTGAAGGTGTACCAGACCCAGGACGAAGCGAACCAGGATCTGGCCGCTGGCCGTGTGGATGCCATTCAGGCCGACAGCGTGACCATGGACGCCTTCCTTGCATCTGAAGCCGGTGCAGCATGCTGCGAATCTGCAGGTG
>JBJOQW010000216.1:0-10824 GCA_046049665.1 Pseudomonadota bacterium | reverse complement strand
CGGACGGCAGACCCAGACCTGTCACGTTCACCTTGCCGATCAGGCCAGCATCCGTCACCGCCTGCGACGCGGCCAGAATGCCCACCGTGGTTGGCGCAATGATCGCCTCAAGGTTCGGGTAGGTGGCAATCAGGCCCTGTGCCTCGCGATAGGATTTATCGGCAAGGTCATCACCATAAACCGTCGCCACCAGGTTCACGCCCGGATAGTTCGGCAGCACCTTCGTTGCTTCCTCGATCCAGATGTTCTGGTTTGTTGCCGTGGCCGATGCCGACAGGATCGCCACTTCACCGCCGTCACCACCCATGTGATCGGCCGCCAGCTTGATGATCGTGTTGCCGATCAGCGCGTTCGACGATGGGTTCAGGTGCATCTGGCGGCCTTCCGGCGCCACGCCGCTGTCCCATGAAATCACCGTGATCCCCCGCTCCATCGCCTTTTGCAGCGCCGGAACCAGTGCATCCTTGTCATTCGCCGAAATCGCAATGGCGTTCACGCCTTGGGCGATCAGCGCGTTGATCACCTCGATCTGGCCTTCTGCCGTGGTGTCCGTCGGCCCGGTGTAGATGATTTCCACATCGCCCAGTTCCGCCGCAGCCTCTTCTGCGCCCTTGGCGGCGGCTTCAAAGAAGCCAATGCCCAATGCCTTGACCACAAGCGCGATCTTGACCGTTTCGGCATAGGCCGACCCGGCCATCAGTGCGGTGGCTACCGCCGCCGTTGTCAGTGCCTTTTTCAGAATGCTCATTTTGTCCTCCCTCATGAGCGTGTCTTTGCGTCAGCCTTCGCTGGCGCGGTCGTGCGTTCTGTCCATGGCTACCTGCGCCACGATCAGCCTGATATCCGCTGCGGCCAGCATGGCAGCGTCGCGGTCCGTGATCCCGTCATCGGTGATCACCGTATGAATGCGCGACAGCGGGCAAAGCAGCAGGCTTGACCGCGCCGCAAACTTGGTGCTGTCACACAGCACCACCAGTTCATCCGCCTGCCCGATCAGCTTTTGTTCGGCCTGCACCAGCAGCGGATCGCCCTCCATCAGGCCCAGTGGCCCAAGGCCCCGGCAGCCCATGAACATCCGCTTGGCATAGAAGTTCCGGCTGCCATCCTCATCAAACGGCGACAGAATGATGTTCTGTTCGCGGTAAATCGCCCCCGCTGGCAGCAGCACCGTATTGCGGCTGTGCTTCAGCAGGTGGTCGGCGATGGGGAATGAGTTTGTGAAGACCTGCAGCTTTTTCGCTGTCAGCGGATGCACCATCTGAAACGTCGTCGTGCCGCCGTTGATGATGATCGCCTCACCGTCATCGCACAGGTCAACCGCCGCCCGCGCAATGGCGCGCTTTTCGTTCAGGCGGATGCCTTCGTTCACGCTGAAAGGCCGCGCGTTGATGCCCACGTATTGCGAAGGTGCGATGCTTTCCGCCCCGCCCCGCACCCGGCGCAGTTTCTTTTGCACATGCAGGGTGGCGATATCGCGCCTGATCGTCGCCTCAGACGCATCCGTCAGCGCAACCAGATCGGCCACCGTCACCACGGGCCGCCCTTCGATGGCAGACAGGATAATCCGGTGGCGTTCGCTTTCGTACATGTCGGTCCCCCTCTGACATGTCAGTTTCCACCAGAATCGTTCACTGTCAATCATTTTCAATCACAGAATAAAGTTTCTGCACTGCAGCATGATTGAAGATGATCGAAACTGATTGACTTTGCGCCCTGACTTGGCACATTTGCCACAGATGACGCAGGGGGGACGCGATGACCAGTCATGCCGGCCATGGGCTGATAAACCTTTGGGACAACGCGAAAAGCGCGGGCATGTCCGAACCCGAAAAGCTGCTCTACCGGTCAAACCTGCTGGGGTCTGACAAGCGAATCACCAACTATGGCGGTGGCAACACCTCGGCCAAGGTCATGCAGGCCGATCCGCTGACGGGTGGGATGGTTGAGGTGATGTGGGTGAAAGGGTCTGGCGGCGATGTGGGCTCCATCAAGATGGATGGTTTCGCGACGCTCTACATGGACAAACTGCGCGCGCTGAAGGGAATTTACCGTGGTGTGGCGTTTGAAGATGAAATGGTGGGCTACCTGCCCCACTGCACCTTCAACCTGAACCCCCGCGCGGCCAGCATTGATACACCGCTGCACGCCTACGTGCCGAAGAAGCACGTTGATCACATGCACCCCGATGCGATCATCGCGATTGCGGCCTCGGCCAACAGCCGTGAACTGACGGAGCAGATTTTCGGGTCGGAGATCGGCTGGCTGCCGTGGAAGCGGCCGGGCTATGAGCTGGGCTTGTGGCTGGAGGATTTTTGCCTGAAGAACCCGCAGGCCAAGGGCGTGGTGCTGGAAAGCCATGGCCTGTTCACTTGGGATGATGACGCGCGGGCCTGTTATGATCTGACGCTGCGGATCATCCAGAAGGCGATGGATTGGTTTGCGGCGGAAACGGCGGGCAAGACCATCTTTGGTGGCGCGGTTCATGCCAGCCTTGCGCCCGATGCACGCCGCGCTGTGGCTGCACGGCTGATGCCTGCGATACGGGGGATGATATCGAAAGATCACCACATGACCGGGCACTTTGATGACAGCCCCGCCGTGCTGGAATTCGTGAATTCCGCCAAGCTAGAGCCGCTTGCCGCCCTTGGCACCTCTTGCCCCGACCATTTCCTGCGCACGAAGATCTGCCCCTTGGTGGTGGACTATGATCCGGCCAAGCGCGATGTTGAGGCTACGCTTGCCGCCCTTCCGGGGCAGGTGGAAATCTACCGTCAGGGCTATGCCGCCTATTACGACCGTTGCAAACACCCTGACTCCCCTCCACTGCGTGACCCCAATGCAGTGGTCTATCTGGTGCCGGGTGTGGGCATGCTGACCTTTGCCAAGGACAAGGCCACCGCGCGCATATCGGGTGAGTTTTATGTCAACGCAATCAACGTGATGCGCGGGGCGGATACCGTGTCCACCTATTGCGGCCTGCCGGAACAAGAGGCGTTCGATATTGAATACTGGCTGCTGGAAGAGGCAAAGCTGCAGCGCATGCCAAAGCCGAAATCGCTGGCGGGCCGGGTGGCCATGGTCACAGGTGGGGCAGGTGGCATAGGTGCGGCTACGGCGGAACGCATGCTGCGCGAAGGGGCCTGCGTGATGCTTGCCGACATTGACGCCGAGGCGTTGACGCGCACGGCAGACAACCTGATGTCCCGCCATGGGCGCGATGTGGTGCGCACGGTCAACATGAACGTGACAGACGAAAATCAGGTCATTTCCGCCTTTGCAGAGACTGTTCTGGCCTTTGGCGGCGTCGATATCCTTGTATCGAACGCGGGTATCGCCAGTTCGGCACCCGTTGAGGAAACCACCCTCGCGCTGTGGAACAAGAACATGGATATCCTGTCCACGGGATACTTCCTTGTCAGCCGCGAGGCGTTCAAGGTGCTGCGCACGCAGAACATGGGCGGCGCGGTGATCTTTGTTGCCTCCAAGAACGGCCTTGCCGCAAGCCCGAATGCCAGCGCCTATTGCACGGCCAAAGCCGCCGAAATTCACCTCGCCCGCTGTCTTGCGCTGGAAGGGGCCGAAGGCGGTATCCGTGTGAATGTGGTCAACCCCGATGCCGTGCTGCGCGGCAGCAAGATCTGGTCGGGTGAATGGCTGGATCAGCGCGCCAGCACATACAAGACGGACAAGGACGGGCTGGAAGAGATGTATCGCCAGCGGTCCATGCTGAAACGGTCTGTACTGCCCGAAGACATCGCCGAAGGCGTGTATTTCTTTGCGTCTGATCTGTCTGCCAAATCCACCGGGAACATCCTGAACGTGGATGCCGGCAACGTTCAGGCCTTCACGAGGTAACCCATGATCGACGCATCCATCATCGCGCAGGACAACGACGTGCGTGCCAAGGCCCTGCAGGCCGATTACCGCGCGCTTGGTGAACATCTGGCCCGGCGCGGCATCAATATCGACACTGTAAAGGCCAAAGTGGCCGCTTATGGCGTGGCGATTCCGTCATGGGGTGTGGGCACGGGCGGCACGCGGTTCGCGCGCTTTCCGGGTTTGGGCGAACCGCGCCACATCTTTGACAAGCTGGATGATTGCGGCGTGATCCAGCAGCTGACGCGCGCCACCCCGGCCGTTTCGCTGCACATCCCGTGGGACAAGGCCCCCGCCGCCGATCTGCTGGCCAAGGGCGAAGAAGTTGGCCTGCGCTTTGATGCGATGAATTCGAACACCTTTCAGGATCAGCCCCAGCAGCGCAACAGCTACAAATTCGGGTCTGTGTCGCACAGCGATAAGCCCACGCGCCAGCAGGCCGTTGAGCATAACCTTGAATGCATCGAAATCGGCGCGGCGATTGGATCAAAGGCGCTGACCGTCTGGGTGGGCGATGGCACCAACTTTCCCGGCCAGCAGGATTTCACCCGGCAATTCGACAGGTACATGGAGGCGCTGCACGCCATTTACGCCGGGCTGCCTGCGGACTGGCGGCTGTTCACGGAACACAAGATGTATGAGCCGGCGTTCTATTCCACCGTCCTGCAGGATTGGGGCACGAACTACATCATCGCCACCGAACTGGGCGAAAAGGCATTCTGTCTGGTGGATCTTGGCCACCACGCGCCGAATACCAACATTGAAATGATCGTGGCCCGGCTGATTTCGCGCGGCAAGCTGGGCGGGTTCCATTTCAATGACAGCAAATATGGCGATGATGATCTGGATACGGGGTCGGTTGACCCCTACCGCCTGTTCCTTGTCTTCAACGAACTGGTTGAGGCGGAAAGCAAACCCGGTTTCACGCCGGCCCACATGCTGGATCAAAGCCATAATGTGACCGACCCAATCGAAAGCCTGATGGTTTCTGCAATGGAGGTGCAGCGCGCCTATGCGCAGGCCCTGCTCGTGGATCGCGCCACCTTGCACGCGGCACAGGATGCCAATGATGCGCTGATCGCAACAACCGCGCTGAAGATGGGGTTCCGCACGGATGTAGAGCCGATCCTTGCCATGGCACGGGTCGAGGCCGGTGGCGCGATTGATCCGGTGGCGGCCTATCGCCGCGCAGGATACCGCGCCAAGGTGGCCGCCATCCGGCCAGCGGTATCGGGGGCGGGCGGGGGGATTGTATAGGACCACCCACCTGCGATAGCCCTTTGCCAACAGCAAAGGCCCGCGCATGAAACCCCTGACCGCCACCCCCGAACATAACCGCTATGACGTCATCATCATTGGCGGTGCCATCATGGGGTCATCGACCGCGTGGTTTCTAACCAGTCTTGGCTTTCAGGGCCGTGTGCTGGTGGTTGAACGCAACCCCACCTATGCGCAGGCCGCCACCACGCTGAGCAATTCCTGCATCCGCCAGCAGTTTTCGCACAGGCTGAATGTGCAAATCTCGCAGTTTGGGGCGGATTTCGTGCAGAACCTGCGGGCGCATATGGGGAATGACGCCCGCGTGCCGGACCTGCGGATCAACAACTTTGGCTATCTGTATCTGGCCGATAATGCGGCATTTGCCGAAACCCTGCGCGAAAACCAACGCCTTCAGGCAGCGATGGGCGCGGGCACGCAGATATTGACGGCAGAAGACATCCGCGCGGCATACCCGTTCATGCAGGTGGATGACATCATCGCAGGCAGCCTGAACCGGCTTGATGAAGGCTATTTCGACGGGGCCACGGTGTTTGACTGGATGCGCCGCCGCGCGCGTGAGGCAGGGGTGGAATACGTAACGGCCGAAGTCGCGGGCCTTGGCGTGCAGGGCAACCGGGTGGAAAGCGTGACGCTGGCCACGGGCGAAACGATTGGCTGTGGTGTGGTCGTCAACGCGGCAGGCACGCGGGGGGCGCAGGTGGCAGCCATGGTCGGCACGCATCTGCCGGTAGAGCCGCGCAAGCGCCATACCTGGATCATTGCCGCCGAACGCCCGCTTGATCGCGCACTGCCGCTGACGATTGATCCGTCAGGCGTACATATGCGCGAAAACGGCGGGGGCACCTATATGATCGGCGGGCATGCCGATGATGACCCCGCCGTGGACCCGACCGATTTTGCCATGGATTACAGCCTGTGGGAAAACCTGATCTGGCCCACCATCGCCACGCGAATTCCGGCGTTTGAGGCGGTGAAGATCACCAGCGAATGGGCAGGCCAGTACGATTACAACACGCTGGACCAGAACGCCATTTGCGGCCCGCACCCGCGCGTTGCCAACTTCATGTTCCTGAATGGCTTTTCCGGCCATGGCCTGCAACAGTCACCCGCCATGGGCCGCGGCACTGCCGAATGGATCATCCATGGTGGCTATCGCAGCCTTGACCTGTCGCCTTTGCATTTTGACCGTATTGCCGCAGGCCGCGCCATTCTGGAAAAGGCGATCATCTAGCGCCCATGGCCCCGTGAATACCCGTTCAAGGCTGCGGGTTGCCACCCCGTCAGTGCCCCGGCTGCGGGTGCCCAAAGCTGCATCTGCAACGGATAGCAAGCCTGACTGTCAGATGAATGTTCCGCACCGCAATCGCCACCGGGGCAGGCAGACAGACCGGCAATCAGGTCAATTTCAGCAAAGAAATCAATATGGTCGCCCGGCCGCACCGGACTTGCCTTCATGAAATACTGATGCGTGTCATGCGTGAAGCCCGTGCACATGAACACGTTCAGCACATCATGCACCAGAAGCTCGGCCTCGCGCACCGGCAGCCCGCTGATATCCGCCAAGGCGCGTGACAGGTTGGAATGGCAGCAATGGTGGTAATCCACGCCGTTCAGCAGGTGGTTGGTATAAGGGTCGCAGCGCGTGCCGATCACATCATGCACACCCGCCCCATCCGCATCAAAACCATACCAGCCAAGCGTATCGGCAATGATCGTGGCCATCGGGCGCAGGTTGGGCAGATTGCTCCACATCTGATGGCCCGTTGTTACATGCGTTGCATGCAGCGCGCGCGTCTTGCCGCTGAAAAACCGTTCGGTCAGATCGGCGGCATTCCACAGGTTCAGATCGCCCACTTGCGGGCCATCCACCGAACTGATCCGCAGGATATGTCCGGCGGGCACCCGCATGGCGCGCCCGTCGCGCGGCGGAACAAGCACCGTGTCCAGCAGTGTTGCGCCCGCCATGGCATGTTGGCGCAAAGGCAGGTCAACCGCTGGCAACTGATCCACCCTGTAGGTGACAATGGGTTTGCGGGCACGGCGGGCATCGGCATCGGGGGGGGCTTGCATGGCTGGGCTTTCAGGAACATCTCTTGCGCAAAACGCTAGGCGGGCGTTAGCTGGAAGTCCATCCATTGCGGTTTGCCCATGCCCCGAACAATTGATCTGAACGCCGACCTTGCCGAAGATATGGGCGATGATGCGGCCATGCTATCGGTGGTGACATCGGCCAACCTGTGCTGTGGCGCGCATGCGGGTGGGCCTGATACCCTGCGCGCAGCCTTGCTGGCCACAAAGGCGCTGGACGTGGTGGCGGGGGCGCATCCGGGCTATGCGGACCGGGCGAATTTCGGGCGGCTGGTGGTGCCAATGACGATGGCCGAGGTCACGCGCATGGTAGCAGAACAAGTGACGGGAACCTGCGAACTTGCGGCATCGCTGGGGGTGCGGGTGGCCTATGTGAAACCGCATGGGGCGCTGTACAACCTTGCGGCCGAAGACGCTGATGTTGCCGCCGCAATTGCCGCCGCCGTTGCCGGGGTGGACCCTGGTCTTGTGCTGCTGGGCCTTGCGGGATCTGGCATGTTGGGCGCAGGCAGGGCGGCCGGATTGCGGGTGGCGGCAGAGGCATTTGCCGACCGGGCTTACCTGCCTGACGGGCGGTTGGTGCCGCGCGGGCAACCAGGTGCCGTGCTGCATGATGAAGCACTTGTGGCAAGGCGGGCGCTGGGCATGGTGCAGGATGGTGCTGTTACGGCAGCCGATGGCACGCGCATCCCGCTGGCATTTGACAGCCTGTGCCTGCATGGCGACACACCGGGGGCGGTGGCGCTGGCGCGCGCGGTGCGGGACAAGTTGCAGGCGCAGGGGGTGGAATTGCGCGCCTTTGCCGGGTTTGCGGCATGACCGCAGTGTTCCGCGATGCCGGGGAATGCGCGCTGGTGGTGGAGTTCGGCGACAAGATTGATGATGCCTTGGCATCGCAGGTTCTGGCGCTGGATGCGGCCTTGCAGCCCATCGACGGGTTGCTGGAAACCGTGCCGACCTACCGTTCCCTCATGCTGCACTACGATCCGCTGATCCTGCCACGGGCAGACCTGGTCGCGCATGCCACGGCAGCCCTGAGGCGTTCTGCGGTTGCGGAAACCCAAGGGCAACTTTGGCGCATTCCGGCCTGCTATGACCCATCGCTTGCCATTGATCTTGGCCACGTTGCCGGTGCCACCGGCCTGACGCCCGCGCAGGTTCTGGCCCAGCATTCCGGCACCACATTCCGTGTGGTGATGTATGGCTTCTCCCCCGGCTGGGCCTATCTGTCCGGCTTGCCCCCGGCGCTGACCCTGCCCCGTCGCGCCACCCCGCGTGATATGATCCCGGCAGGTTCGCTGATCATCGCAGGGGGGCTGGCGATTGTGGCGGCCCTGCCCATGCCTTCGGGTTGGCATATCATGGGGCAAACGCCCGAGCGTCTGTTCGCACCAGACCGCGACCCGGCCTTTCTGATGGCCCCGGGTGACAGGCTGCAGTTTGACCCGGTTGATCTGCATACCCACCGCGCCCTTTTGGCCCGCGCTGCATTGCATGAACCCCTTGCCCGCAAGGTGCCAGGGTGACTGCACTGCGCATCTTGCGGGCGGGGCCCTTGTGTACGGTGCAAGATGCCGGACGGCAGGGGTATCTGCGTTTTGGTGTGACACCTGCAGGGCCGATGGACTGGTTCAGTCATGCCGTTGCGAACCGGCTGATCGGCAATCCACCCGGCACGTCAGCGATCGAGGTCGGTCCGGCCGGATTGTCCTTTGAGGTTGATGCCCCAATACGGCTGGCCATCGCAGCACCCGGGTTTCGGGTGCTGCGGCGGGGCAGTGCCGTGCCCGCACATGTGGTGCTGAACCTCAGGCCCGGCATGTCGATTGACCTGCAGCCGGGACCTTGGGGGGTGTGGGGATATGTGGCGCTGCCCGGTGGGATTGCAGGGGTGCCTGTGATGGGCAGCATGGCCAGCCATCTACGGTCGGGTCTGGGTCCGCGCGCCCTGCAACCGGGCGACACTGTCGCTGCCACAGGCGCAGATATATCTGGTCCAGAGACATGCCTTGTTCTTCCTGTGCAACGTGAAACACCACCGCTGCGTTATGTTCCTGGCCCACAGGATGATCTGTTCGCCCCCGCCACACATCACACCCTGCAGACCGCAAGCTTCAGGGTTTCGCCCCGGTCGGATCGCATGGCCTATCGGCTGTCTGGCCCGCCCCTTCCCGCGATTGGCGCACATGACATCGTCTCTGACGGTATTGCCATGGGTGCCATTCAGGTACCCGGTGATGGCCAGCCTTTTGTACTGATGGCAGACCGCCAACCCACGGGCGGTTACCCCAAGATCGGCACGGTGATCAGAGCGGATATTGCAAGGCTGGCGCAAATGCGGGCGGGTCAGCCGCTGACCTTCACGCCAGTAACGGTGGCGCAGGCCGTCACAGCGCTGGAAGGGGCCATGGCCCGACTGGAAGACCTGCCGAAAAAGCAGCGCCCCATGCGGTTTTTGTCATTGGCCGGGGCATGACTGGCTGACCTGGCACATGCCAAGGTTGCCAATGCACCCGTCCTTCACAGGCGAAACATCTGTCACATGGCGACTGGCGCGTTCAGTAGTGGCAGCATCAGCGAAAAAAGCTCGGCCTGGGATGACACGTTGCAGCGCGCGTATAGCTGTTTGCGAAAGACCTTGACCGTTTGCACGGACACGCCAAGACGCAGGCTGATGGATGCCGTCGAATGGCCCTGCAGGATCAGAAGCGCCACTTCGGCCTGCCGCGGGGACAGGCTGATTTTCCGGGCCGTGCGGGCGGCTTCGGACAGGGACACAGACGGATTTTCCCGGTGGGCCGTTGCGAAATGCCCGATGCCGGCCCAATGCGCCTCGGCCAAGGCGGCCAGAATGGGGGCAAGGCGTTGGCAGGTTTCAACCTCGCGCGCGGAGAACACCTTTGCGGATGAGGCATCGCGGCCAATGCAGATGTTCAAAGACACGTTGCGCGCAGGGCTGGCAATGAAGGTGACCTCATCAATCAAGGTGGTCTGTTCGTAGTATTCTATGAAATAGCGGCTGCGGTGAAACGCATCGGGCGCAACATCGCGCAGCCGGTAAGCGCCCGAGGAAATGCGCTGCGTGTGCAGATCAAAATAGGGGTCAAGGCGAAAGGCACCAGACAGATAGACGCGGTCCAGTTCGGCAAAGACCTGCGGATGATCGCCGCGGCGGTACAGCACCAAGGGCGGGCCTGCATCCTGAAAGACCATCACCACAAGGTTATCTGGCTGCGCAACCGTCTGCAGGAAAGACCAGAGCAGGGTTTCGAAATCGGGCTTGCCAGAATGGCGGATCAGATCGGCCAGCCGGGTTTCGGCAAGATTGGGCAAAGCGAGCATCAGGCAGCCATACCGCGTTGGGGGTATATACCCCCTGATTATGCTGATTCTAAGGTAAAGCAAGTGGAATCGGGGGTATGGGGCGGGCATGACGGCGGCGGTAGACGTACAATCCGTGTCCAAGGATTTTGGCCGCACCACGGTGCTGCACGAGGTTTCGCTTTCCATCGCCGACAATGAATTCTTCACGCTGCTGGGCCCGTCAGGCTGTGGCAAGACCACGCTGTTGCGGATGAT
>JBJOQW010000215.1:0-10912 GCA_046049665.1 Pseudomonadota bacterium | reverse complement strand
CAGGATAATCGCGCTCATCAGCGAGGGCAGCATCAGCGGCATGACGATCTGCAGTGCCACAACCCGCCGACCGGCGCCAAGGATGCGGGCCGAGTCCTCAAGCTGCGAGTCAAGGCGGCGTAGCGCGTTGCCGAACAACAGGATCACGAAGGGCGTGTAATGCAGCGCCAAGATCACGGTGACAGGCACCTGCCCGTAGGCCAGCCAGTCGGGCGGCGTGATCCCCATACTTTCCAGCCAACCCGGACGACCACCGACCGAGCGGTTCTTGAACAGCGTCGTCCAGGCCAAGGCAAAGGTCCAGGACGGCAGCATGAACGGTACGATCAGTGCGGTCGCGAACCAGCGGCGCGCGAACATGTCTGTCCGGCTGAGCAAATACGCCAGGATGCAGCCGATGAACAACGAAATCGCGATGACGCTGAAGGCGACGGTGAAGGTGTTGACCAGCGGTTGCCAGAACATCTGGGTAGCCACCGGCGAGGTCAGCGTTCGGGTGATGTAATACAGTGTGAAGCTGCCAGTCTCGGCCTCTGTGCGGCGTTCGTCCCCCAACTGGACCCGACCAGCATCAAGCAAAAGCGAGATGACCGGGACCACGATCAGATAGGCAAACAGCACCGCCGCAAGGATGCCGATCAGCGTTGTCGGCTCGCGCAGGGCCAGTTTCGCACGATAGCGCAGCATCGTGGCGCGTGTCGGTTTTGGCGCAGCAGCAACCTCACCCGGCGTCAAGATTTCAGAACCGCTCATGCTGCAATCCGACCATGGCGCTGCCTGATAAAGCAGTCGCAGGGTGCAAAAGTTTCTTCGCCCAAGGGCGTTGACCGAAGCAGCATCACGTTCCTCCCTTTGCCAAAGCGCAGGCCTTCCGGCGCAAGCTCCGCATGTTCCTTGGTCTGCCGATGCCTGCACCCACGAAGGTCCGGCAAAGCAGGAATTCTTGACTTGCCGCGAATATCGGAAGGTCGGCCCCGCAAGTCAAGAAAACTTTGCACAGCTGTGCAAAATAATCGACGCCGGAAGGTTGGTTTGGATAAGTATCTGTAATATAAATGTTTCAAAGGAACTGTAACGCCATGATTCGTTGGCACTTCGCTGGGCTGATGACCGAACAATGGGCCTTGTAGCGGCGCAATTTGCGCGGCGTCAATGCCATCGGTTAGAAAGGTTGCCTTGGAGGGAATCCGGGCATTGCCCCGCTGATTCCATTTGCCCGGGCCATTTTCTTACGACAGGACGTGACCGGCTGACGCAGGGTGCCCGTCGACACCACCTCTGCTGGGTCGTCCACATTTGCCATACCTTGCGCGGGGGCCGGGTTTGCCGACCCCGCGCTGGGATGTCACTGCATCGGTTCGAACATCGGCAAGCCCGAGGCGGTCTCCAGCACTTCTTCCTGGAGGATGTCCCAGTGTTCGGCAATCTTGCCGTCCTCGACACGGTAGATATCGACCACAATCATCGGCTTGGGGCCCCAGCCGGTAAAGCGGCCATGGATCGCCACCATATCGCCTTCGGCAATGACCATGCCGATTTCATAGGTCATGTCAGCAGGCATGTCCTTCAGCGCTTCCTTAAGGACCGCGCTTGTCGAGGCCAGCCCCGGGTTGCGCTGCATGTAATCTTCGGCCCAATAGCGGTCGATGGCTGTCAAATCCTTGTTGGTGAACAGCTCGGTGACCGCCCGGACGACGAAGTCCTTGTTGGACTCCTGCGCGAAGGCGGCCGAGACGGGGGCCAGGGTGATGACAAGAGCAGCGGTGATGTTCCTGATAAGCGACATGTATGGTTCCTGTGTTGAGGGTTGGGTTGGCGTGACCGGATCGGGCGACCACCCGATCCGACAACTTCGGAGAAGGGCAGTCGCAGGGAAGCAGCGCCATGCCGCCCCGCTGCGGTGCCTGGGGGATCAGGCCAGCGCGGCCCTGACCGTTTCGGCCATCGGGGTCGTCGGGCGCCCGATCAGGCGGCTGAGAGTGCGGCTGTCATCGAACAGGGCGCCCTTTGCGGCCTGAGCGTCGCTGTCAGCGATCACCTTTGTAAAGGCTTCGGGGATGCCGAAACCGGCCAGCATGCCGGCATAGGCCTCTTCCGGCATGCTGGCATAACCGATGGTCTTGCCGGTCTGGCGCGATACCTCGGCGGCCAGATCGCCGATACTGTGGGCCTCATCGCCGGCCAGTTCATGCACCTTGCCCTGATGGGCCGGGTCCAGCGCCACGACGGCAATCGCCTCGGCATAGTCAGCACGGGAGGCGGTGGACAGCTTGCCCTCGCCCGCTGCTCCGGCGATGGCCCCATGGGCCAGGGCCGCGCCCAGGCTCGCGGTGTAGTTCTCGGTGTACCACCCGTTGCGCAGCATGGTGTGAGGCAGGCCCGACTCGCGGATCGCCGCTTCGGTCGCGATATGATCCGCGGCCAGCATCATCGGGCTTTTGTCGCCCTTCAGAACTGACGTGTAGATCAGATGTCGGACACCTGCCGACTGCGCTGCCGCGATGGCTTTGCGGTGCTGGCCCACGCGGTCGTTGAAATCGCCCGACGAAATAAGGACGAGCGTGTCGATCCCCTTCAACGCGGCGACATCCGGTGCGGCATAGTCAAAGGCCCGCACCTCGACCCCCAGATCGGCGGCTTTCTCGGGCGAACGGGCCAGGGCGACGGGCGCGGCCCCGCGCGCTTTCAGGGCGGCGATGGCCAAGCGGCCGAGTTGGCCGGTTGCAGCAGTAACAGCGATGGTCATGGTCGTATGTCCTTGTCAGTAAGAGATGGTTTCAGATGCGGGCTCGGCACCGGGTTCAGGAGCTGGCCTCAGATGCGGGCCTGCGGCGCAGGGTCCAGTACCAGATGCGGTAGGCCTCAAGTGCTGCCAGCGGCACAAAGTGCACCAGCGCCGGTGCGATGCCGCCCCAGTCATGCAAGGCCGCCCAGTGCACCAAGGTCAGCACGGCTGCGGCATAGGTCCAGCGCTGAAGCCACTTCCACCAGGGTCCCATGCGGCGGACGAACCAGTCGTTCGAGGTGATGGCCAGCGGGACGAAGATCAGGAAGGCGACCCAGCCGGTCCAGATGTAGAGGCGCGGCAGTTCCGACAGCACCGGGTCAAGCCCGGCCTTGTCGATCAGGTAGAAGATCGTGTGCAAAAGCGCATAGCCGAAGGCCGCCACACCCAGATAGCGGCGGTTTTTCTTCAGCCACTGCGGGCCGCGCCAGCCTTTCAGCAGCATCGCCAGCGGCGTGGCCATCATCGCGATGATCATAAAGCGGGCCGAGAATTCGCCGGTCGGATGGACAAGTTCGCGGAAGATGCGTGGGTTGTCCGAGGTCAGGGCGGACCAGGAGAACCCGATTGCGGGTAGCGTGAACAGCGTCCAGGTGATCCAGGTGGAAAGGGGGATACGGCGGTCCGTCATGGCGGGGTCCTGTGTGTTGGGGTGGCAACGGGGAAACGGCACAGCTTTCAGGTTCCGTCGGGGGACAGCCTGCATTCTTACTCACATGCCTTGTGCGCAAGCGAACAGATGTGCGACTGGCCGTCAGCCGAAGCGGAAGCTTGACGCGGTGATGTGCCCAAAGAGGTTATTTTGATGGTACACCGCGCGGCCCGGATCGCTCCCCGCCGCACCGACGACGGCCATTAGGGGGATCAGGTGATCCTCTTCCGGATGGGCCGCGCGAGCCATGGGCGCAGTCTGCCAGTTCATCAGCCGCCCGGCGCGATCATTGGCGGGGCCTTCGACAAGCGTCTCTTGCAGCCAGGCGTCGAAAGCGGCTGAGGCGGGGCCTCCCGACGGATCGCGGGTCCCCATCAGGTTGTGATAGCTTAACCCGCTGCCGATGATCAGCACCCCCTCATCGCGCAAGGGCGCCAGCAGCGACCCCAACGCCAGGTGCAGCGCGGGGCCATAGCGGCGGTCGACGGAGAGCTGCACAATCGGCAAGTTTTCCTCAGGATAAAGCGGCTGCATCATGCTGAAGGTGCCGTGGTCATAGCCCCGCGCACTGTCCAGCCGCGCTGGGATGCCGCCTGCTTCCAGCAGGTCCCGGACCCGGGTCGCAAGTTCCGGCGAACCGGGGGCCTTGTAGCGGATCTGGTAGGTGTGGGGCGGAAAGCCGGAATAGTCGTAGACCATGCCCGGCTCAGCCCCAGAGGACAGGGCAAAGCCGTCCTCGATCCAGTGCCCCGAGATAACCAGCGCAGCCTTTGGCGCATCGCCCAGATCGCGGCGGATGTCCTTCAGCGACTGTTCCAACTGCGCGAACATCCGACGGAATGGGCCGTCGAGATAGGGCCACGGCCCGCCACCGTGGCTGAGGAAGAAGGCGGGAAGTCGGCTGGTCATGGCGATTACCTTGGTTCAGGCGCGCGGCGCGATGGGGCGGGCCTTGAGGCGGCCCCAGAGGATGAACAATGACAGCGCCAAAAGGACGAGGTTCATCACTAGCGTCTCGGCTGTCTCGCCCCGCATCGCGTGGAACACGATGGCCGAGGCCTGGACGAAGGACAGCCCGGCCGCGGCGGCAGGTGTCAGCCAAGGCTGGATGCGGGTCAGCGCGGGCAGGATCAGGCCGATCGCGCCCAGAAGCTCCATCGTGCCGATGAACCGCACGAACGTCAGCATTTCGCCGGCATAGGGCAGCATCTGGGTCAGCGACTCGAGCGGAGAGAACGCCTTCATCGCTCCGACGCCACTATAAAACAGCGCCAGCAGGGTCTGCGCGCCCCAGAGGCCGAGGCTCATCTTGTCAAGGCGGCGTGGGGCCAATGTGTCGGTGGTCATGGGGAAAGTCCTTTGGTCCGAGTGGCAGGATTGCCCGAGGTCGGGGCGATGTAGCCGGTGTAGATGCCGAGGGACTTGCAAGATAGAGATAAAGACATGATGATATCCATCAGGTATTCAGATGGAGATCGCCGTGGACACTGTTGCCGAAGGCGCCACGCTGGACCAGCTGACCGTGTTTGTCGCCGTGGTGGACGCTGGCAGCATATCGGCCGCTGCAAGGGCGTTGCGGCGGGCGCAGTCTGCCGTGACCTACGCCGTCCAAGGGCTTGAACTGCAGACCGGCTCGCAGCTTCTTGACCGCTCAGGCTATCGCGCCAGCCTGACGCCCGCGGGTGCTGCCCTCTTGCCGCGCGCGCGGCGCGTGCTGGAGGCGGCGCATGTGTTCCGCCAGCAGGCCTCGGGCCTTGTTCGGGGCGTCGAGACACGGCTTTCGGTCGTGGTCGATGCCTTTGTACCTATCCAGCCGCTGATCCGCGCCCTTGCGGCCTTGCGCGAGGCGTTTCCGCTCGTCGATGTCTCGATCACCCGGCAGTCGCTGGACGCCACAGCGCGGGTGCTGCGGGATGGTCTGGCGACACTGGGGCTTTTGATCGACACGCCGCTGCCAGACGGCATGGAAAGCTATGCGCGTGTCGTCTGCGGCACAGTGCGACGCATTCCGGTCGCGGCGGCGCATCACCCTTTGGCGCGGATGCCCGGCCCGATCCGGATGGACACCCTGCGCGATCACATGCAGCTGTTGCTGTCTGCCGATCCGCTGGCCACCGGCACCGATGACCGGGGCGCCTTTGCCGTCAACCGCTGGCGGGTCAATGATCTGGACCTGCGCCACCGCATGATCCTGGATGGCCTTGGCTGGGGCACGATGCCCGGCCATCTGGTGGCCGATGACCTGGCGCAAGGGCGCCTTGCGGTGCTGCCGCTCGATCCCTCCGATCCCGCCAACCGGATGCTGCCGGAACTGACATGGAGCGCCGCGCACCCGGCGGACAGGCCGCTCGGCCCGGCCGGACGCTGGCTGGTGGCGCGCCTGATCCAGGAGGGTTACGCTTAACCGGGCAACCACGGCGGCAGGACGGGTCTCCTTCTCGTGATTAGCCGTGAACAGCTGTGCATCTTGCAATTGCGGGACGAAACGATACGTCGCTCAGGCGAAACGACGCGGCAAACCAGCGTCGAAACCACAAGGAGTCGACGATTTGACCGAACAATACCGCCAACCGGCACGCCGCCGCTTTCTAACCTTTGCAGCATCATTGCCCGCAGCCATCGGCCTGTCGGTCGGTCCGGCCCGTGCGCAAGAGGCCCAGGTACCAACCGCCCGTGACATGGAGGGGCCGTTCTACATCCGCAACGTGCCGGTGGTCACCAACCTTAACCGCTTCGGCAAGCCGGGCGAGCCGATGCGGATCGAGGGGCGCGTGATGAATGCCGCAGCCCCCGACCAGCCCATTCCCGGCGCCCGGCTGGAGATCTGGCAGACCGACGGAACCGGCAACTACTTCCCCGAACGGAACGGCGATTATGCGGACTTCAACGACCGCGACATCGACATGCGCGGCACGGTCATCGCCGACGCGGACGGACGCTTCAGTGTGATGTCCCTGTTCCCAAAGGAATACTGGCCGCGCCCGGCGCATATCCACTACTACATCCACGCGGATGGCTTCCGCTCGCTCGTCACGCAGCATTACCTCGACGACCGGCCACGCGACCGTCCGCATCGCACCGCCGATGTGATCCGCAGCCAGACCCCGGCGCTCTACCCCGCCCCCACGATCTGGTTGCAACCGGCCTGAGGCAATCTGCCTGAGGCCATAGCTCTTCAAGAAATCGTCGGCGGGACGTCGGCCTAACCTCTTGCAACTGAAAGGAAAAGCAACATGCATGCACTGACAAACTATGGACCTCTGGTCGCCCGCGTCCTCCTCGGGATGCTTTTCCTTCTCGCGGGCCTCGGCAAGATCGGCTCGATCGAAGGTTTCGCGGGCTACATGGCCTCGGGTGGTGTGCCTGCCTTCTTGGCCTGGCCCGTCGTCGTGTTCGAGATCGTGGGCGGCCTTGCGCTGATCCTCGGCTTCCAGACCCGCGTTGCGGCGCTGGCCCTAGGCGCTTTCTGTATCGTCGCAGGTTTTCTCTATGACTTCAACCCGGCCGACCAACAGGCGATGATCAGCTTCTACAAGAACATGGCTTTGGGCGGCGGATATCTGGCGCTGGCGGTCTTGGGCGCTGGCAACTTTGCGCTCGACAACCGCATCGGACCTCGCACCGTCGCAGCCTGACCACATCAGTACGCGCGGGAAGGCGTGCCGTTTGCACCGCCTTCCCGTCCTCGTTCAACGCCGTTGTCCAAAAACTTGATCTTGAGCCAAGAGGAAGGTGCCGTCCGGGCTTCTCCCCGAAAACCGGACCGCGACTGTAGCTATTACATGACGTCTGCCGGTCTCCAGAAACGAGGCGATCAGAACGTGTCGAAATGCAGGCCTCACGGCGCGCAGGGATCTGCTCTGAGTGTGGGCAGAGAACGGATCCGACTGGATCCTTAACCGCCCGGCGTCTCTTTCTGGTCGAACGCAGCTTGGGCCGCGGCGATGCGGTCGGCGCGCTCGAGGCTCCAACGGCCAAGCGCCGAGATCGCCTCGCGCAATTCCTGCCCGAGGGCGGTCAAGCTGTAGTCGACGCGCGGCGGGAACGAGGGCGTAACATGTCGCCCAACCAGCCCGTCACGCTCCATTTCGCGCAGCGTCAGGGTCAGGATGCGCTGCGAGATGCCGGGCAAAGCGCGGCGCAAGTCGCTGAATCGCTGCGGTCCATCGGCCAGATGGGTAACCAGCAAGGGCGACCACTTGGCTCCGACATGAGCAAGCATGGACTTGGCCAGATCGCAGTCCTTGGGCGCAAGGTCGGTTACTTTCATGTGCCTTCGGTATCCAAATTGTGCCGTCTTGTGTCAGGCATTGAGGTGATTAGGTTCCAGTTACCGGCGCAGATTCGCTGCCTTCCCGCCCCGGGCATAGGGGCGACACGAACCGACAGCTGACGCAACTCCCCGGCGTTCCGCCTTGGAACGTAGGACTATGGCGGCATGCCCGCAAGAAGGAACGACAAATGACTCTCCCCAAGGACCGCCTGATCGCACTGGGCACCAACTTCCTCGCCACCCTGGACGCGATGGGCGACGTCTTCGCCCTGATGACCGATGACGTGGTCTTCGAATTCCCGAAATATGGCGCCGCGCGCGGCAAGGCGCAGACGGGCGCCTTCTTCCAGGCGCTGGGAAGCTATGTCGCCGCAGTCCGTCACCCCTGCGAGACCTTCAGCTATGCCGTGGGAGAGGATCGCGTGGTGATCGAAGGCCGCAGCGTCGGCCGCCTTCAGAATGGCAAGGAATGGCAATCTGGCCATTTCGTCGTGGTCTACGAGTTCCAGGGCGAGTTGATCTCGCGTGTGGCGATATACCTTGACCCCGATTATGTCGATGACACACAGGCCCATTATCCGTGGACCCCCGTGGGTTACTGGCCACCTAAAGGCAAGAGTTAAGCGTCGCTCCAGGTCATCGACCCATAAATTCGCAACCAGATGCGGTTGCGCCCCTTACCCTTACCCTTACCCTTACCCTTGCATGTTGGTCAGCGACAACGGAACGGAACGGGACCTGTCAGGGATTTGTGCCACTACCGATGTTCGTTTAGGCAACTTTGCGTTCGAAGGCCCAGGGGCTTTTGCCTTTCAACGATGCTCCGCCTTGCTATGTGCTTCAAGGGCAACTTGCGTGGCCGGCAATCATGCGGTTCGCCCGCACTATTAACGCAGACATTAATGCAGTCAGAATTGCGATTGAAATGCAGTGGGGCAACGGTCAAGCCGAAGGCCAGATCAAACGAGTGAAGATCTTTAAGCGCGCGGTGCACGGTCGAGCTGACCCCAACTTGCTCAGGGCTCGAATGCTTCCTTTCCACCACACAGATTGCGGCTCATGCCACGTAAAGGCAACGCGACACGGGTCAAACTGACCTGTTGCAGAAAGCCCTGCCGGGTTGATGAATAGGCAAACCCTTGCCGCAGTCTAATTGTGCAAGAGGTACTCTACTTGCTGCGATTTAGCATTTGAATGCCCAGCCCTCTCTTGCTCAATGGTAATAGTTCTGAAGTCACGCGCCGTAGTCCCGTAGCCGGCAATTGCACCCAGACGAACGGCATTCGGAAACAGTTTGGCAATTTCAAGAAGAGCCGGCGCGTTTAGTGCCGACAAGGCCCAAGGGCCGGGATAGAAGCTCTCGCTTGGAATGTCATTACCCCAGACAACCTGATGGGTTTCAAACATCAGATGCACATAGGTGATGGACTTGATTCCCCTCGCTAAGCGCACACCATAACATTGCTGGCGTAGCAAGTGCTTTGCACGCACCAACACCTCATCCGCGCCGCGGCCGACAAGTATCCCGTGCTGGGGCGAAACGAGCAAGCCTCTTGACTGTCCAAACGATCCAGCATCAAAGATCACAGGGCGCAGGTCAGGTCGTGCAGCCAGAGCGGCAGCACCTAATCGTCGCTTTGCCACCCAAGCCAGCGGTTGCAGGCCATTGTCGCGTGTAAGAACCCGATCACCGGGGCGCAGCGTTTCGATCGCCTGTTCACCCTGCGCAGTCCTTATCATCGTTCCCGCACAAAAACAGGGAATTCCAGCAGCAATTTTCTGGCGGCTAGTCTGCATCTGCAAAGAAGATACGCCGAGCAAGAGAACGGACTCGCCCTCCGGGAACGTTAATAGTGCGTTACCAAAACCATCATCGGTAACTGTGATATCTCGCGGACGCACAGGGTTGCCGTCGAGCGCTCTCAATTCGCTAACGTCAAGTTGATCGTCGTAGCGTCCGTCGCCGTCGGTGTCCGTAAGGCTAAAGGCTGCTACGGTATCGGCACCGCCGGCACGCTGAAACTGAAACGTATCGTTGCCATAACCGCCGTTCAGAACGTCATTTCCGGCGCCACCCGCAAGTGTGTCATTACCCGCTTCCCCAAAAAGCTGGTCATTGCCCGCATCTCCTCGAAGGCCGTCATCGCCTTGTTCGCCATAGAGCGTGTCGTCGTCGTTCCCCCCCGCTAAGGAGTCGTCATCGATGCCACCCGCGAGGCGGTCATGCCCTACGCCGCCGAAAAGCCGATCATTTCCCGCTTCGCCGAAAAGCTCATCATCGTTCGCATTTCCGTGAAGCGTGTCTTCGCCATCTTCGCCAAAGAGCGTGTCGTTGCCGTCGTCACCAGCGATGAAATCATTCTCCGTGCCACCCGCAAGGCGGTCATTTCCGTCGCCGCCGAAAAGTGTGTCGCTGCCCGATTCTCCGAAAAGCTCATCATTACCCGCATCCCCCAGTAGGGAGTCCTCTCCAGCCCCGCTGAAGAATTTGTCGTTACCCGTGGTGCCCTGAAGCGTGTCATTTGACATTTTTCTTGCCTCATCAGTGATCAAGAGATGGAGGACGTTTTCCTAGCGCCCGCAAGTGCGGGGCGTTCCAAGTATCGGTGTTGTGAGCCTGGCTGATAGGCCTGAACAGTGCATCCACGGAGGCCACACAGACTGACCTGTGTGGCAAAAGCACTCATGGGTAAAAGAAAAAAGCGCGTCAGAAAGCCGTCGCGCGGTATCCATCCAAGAGATATCGTGATACCACCATGTAGCATTCGAGACTACCCGAAGCACTGATCTCTCCTCTTGAACCTAAAAATCTCGGGTGTAGCGGAGATTTGTTTCTTGACTATTAAGTCGGTGAGTTGGTCCCGACTATGAGGCCGCCCTTGCATGTCATTCTGGAGCAATCCATAGACGGCTCGAGCCTGATGCGGGGCGTTGGTGGGTCAGGCGCTCCCAGAGCGAAGGGGCCATCTGGGTATCGCCAAAGACTTTGTTTCGTTTGCCGAGGCTGAGGTTCGTGGCTGTAGCGACTTCTGTGGTTGCCGTGCTTGAAGCAAGCGGGTTTTGACGTTTGGGTCGGATCGTGGGTTTTGTCGCAAGCTTCGATGTTGATCAGAAAAGGTCTATGATTTTTTTCTGTTAGGCGGCCAGCGAAGCGAATTGAGCAAACGGGCAGAGTCCGGGCGTCATCTGACCCTTGCGGATC
>JBJOQW010000214.1:0-6406 GCA_046049665.1 Pseudomonadota bacterium | reverse complement strand
ACGCATGACATTCCGAACCTGTTCATCTCGGACGGATCGCAATTCACCACGGGTGCCGCTGAAAACCCGACCCTGACGATCGTGGCGCTTGCCATCCGGCAGGCAGATCATATTGCCAGTGAACTGGCGGCGGGCACGCTCTGATCTGATCTTGCAACGCAATGCCAAAAGGGCGGTCCTTGCAGACCGCCCTTCGCATTCTGGTGACCCCGGCGTGATTCGAACACGCGGCCTACGGTTTAGGAAACCGCCGCTCTATCCAGCTGAGCTACGGAGCCATGCACCCTTTTTGCCCAAACACTGCGGAAAGGGCAACCGGTCGTCAGAACATGGTGATGGTTGCTTTGCCCGTTGCATATTCAAACGAACACCGCGCCTCGCCCGACGCGCCGCCGCCGACCGTCATCACAGCCGACAGCCCGGATGGCCCGCTTGGCCCGGTCACTTCGCGGAACGCCGTAATCTGCTGAACTGTCAGGCCCTCACGGGCTGCGGCCGTACGGCATGCCTGTTCTGCAATGGCCGGATTGGCTGCCTCGAATGCCTCGACAGGCACGTCGGGGGCAACACAGGCCGTGAGCAGGCCAAGCGCAAGGATCGGAAAAACTGCTTTCATAATGCACCTTATGTTGAATGGTTGCTCGCACAGCATACCGCAGAAATTGCGCTTGGGCAGTGGAAAACGCTGTCCCTTGGACAAGCCGGACTTTCGGCGCTAACATTAAAAAAACCGAGGTCATGTGTTGAACAAACTAGCCCGCCCCCTGACGTTGCGTGATGTCTCCGATGCCTCGGGTGTCAGCGAAATGACGGTCAGCCGCGTGCTGCGCAACCGCGGCGATGTTTCGCCCGCCACGCGTGACAAGGTGCTGCGCGCCGCACGCCTGCTGGGCTATGTGCCCAACCGCATTGCGGGTGCGCTTGCCAGCCAACGCGTGAACCTTGTGGGCGTGGTCATCCCGTCCTTGTCCAACATGGTTTTCCCCGAAGTGATGACCGGTATTTCGCAGGGGCTGCTGGGAACGGGGCTGCAACCAGTTGTGGGTGTGTCGAACTATCTTCCCGAACGCGAGGAAGAGGTGATCTATGAAATGCTCTCATGGCGTCCGTCCGGCCTGATCGTCGCCGGGCTGGAACATACCGATGCCGCCCGCGCCATGATGCAGCGCGCAGGGGTGCCCGTGGTCGAGGTGATGGATATTGACGGATCACCCGTCGACAGTGCCGTTGGCATTTCGCACGCAAGGGCAGGCCGCCAGATGGCCGAGGCGATTATTGCTGCCGGATACCGGCGCATTGCCTTTCTGGGCACGATGATGCCGCATGACCACCGCGCGCGCAAACGGATGGAAGGGTTCGAAGCCGCCCTGCATGGCGCAGGCCTGCCTCTGGTTGACCGCGAATTCTATTCCGGCGGCTCGGCGCTGCTGAAAGGGCGCGAGATGACAGCCGCCATTCTGGCGCGCAACCCGGATCTGGATTTTCTGTATTATTCCAATGACATGATTGGGGCAGGGGGCCTGCTGTACTGTCTGGAAGCGGGCATAAGCGTGCCGGGTCAGCTTGGTCTGGCAGGCTTCAACGGCGTGGAGCTGCTTGATGGCCTGCCACGCAAACTTGCCACGATGGATGCCTGCCGGGCCGAAGTGGGGTTCAAGGCGGCGGAACTGATCTCACAGGCAGCGTCAGCCCAAGTGCTGGAACTGTTTCCCACCTTGCAGCCGGGCGATACGATCCGGCGTTAAGCGCAAAAGTTTTCAGAAAACTTTTGGCAAAATCCTTCTGAAGGATTTTGGCGTCAGGCGACCAGATGCTGGTCTTGCACAGCCGTGATGGGCGCAATCACGATCTGCCCCACGGGTTGATCGTTCAGGAACTGCACTTCGGCAAACCCCTCCGTCCGGCCCATGCCCGCGCTTTCGGTCAGGATGTGATGCATCTGGCCCACCTGCGCTGCCAGATGCGCCTGCAGCACCGCATCCCCTTTGGCCCGCAACCGCGCGGCGCGGTCCTTGATATCCGGCCCATTTACGGCAGGCATGCGCGCGGCGGGCGTGCCCCTGCGCGCCGAATAGGGAAACACGTGCAGGAATGTCAGGCCGCAGTCATCCACCAGCTTCAGCGAGTTTTCGAACATCTGTTCAGTCTCGGTCGGAAAGCCTGCAATGATATCGGCCCCGAATACCATGTCCGGCCGCAGCTTGCGTGCGTCTTCGCAAAAGCGGATCGCATCATCGCGCAGATGCCGCCGCTTCATGCGCTTCAGGATCATGTCATCTCCCGCCTGCAGGGACAGGTGCAGATGCGGCATCAGGCGCGGCTCTGTCGCAATGGCCATCATCAGCGCCTCGTCTACCTCGATGCTGTCGATCGAGCTGATCCGCAGGCGCGGCAAATGCGGCACCAGCCGCAGGATGCGCATCACCAGATCGCCCAGCCGTGGCGTGGCAGGCAGGTCCGCGCCCCATGATGTCAGGTCCACACCCGTCAGCACCACCTCATTGAAACCACGGTCCACAAGGCGTTGAATCTGCTCAACAACCACACCGGCAGGCACGGATCGCGAATTGCCCCGCCCGTAAGGGATGATGCAAAACGTGCAGCGGTGATCGCAGCCGTTTTGCACCTGCACATAGGCCCGGTGGCGGCCAAAGCCATCAATCAGATGCCCCGCCGTTTCGCGCACGGACATGATGTCATCCACCTGCACGCGCTCTGTCTGGCCAATGAAATCAGCCGTCAGGCCCTGCCATGTGCTGGCCTGCATCTTTTCCGTGTTGCCCACCACCCGCGTCACTTCCGGCATAGCCGCAAACGTCTCGGGTTCCGTTTGCGCTGCACAGCCCGTCACAATCACCGCAGCACCGGGGTTTTCGCGCGCCAACCGCCGGATTTCCTGCTTGGCCTTGCGCACAGCTTCGGCCGTGACTGAACATGTGTTCACCACAACCGCATTTGCCACGCCCGCCGCCGCTGCGAGTTCTTTCATCGCTTCGGTTTCATAGGCATTCAACCGGCAGCCCAAGGTCGCAAAAACCGGCGCGTTCACGGATGGGCCGCCACGAATTCGGCACTCAGCATGCCGTCAAACACCCGCGCCACCGGCCCTGTCAGCCAAACCCCATCCGCGCGCCAGTCCACCTCCAGCACACCGCCGTCCATGTGCAAGGCCACCTGCCGCCCCGTCAGCCCCCGCAAATGCGCCGCAACTGCCGTTGCACAGGCACCTGATCCACAGGCCAGCGTCACCCCCGCCCCGCGTTCCCACACCCGCAGGCGCAGCGCATCCGGGCCCATCACCGATGCAAATTCCACATTCGTGCGCTCCGGGAACAGCGCATCATGCTCCATCACCGGCCCCAGCTCGCGCAAATCCACCGCTTCGGCATCCGGCACGAACGAAATGCAATGCGGATTGCCCATCCCCACCGCCACCGGATCACCCGCCAAGGGCAGATGCATCAGGTCAACCGCCCGCGCCAACGGCACGCTATCCCACGTCAACTGCGGCGCGCCCATGTTCACGCTGACCCGCCCATCCGCCTGCCGCACTGCCTGCAATCCGCCCCGTGTGGTCACCAGTGACACCGCTTCGCGCCCCAGCCCCGCCATCACGTAATCCGCCACACAGCGCGTCGCATTCCCGCAGGCCCCCGCGCGCGACCCGTCACTGTTCCAGAAATCCAGCGCGAAATCCGCCCCATCCGCATCGCGAATCTCTGCCAGCTGATCAAAGCCAACACCCCGATTCCGGTCGCCCAGGGCCCGCGCCAGCGCAGCCGTCGTCACCGCCCCGCGCCCGCGCGAGTCGATCACCACGAAATCATTGCCCGCCCCGTGCATTTTCATGAAGGGCAGGCCAAACTTGGGCTGCATCTGGTTCATGCGGTGCCATATACGCCTAAGCCCATGAATTTGCCACTCCCCCTGCGCTTTTGTCCTTGACCCCATGCCGGAAGGTTTCTAATCACCCGCCTTGCGCCAGAGACGGTGTAAGGGCGGGTAGCTCAGTTGGTTAGAGCACGTGACTTTTAATCATGGGGTCGGGGGTTCGAATCCCCCCCCGCTCACCAAGTCTCTGGCGCCTGTTATCCCTCAGGTTCTGCTGCCACATGCAGCGCCGTGTTCCAGCCCTTGCAAGCCTGTGCCAGTTCTGCAGGAAAGGGCCGGTCGGTAAACACCGCATCCAGCTCCGATAGAGACGCCAGCCGCACCGGGGCAGGGCGATCCAGCTTTGATCCGTCGGTCACCAGAAACCGCGTGCGCGACTGGCGGATGATCGCCTTTGATACCCGCACTTCCGCCATGTCGAAATCCAGCAGATCGCCGTCACGGTCCATCGCCGAACAGCCGATGATTGCGTAATCCACCTTGAATTGTTCAATGAATTGCGTGGTCAGCTCACCCACCAGCCCCCCATCAGACCGGCGCAGGCCGCCCCCCGCCACCATGATGTCACAGCTGGCATTGGCCACAAGGATGTTGGCCACGTTCATGTTGTTCGTCACCACGGTGATATTGCGATGGTGCAGCAACTCGCGCGCCACGGCCTCGGTTGTCGTGCCAAGGTTCAGGATCATGCTGCAATTGTCAGGGATGGCTTGCGCGCAGGCCCGCGCGATGGCCGCCTTGGCCCCTTCGTTCATGCGCCTGCGTTCGGCGTAACCGATGTTGGAAACACCCGTGCGCACCACGGCCCCGCCATGCACACGGTCCAGCAGGCCCGCATCCGACAGGTCGGTCAGATCACGGCGAATCGTTTGCAGGGTCACGTTGAACCGTTCGGCGAGTGATTCCACCACCACGCGGCCTTCACTGCGTGCAAGATCAAGTATTTCGGTTTGCCTGAAACTCAGCGCCAAGGGCCCCTCCGCCGCTGCCTAGCCTCTGATAAATAGCCGCTTTCTACGCTTTTCATAGCGCCTTGGATTTTCAGATATTCTTTACCTAGGGTCAATGTGCGAAGATGTTCGTTTTGAAAATCTGCGAACACAAACGAAAATAAACGTTGACAAAGAACGCCGCTGCCCGCCACCTATGCAGCGGAACAAGCGGGTGGGAGGCCGGCATGAACCAGCGCACTGACGCGCCGCTTGATCTGTTTGTGATCGGCGGCGGCATCAATGGTTGTGGCATCGCGCGGGATGCGTCAGGCCGGGGCCTGCGCGTGGCGCTGGCCGAACAGGGCGATCTGGCACAGGCAACCTCATCGGCATCGACCAAGCTGTTCCACGGCGGATTGCGCTATCTGGAATACTTTGAATTCCGCCTTGTGCGCGAAGCGCTGGAAGAACGCGAAACGCTGCTGGTCGCCATGCCGCATATCAGCTGGCCCATGCGCTTCGTGCTGCCCTATCACCCCTCCATGCGGTTTGAATCCGACACGCCCACATCGCGTCTGCTGGCAAAGATCATGCCGTGGATGAAGGGGCGCCGCCCCGCTTGGCTTATCCGTCTTGGCCTGTTGATGTATGACACGATGGGCGGGCGCAAGATTCTGCCATCCGCGCGCACGCTGGATTTGCGCAATGATCCGGCAGGTGCGCCGTTGAACGCGAAATTCGCCAAGGCCTATGAATACTCTGACTGCTGGGTCGAGGATTCGCGCCTTGTCGTGCTGAACGCCCGCGACGCCGAGGCGCGCGGTGCCCGCATCATGACGCAGACCCGTGTGGTCAGCGCCACCCGTACCGGCGATCTGTGGGAGGTCGTGACCGAAGGTGCCACAGGCCGCGAAACGCACGTTGCGCGGGCCCTTGTCAACGCAGGCGGGCCCTATGTCGAAGACATCATCCGCAACGTGGCGCGGATCAATTCCACCGAAGGCGTGCGCCTGGTGCGCGGCAGCCATATCGTCACGAAGAAACTGTTTGATCACGACCGCTGCTATTTCTTTCAGGGCACCGATGGCCGCATCATCTTTGCCATTCCGTATGAGCAGGACTTTACGCTGATCGGCACCACGGACCAGGATCACAAAGGCGCGCCAAAGGATGCCGTCTGCACGCCCGAAGAACAGGAATACCTCTGCAACTTTGCCACGCAATATTTCAAGAAACCCGTCACCCGCGCTGATATCGTCTGGACGTATTCGGGCGTGCGGCCCCTGTATAATGACGGCGCGAAGTCGGCCACGGCGGCCACACGTGATTATGTGCTGTCGCTTGATACCAATGGCGCGCCCCTGCTGAACGTGTTCGGCGGCAAGATCACCACCTACCGCCGCCTTGCCGAATCCGCGCTGGAAAAGCTGACAGTCGCCTTCCCCTCGGCCAACCGCATCTGGACGGCGGGCGTGCCGCTGCCCGGCGGCGATTTCCCGGTGGATGGCGTAGCCAATCTGATCGCCACGCTGAAGACGCGCTTCCCCTTCCTGTCCGACTATTGGGCCGCCCGTCTGGTGCGC
>JBJOQW010000213.1:0-40490 GCA_046049665.1 Pseudomonadota bacterium | reverse complement strand
TGTGCACCGGTCAACAGGGAGGAAGTTTCAATGGCGGACAAGTCATCGTCCAACGCCTATTGGGCTGCAAACGTCAGGATCATCGTCATTTCGATGGTGATCTGGTTTGCGTGCTCTTTCGGCCTTGGCATCCTGCTGCGCCCCGCGCTGTCAGGCATTTCGGTCGGCGGTGCCGATCTTGGGTTCTGGTTTGCCCAGAACGGCGCGATCTACGTCTTTCTTGTTCTGATCTTTGTCTATGCACGGGTCATGAACAAGGTCGACAAAGACCATGGCGTTGAGGAGTAAGCTTCATGGATCAGTTTACCCTTAACCTTCTGGTCATCGGCGCATCCTTTGCGCTGTATTTCGGCATTGCCTTCTGGGCGCGCGCTTCTTCAACGGCGGAATTCTATGCCGCTGGTCAGGGCGTTGGCCCAGTGGTCAACGGCATGGCGACCGCGGCTGACTGGATGTCGGCAGCATCGTTCATCTCGATGGCGGGTCTGATCGCCTTTGGCGGTTACAACAACTCGGTCTTCCTGATGGGCTGGACCGGCGGCTATGTGCTGCTGGCACTTCTTCTGGCACCATATCTGCGCAAGTTCGGCAAGTTCACCGTGCCGGAATTCGTGGGCGACCGCTTCTATTCCACGACCGCCCGCATGGTGGCTGTGGTCTGCTTGATCGTGATTTCGGTCACATACGTGATCGGGCAGATGGTGGGCGTGGGCGTGACCTTTGCCCGCTTCCTTGAAGTGTCAACTACAACCGGCCTCTTGATCGGTTCTGCCGTAGTGTTCGCTTATGCCGTGTTCGGCGGCATGAAGGGCATCACCTACACGCAGGTTGCCCAGTACATCGTGCTGATCATCGCCTACACCATTCCGGCGATCTTCATCTCGTTGAACCTGACGGGCAATTTCCTGCCGCAGTTGGGCCTGATCGGTGGCTATGCACCCGGCGGTGGCGAAACCTACTTCCTGGACAAGCTGGATCAGGTTGTGACGGATCTGGGCTTTACCGCCTACACGGCTGACACCACGAACATGCTGAACATGTTCCTTGTCACCATGTCGCTGATGATTGGTACGGCAGGTCTGCCGCATGTGATTATCCGCTTCTTCACGGTGCCAAAGGTATCTGACGCGCGTTCGTCGGCTGGTTGGGCGCTTGTGTTCATCGCACTGCTGTACACCGTGGCTCCTGCTGTGGGTTCGATGGCGCGTCTGAACATCACGACCACCTTCTGGCCTGGTGCTGTTGCTGGCGAGACGTTCAGTGCCCCGGCACTGTCGATTGCCGAAATCGACAGCAACCCGGAACTGGCCTGGATCCGTAACTGGGAAAAGACCGGTCTGCTGGCGTTCTCGGACAAGAACGGCGATGGGCTGATCCAGTACTTCAACGAACCAAAGGCGCTGGCTGATGCTGGCAAGGCACTGGCGACCGCCCAAAAGGCACTGACAGATGCTGCAGCGGATGCCGACAAGGCACCGCTGGAAGCTGCGATTGTTACGGCACAGGCGGCTGTTGACGCCGCATTGGCCGAAGCAACGCTGAACGGCAAGACGCTGGCCGAACAGGGCATCGTCGGCAACGAGCTGACCACCGTGAACAACGACATCATGGTGCTGGCAAACCCTGAAATCGCCAAGCTTCCCGGCTGGGTCATTGCTCTGGTTGCCGCTGGCGGCCTTGCAGCGGCACTGTCCACGGCGGCTGGCCTTCTGCTGGCCATCTCGTCGGCCATCAGCCATGACCTGATCAAAGGCGTCCTGCGCCCTGACATCAGCGAAAAGGGTGAACTGCTTGCCGCCCGCATCTCGATGGCCTTTGCCATTGCGCTGGCGACATGGCTGGGTCTGAACCCACCCGGCTTTGCAGCACAGGTGGTGGCGCTGGCCTTCGGTCTGGCGGCAGCGACGATCTTCCCGGTCTTGATGATGGGGATTTTCTCAACCCGTGTGACCAAGGAAGGCGCGATTGCCGGTATGATCGTGGGTCTGATTGCCACGTCAGTGTACATCTTCATGTACCTTGGCTGGTTCTTCATCCCCGGCACCAACTGGCTGCCAAACACGGCTGACGCGCATTGGTTCGGTATCTCGCCAGCCGCGTTCGGTCCGGTGGGTGCACTGCTGAACTTTGCCGTGGCTTACATCGTCTCGATGATGACGAAAGAGCCGCCGAAAGACGTGCAGGACCTGATCCAGTCGATCCGCGTGCCGAAAGGTGCTGGCAAGGCTGTTGCACACTAAGTAAACTGTACGCCCCCGGTCATGACATGATCGGGGGCGTATTCTTTTATCTGGAAGGTGCCCCGCGCGATGGTGTTTGATTTTGTGGCCATGTTCGTGATCGGGGTTGGCGCCGCAGGGTGCTACATGATCCTGAAACTGGTGCTGAAAGACCGCCTGCCACGCTGGGGCCTGCCGGCCACGATAGGTGCGGCGATGCTCGCATTCTCGGTCTGGAACGAATACACGTGGTTTACCCGGTCAACCGCCGATTTGCCCGATGTGGTCGAGATCATTCTGGTGCCCGAGGACAGATCACTGCTTCGGCCATGGACATACCTTTTCCCGGTGACATCGCGCTACATGGCGCTGGATGGCACAAGCCTGCGCATGTCGGATCAGAACCCGGCGTTCCGGCAGGCGGACCTGATCTTTGTCGAACGCTGGGTGGGCACGCAGCGCGTGCCGATTGCGTTTGATTGCGCAGGCGGGCGCCATGCCGATCTGGTCGATGGCGCGGCGCTTGCGGCTGATGGCACGCTGACGGGATCAGACTGGATCACGGCACAGCCAGGCGACATCATGCAAAGTGCCGCCTGCAACAGGTAGCGGTTTTCTGCAACCGGGCGCTCATCAAGCGCTGATGCGCTTTCTTCGCGACAAGGCGTGCGGCTGCACAGCGCGGAATGCCCGACAGGGCACGACAAGCGCCCCCCGCTAGACGACGGTCAAGGCGAACGGATCATCCGGGTAACCAACGCCCGTCAGATACAGCCCCTGCGGCGGGCAGACCGGCCCGCAGGCCTGCCGATCCCGCGCCTCAAGCGCCACTTTCACATCATCCGGCTGCCACTGGCCAGCGCCCACGCGTTCCAATGTGCCCACGATCGACCGCACCTGATTGTGCAGAAAACTGCGCGCGCGCAGCGTGAAACGGTATTCGGTGCCACCGGGAACGGCGCTTTCGGTGATGGTGATTTCATCCAGCGTCTTGACCGGGCTGTTTGCCTGGCAAAAGGCTGACCGGAAGGTCGTGAAATCATGCTTGCCGATCAGATGTGCCGCACCCGCCTGCATTGCCGCTAGATCAAGTGCGTGCCCCAACTGCCAGACGCGCCCCTTGTCATGCGTTGCAGGCGCGCGGCGGCCCTGCAGGCGAAACAGATAGCGCCGCTCGCGCGCTGAAAACCGCGCGTGAAAATCATCCGCCACTTGCGCCACCTGCAGCACGGCCACCGGCTGCGGACGCAGATGTGCATTGATCGCCCCCATCAGGCGCACCACATCCCAATCACGCGGAATGTCCACATGCGCCACCTGGCCAGTCGCATGCACGCCTGCATCTGTGCGCCCGGCACCTGTCACCACATAGTCACCCGGTGTCAGCCGCGCCAAAGCAGCCTCGATCGCGCCTTGCACCGAAGGCAAGTGCGATTGCCGTTGCCAGCCCGCAAAAGGCCCGCCGTCATAATCGATCAAAAGTGCGTAACGTGGCATAAACCCGGCCTAGCGCAACCAAAGCCTCTGGCCAAGGGGGCAATGCTGTGGTCATTCTTTGCCATGACGGTTTGACGGTGGCTGATATGCGTGTGCTTTCCAATCTTATGTCCGTTCTTGCACTGTCCGGCTGGTCTGGTGCAGCGGCGGCACAGGGCGGCCTGCCCGAGGTGCAAAAGGCCGCACAAGACCTGCCACAGGCCGGGATTTCAGCCGAAGCCTTTGGCCTGCCCATTGATCCCGTCGAACCCAAGGTCGGCAATCTGGTCGCCTCAAAGGCAGCCGATAGCAACCCGTCGGACTTTGATCCCGACAAGATTGCCGGAAACGCACCCGTCAGCCAGCCCCTGACAGAACGCACCAAGGCCCCAGGCCGGACCCCGGACATTGCCCCAACGCCTGCCGAGCTTGGCACAGGTCCGGATGGTGAAAAGCTTGCGGTGGCTGAGGTTTCGGTAGCTGCGGCTGGCCGGATTACCACCTATGATACCGACAAGATCGACGGAAACCCGGAAACCTTCGCGCCCTTGGCAGATCGGCAAAAGGCCCCGGGCCAATTGCCCGAGGCTGTTTCAGAGGCAGAGCTTGGCCTGCCCGCATCCCCTGAAGCGCCAAAGGATGCGGATGTGTCGGTGCGTCATGCCGATGCCCGCCCGTCAATCTATGATGAAGACAAGGTTGATGGGAACGAACCGCCCCCGCTGCCCCTATCAGACCGGCAGAAGGCTGCTTCGGTCATGACCGCCAGCATGAGCGATGCCGATCTTGGCATCCGAAGCGACCTGCCGCTCTTCAAGTCTGCCGATCTGGCTGTGTCATATGCGGCAGGGGGCGTGTCAAACTATGATGAAGACAAGATTGCCGGGAATGGTGAAGACACGGGTTCTGGTCCTTTGACCGAACGGCAGAAATACCCGTCAGAGCTGGCCGAGGGGACGGATCCCGCTGCATTTGGCCAGCCTGCCGCAGACAGTGCAAAGCAAGCTGATCTGCAGGTCAGCAAGGCTGCGCAGGCTGTGACCTCGGTCGAGGATAACGACAAGATTGCGGGCAACCCCTATGTTGAACCACCACTGCTGCCGCGGCAGAAACAGCCATCGACCCTGCCTGATCCGGTGGTTGATGCCGACATGGGCCAACCCGCAGCTGACGTCACCAAAACCGACACAGAGATCAGCAAGGCCGCGCTAGCCCAGCCGACAATTGATGACAATGACAAGATTGCAGGCAATCCGGTGATCGCGCCGCCTTTGGCAGAGCGTGCCAAGGCTGCTTCCTATGATACACCACCAGCGGGCATAAGCGATGCTGATCTGGGTCTGCCCGCCGCGCCCGAGGCTGAAAAACTGGCAGAGGTGGCCATCAGCAAATCCGAGATTGCCGTTACAACGGAATATGATGACGACAAGATCGCCGGCAATTCCTACACTGACCCGGCCTTTGATGATTCATCAGTCAACTACAATGTCGATCCGCCTGATGATGTCATCACGGCAGTGCAGAACCTGCTGGAAGACCCCGCCGCGCGCGCCACGATGATGGAGACGATTGCTGCGCGCGGACTGGCACCTCCGGCGGTGGCCGAGGCGTTTGAACAATATATCGCGGCATTGTTTGATAACGCCGAAGTGCGCAACCGGGCCGCGACAGAAATCGCGCGGGTGCACTTTGAAATGGGGGTGACCCCGGGCAATCCTGAAACCGTTGGCCGCATGGCCGCAGAATACATTGCCCTGTTCGGTGAGGCCGAGGCCCGCCTGGGCATGCGGCGTTTGCCAGTGGATGTGCAGCGCAATTACCTTGCGGGGCTTTTGCGGATTGCAGAGGGCTTGCCAGTTGAACTATGCGGCCCGTTCCTGGATGGCACGCTTGAGGTGGGGCAAGAGCGACGTCTGATCTTGTCGGCCATTGCTGATTGGGCAGAGAAAGACCGCACTGACCTGCTGATCGAACGTGCGGCCGCCACGATTGTTGAAGTGCAGGATGCCCCGTTTGATGCGATGACCGACGCGGATGCTGGCATTGCCCGGCAGGCGCTTGGCAGTGCTGCCATGGCGGCGATCGATGCATCGGAAAATGCCACAGCCATGCTGACTGCCTTCAGTGATCCTTTTCTGGCCAGCCCGGCTGATCTGTGTGCCGTGCACAAGCTGATCTTGCAGGGGACCCTTGCAACCAGCGGGCCGGATGCCGACCTTGGGGTGCGCTATCTTGTGCAGTCCGGATGGCAAAGATAAGCCCGTAGTCGCGGGTTAAAGGCAACAGAGGGGGCGGTGTGGTCTTTCAGGCCATTACAGACAGGGTAGGGGGGGTGGTGGCCAATGTATCGGGCCTTTTCACCGACCCGGTCATCCGGCTGGGCGTGACCGGCCTTTCGCGTGCAGGCAAGACGGTGTTCATCACCGGGCTGGTGGCCAATCTTTTGCACCGGGGGCGCATGCCGCAACTGACGGCGGCCGCGCGGATTGAGGCGGCGTTCCTGCAACCCCAGCCCGATCTGACCCTGCCGCGCTTTGATTACGAAGGCCATCTGGCGGCGTTGACGGGCGATGATCCGCGCTGGCCCGCATCCACGCGTGCCGTGTCGGAACTGCGGCTTTCCTTCCGGGTGGCGCCCTCGGGGCTGCTTGCCGCCCTGCAAGGCACACGCACCTTGCACGTTGATATCATTGACTATCCCGGTGAATGGCTGCTTGATCTGGGGCTGCTCGACAAGACTTATGCGCAATGGTCGGAAGAGGTGCTGTCGCGCCTTGCCCACCGCGCGCAGGCTGCCGATTTCATGGCCACCACCCGTGCCGAAGACGGCGCGCTGCCCTTTGACGAAACCCGCGCCAAGGCGCTGGCGTCGTCTTTCACCGGCTATCTGCAGGCTGCGCGTGCGGCGGGATATTCCGATTGCACGCCGGGGCGGTTCTTGTTGCCCGGTGATCTGGCAGGCTCGCCCGTGCTGACCTTTGCGCCTTTGCCCACCCCGGCCACCACGGGCCGTCGCAGCCTGTGGACGGAAATGGAGCGGCGGTTTGAAGGCTATAAGTCGCGCGTGGTGCAGCCGTTCTTTCGCACGCATTTCGCGCGGATTGACCGGCAGGTGGTGCTGGTGGATGTGCTGGATGCCATCCACCGTGGCCCGCAGGCGCTGGAGGATTTGCGCCGCACCATGGCCGATGTGCTGGGCGTGTTCCGCCCGGGGCGCAATGGCTGGCTGACGGCACTGTTGGGGGGCAAGCATGTGGAGCGGATCCTGTTTGCGGCCACCAAGGCGGATCATCTGCACCACAGCCAGCATCCGCGCCTGACAGCCATCACCACGGCCTTGCTGACCGAGGCCAAGGCGCGGGCTGATTTCGCGGGGGCCGAGACGGAGGCGATGTCGATTGCCTCATACCGCGCGACGGTTGAGGAAACTGTCAGGCGCGGGGATGAGGTGCTGGAGGCGGTGCGCGGGCGTTTGCTGTCAACCGGCCAGCAGGCAGCGATGTATGCAGGCGAATTGCCCGCCGACCCTGCGCGCCTGCTGTCGCCCGCGCGCGAGGGGGCGGCTGCCTGGCTGGATGCCGAATTCGCGCTGATGGCCTTTGCGCCTGCGCGCAGCAGCCGCGCGCCGGGTGAAGGGCCACCCCATATCCGGCTGGACCGTGCAGCGCAGTTTCTGATCGGGGATATGCTGTGAACAGATTGCAGAAATCAGACGCGAAAGGGATCTTGGTCACGCAATCTTTGTCCAGTAATTGTGTTTTTCGAACATATCGCCATGGCTGATGACCCCGCCCCCCTGCGCCGCCCCGCGCTGATTACCCTGGACGGTGATGTTGACCCCGGCCTTGCCGCACCTGTGCCCGACACCCTGCCGACACAAATGCAAACCGTCGCAGCTATTGCCACAAGCCGAGGCTCGGCCACGACGCGATTTGCACTTTGGGCTTTTGCCGCGCTGTTCAGCTTTATCCTGTCCGTCGCCCTTTGGGATTTTGTCACGGGCCTTTTGGCGCGCAACGCGATCCTTGGCAGCGTGGCCTTGGCTTTGCTGGCGGTTGCTATTCTGGCCGCCCTGATCCTGTCTGTCCGTGAATTCGCGGCCTTCGTTCGCTTGCGCCGCCTTGATACGCTGCGCGACCGCGCGATTGCCGCCAAGGCTGACCTGTCAGCCGCCCGCGCCGTGGTGGCCGATCTGGCGCGGCTTTACGCGTCGCGCCCAGAAACCGCTTGGGGCCGGGCGCGGCTTGCTGAAAGGCAAGCGGATGTGATGGATGCCGATGCGCTGCTTACCATGGCCGAAACCGATCTGCTGGCCGACCTTGACCAGACCGCCCGGCGCGAGATCGAGGCCGCGGCGCGCCGTGTGGCCATGGTGACAGCGCTTGTGCCCATGGCCCTTGCCGATGTGGCCATGGCCCTGTTTGCCAACCTGCGGATGGTGCGGCGCATTGCCGAGATTTATGGCGGGCGGGCAGGGACGCTTGGCAGTTGGCGGTTGATGCGGCGGGTGTTTGGCCATCTGGTGGCCACGGGGGCGGTGGCATTGACCGATGATCTGATCGGGTCCGTTGCCGGGGGTGGGCTTATCTCCAAACTGTCGCGCCGTTTCGGCGAGGGGGTGGTGAACGGGGCGCTGACAGCGCGTGTTGGCGTAGCCGCGATGGAGGTGTGCCGCCCCATGCCGTTCGTGGCCTTGCCGAAACCGAAAGTGACCAACCTTGTCAGCCGGGCGATGACGGGCCTGTTTGGGCGGGACGCTGACGCGCCATCACCGCCACCAGAAGGATGATCCCCATCAGGGCGCAGGCGGCAAAGACAAAGGCCGCGCGCAAACCGAAGGTGCCCGCCAGAAAGCCCAGGGTCGGCGGGCCGAAGAAATAGCCGAAATAGCCCAGCAAGGTGGCCCGCGCCACGGCGCGCGCCCGTGCGGCTGGCTGGGCATAGCGGCCCACAAGCGAAAACGCCGTGGGCGCAATGACCGATGCCCCGATCCCCATCACGATGAACCCGGCATAGGCCATGGCGGGCGATGATGCGACCGCCGCAATCAGCGCGCCGATGGCGGCCAGCACCGCGCCCGCGCGCATCAGCCAGAACGGGTTCACGCGTGCCACAATGCCCTGGCCCACCAGCCGCGCAAAGCCCATGGTCAATGCCAGCGCTGCCGGGGCCGCCGATCCTTCCACAGGGCTGCCGCCCAGCGTCTTTTCAATGTGCAGGGCCGACCAATTCTCGGCTGCGTTTTCGGTCATGAAGGCGATCAGCACCATGGCCCCGCCAATCACGGGCACCCAGCCAAGGCCCCCGGCCTTTTCACCTTTTGGCACGACCAGCCCGGTGATCCGCCCCTGCCTCTCGGCCGCAAGCACAGCAAAGCCAAGCGCGATCAGCCCCGCCGTGCCCATCACCCAGGCCGGTGACCATCCCGCATTGCGCATTCCCCCCGTGGCAATCGCGCCGCCCGCGTAACCAAAGGAATAAGCGGCATGTGTCAGGTTCATCAGGTGCAATCCGCGTTCGTTTTCCAATGCGGCCACGCGCGCGTTCATCAGCACGTCCGTCAGGCCCGTGGCGGCACCGCAGCACATCATGGCAAGGGGGAACATCCACAGAGCACTTGCCTGCCCGGGCAACATGAAGGCCAGCGCCATAAGCGCGACTGAGACAGGCAGGGCGACGCCACCCATCGCCGTACCAAGGCGCGGGGCCAGAAGCATGGCGGTAACCGCAGCAAGCGGTGTCATGAACATCAGAAGGCCAAGGCGTGTTTCATCCACGCCGAGCATGGTCTTGAGGTCAGGCAACACGGCGGCAAAGGTGCCCCAGACAATCCCCATGGCCGCAAAGGCCGCAATGCCGGTGCGCGCGGCAATCAGGGTAGGCAGGGATGTCATGCTATCTCCGGGGTTCTGGCCCGGTGACCTAGCTTGCGCCGGGCAGGCAGGCAATGGCGCCTTGTGGCCTGAAACCCTATACGCAAGTTCACAACGGGCCTTGGCGGCATGCGCAGCTTGGCCTAAACTCAACCCATGCGCGTGCCATTGATTTTGTTCGTTCTGTTTGCGGGCTGCGCGGCGGCGCTTTTCGCCATGCCCGGTCTGCAGGACCTTGCGCTGATTGCAGGCCTTGCGGCCGTCGCGGGGGCCGTGCTCCTGGTGCTGACTGCTGCGCGTGATTGGTTCGGGCCGCGCCGCAAATACACCGGCTGGATCATCAAGCCTGATCCGCGGCGGGTGATTGTTGATGGATCAAACGTCATGCACTGGCGTGACAACGTGCCAGACCTTGGCACCCTGCGCGCTGTCCTGCGCCAGCTGACGGATATGGGCTACAGGCCCGAGGTCACCTTTGATGCCAATGCGGGCTATCTGGTGGCGGGCGCTTTCAAGAACAGCGCGGGCTTTGCGGATCTGCTGGGCCTGCCGCGCCACCGCGTGCATGTGGTGCACAAGGGCACGGTGGCCGATACGCATATCCTGCAGGCCGCGCGGCGCACCAAGGCACCGATCATCAGTAATGACCGTTACCGGGACTGGGAGGCGGATCATCCCGAAATCCGCGAGCCCGGCCGTCTGATCCGTGGTGGCTGGGCCAACGGGCAGCCTTGGGTTGATATCGGCCCGGTTGAGGAATCGCGCGCGGCTGCCTGAATTTCCCTCTTTCCACCGCCACGAAACCCCGCTATAGCCCCCCGGTCGCGCGGCACACCCTTGGAGGTCAGCGGACGTATTTAGGAGAAGACCATGGCACGTGAGATCCCGGATCTTGTGGCCGAGGTACGGACGGGGACAGGCAAGGGGGCCGCCCGTCAAGCCCGTCGTGACGGCTACGTACCCGGCATTATCTACGGCGCCGGGCAAGAGCCCACGCCGATCAAGCTGCAATACAACATGCTGCTGAAGCGCCTGAAGGCGGGCCGTTTCCTTTCGACGCTGATCAACATCAAGGTTGACGGCCACAAAGATTCGCACGTCATCTGTCGCGGTGTGCAGCGTGATATCGTCAAGGACCTGCCGACGCATATCGATTTCATGCGTCTGGCCGATGACAGCCGGATCAACCTGTTCATCCATGTTGATTTCGTGGGCCACGAAGCAAGCCCCGGCCTGAAGCGTGGTGGTACGCTGACGGTCGTGCGCGCCGAAGTGGAACTGGAAGTGCTGGCAGGCGATATTCCTGACCACATCACGGTTGACCTGACCGGCAAGAACGTCGGCGATGTGATCCACATCAATGATGTGGTGCTGCCTGCTGGCGCCAAGCCAACGATTTCGCGGAACTTCGTGATTGCCAACATCGCGGCCCCGTCAGGGCTGCGGTCAAGCGATAACGAAGAGGGCTGATCAGCCCGACCGATCGAAAGAACAGGGGCGCGGTGGGGTAACCTGCCGCGCCTTTTCATTTGCGCAGAAAATGCCGTGTCCCATGATGGGACAGATTTCGCAGTCAGCAAAATCAATGGCTTGGCGGGCCGTCTTCAGGTTTTGTTCATAGAATGCCCGCGGATCGCAAAGCACCTACCTGGCCGCCGGGCCCCGGATTTTTCATAAAAATCCGGCCAAAAATCTTTGAAGATTTTGGAATTTTCTTGCAAGAAAATTGGTGCGCGCGCCCGGCGGCAGGGCAGCCTTGTGACGCAGCGTTCGCGTTGCCAGACAGTGCAGCGGGGGGCAACCTTCCCTTAGGTCGTTGCGGGGGGGCAGGGCATGGCGCGCATCTTTCGGATTGGAGCCAAGGGGCTGGCGATCATTGTGCTGTTGGCGGCTGCCGTCGCCTTGTGGAAACGCGATGAGATCACGCGGCTGATGGCGGTGAACAGCCTGTTTGCGGCGGAAAACATTGTTTTCAATTTCAGCAACATGGATCAGCTGTTCTTTCACCGCACCCTGTCGCGCGGCACCGGGCCTGTGTCGGATTTGCCGGTGGGGCAGACGGTTGGGCTGACGCCTGAGGCACAGCAATGGGTGACGGAGCGGTCTGTCACGGGGCTGGTCATCCTGAAGGATGGGCAGATCGTACATGAAAGCTACCACCAGTCCACCAAGGCCGATGACCGGCGGATCAGCTGGTCCGTGGCGAAAAGCTTTCTGTCGGTGTTGTTCGGCATTGTGCAGGCCGAAGGGGCGATTGCGTCTCTGGATGATCCGGTCACGAAATACGCGCCGGAACTGGCAGGGTCTGCCTATGACGGGGCCAGTGTGCATGACGTGCTGACCATGTCATCGGGTGTGGCGTTCAATGAGGATTATCTGGATTTCTACAGTGACATCAACAAGATGGGGCGCGTTCTTGCATTGGGTGGGTCGATGGATGCCTTTGCGGCGGGCCTGACCACGCGCGAAGCAGAGCCCGGCAGCCGGTTTCACTATGTCTCGATTGATACGCATGTGCTGGGCATGGTGATCCGGGGGGCAACGGGGCGGGACATTCCTGAGCTGATGGAAGAAAAACTGTTGGGGCCCTTGGGGTTGCAGGATGATGTTATCATGCTGACGGATGGCGATGGCGTGTCATTCGTGCTGGGCGGAATGAACATGACAACGCGCGATTACGCGCGGCTGGGCCAGATGGTGCTGCAAGGCGGGCAGTGGCAAGGGCGGCAGATCGTGCCGGCCGCATGGATTGCGCAATCCACGGCCCCACAGGCCGCAGATGGTTCGGCCTATGGGTACCAGTGGTGGATTCCGGCAAACGCGGCGCCGGGTGAGGTGATGGCGCAAGGGATTTACGGGCAATACATCTACATCAACCCGGGTGCGGGCGTGGTGATTGCGGTCAATGCGGCTGACCGCGGATTTGAGGATGCGGGCGTGGCGGAAGGCAATATTGCGATGTTCCGCACGATTGCTGCGGGCCTGTGAGCAAGTCTGCTTTGTGGCCAAGTCTGATTCGTGACCGGGCCTATTTGGTCAGTATCAGCTTGCCGGCCCGCGTGATGCGCAAGGCATAGACCTGCCCGTGCAGCACGATGCGCGCCTGCACGCCGCCTGCGGTCAGGGTGGTGGCATCATGCACGGGAATGGCGTTTTCGGTGAACAGCTGGGGTTCTGTCAGGGCGTTCATGGCCGGTCTCCCTTGGGGGCTTCGATCCAGTCAAACAGCGCGTCAAGCAGGCGATGGAATGTCATCGTGGGATCCTTTGAAAGTGGTGCGATGGATCCGGGCTTCCCGCGATGCCGGGTGGCTTGGATGGATAATAGATGACTGATTCAGTCGGAAATGTAAAGCTGATAATTTTAGTCGGAATTACAGAGCTGCGGCTGTCACCTCAACCTCGACCAGAAATTCGGGCCGGGTAAAGCCGGACACGATGACAAGGGTAGAGGCGGGCAGGCGGGTGACCCCGGCCAGCCAGGCATCACGGGCGGCCATATAGGCGGGCATATGGGCGCGGTCGGTGACAAAGGCGTTGATGCGGATGACGTCGGCGGGGCCCATGCCTGCTTCGGCCAGAATGGCGGCGCAATTGGCAAAGCAGACATCGGCCTGACCGCGCGCATCGGCTGGCAGGCTGTCATCGGCGCGCAGGCCAAGCTGGCCTGAGGTAACAACCAGACGGGCGCCGGGGGGCACCTCGACCCCGTGGGCATAGCGGGCGAAGGGGGGGCGAATCGCCGGGGGGGACAGGGTTTTCATCATGGCTCCGGTGCTGGTGGCCCATTCTGCGCGTCTGGGGAAATTTGGCAATCGCTGGGCTGGCGGCTGACGGGCGGCACGCTAACTGCCTAAGGCGTAATCAAATGCCTTGCCAGTTGCCGCATCAATGGGCTTTGATCGGGGAAAGCCGCAGGGCCAAAAGATGCACCCTACCGGAGGTCTGCCTGCGGACTAGGATCGCAAAAGCCAAGAATGACAATAAAACCTGGAGGATGATGTGAACAAGTTCCTGACGACAACTGCACTTGCCGCTACGATTCTGCCAATTGCGGGGGCTGCGCTGGCGCAAAACGTGGCGGTGACCTTTGGCACCAACTGGGTGGCTCAGGCGGAACACGGTGGGTATTATCAGGCGGTGGCGGATGGCACCTATGCGGCTTGCGGTTTGGACGTGACGATCCTGCCGGGGGGGCCGCAGGTGAACAACCGGGCGCTGATGCTGGCGGGGCAGGTTGATTTCCACATGGGCGGGTCCACGCTGGACGGCTTTTCGGCGGTGGCCGAGGGCCTGCCGATTGTGACGGTGTCGGCAGCGTTCCAGAAAGACCCGCAGGTGATTGTGACGCATCCGGGGGCGGCGGCATCGTTCGCGGATCTGGCCAAGCTGGACAAGTTCCTGATCTCGGATGGTGGTGTGCTGACCTTCTGGGCCTGGATGGTCAACGCCTATGGTTTCAAGCCGGAACAGCGCGAGGTCTATACCTTCAGCGCAGCACCGCTGATTGCGAACACGACCTGGGGGATGCAGGGCTATCTGTCATCAGAGCCGTATTTCTTTGAGAAGGAAACGGGGATCAAGCCGGATGTGTGGCTGATCGCGGATGCGGGCTACACGGCCTATTCGACGACGGTGGAAACGCTGTCGGACAACGTGACGACCCGCCCGGAGGTGGTGCAGTGCTTTGTGGACGGGTCGGCGATTGGCTGGACGAACTATCTGTACGGTGACAATGCGGCGGCGAATGCGCTGATCAAGGCGGATAACCCGGAAATGACGGATGAGGCGATTGCCTATGCGATCCAGTCGATGAAGGACAATGGCATCGTGTTTTCAGGCGATGCGCTGACCTTGGGGGCGGGTGCGATGACGGATGCGAAGGTCGAGGACTTCTATAACAAGATGGTGGCAGTGGGTGCGGCGCCGGCTGATCTTGACTGGAAGGCCAGCTACACGTTGCAATTTGTGAACAAGGGTGTGGGGCTGGACCTGAAGCCTGCGGAATAAGCCTGTTTGCAGCACGCTGACAGGGGGTCGCCTGCAGGGGCGGCCCCCCACCCGACTGGAAGACATATGAGCGATCTGTCCCCCCGCACGATTCAACCGCTTGGCCAGCGTCCGCAGCTTTTGCAGATGGCGGGCATTTCCAAGGTGTTCAACGGCACGGTGACGGCGCTGGACGGCATGGATCTGACCTTGAATGAGGGGGATTTCCTGTCCTTGCTGGGGCCTTCGGGCTGCGGCAAATCCACGGCGCTGCGGCTGATAGCGGGGCTGATGCGGCCAACGACAGGGCGGATTGTCTGGAACGGTCAGCAGACCCGCGGCGATATTGGCGTGGTGTTTCAGGAACCAACGCTGATGCCTTGGGCGACGGTGGCAAGGAACGTGTGGCTGCCGTTCCGCCTGCGCGGGCAAAGCTTTGAATCGGTCAAGGACCGGATTGCCAATGCGCTTGAACTGGTGGGCTTGCAGAATTTCCATGATGCCTATCCGCGCGAATTGTCGGGCGGCATGAAGATGCGCGTCAGCATCGCGCGGGCCTTTGTGACAAACCCGCGTCTGATTTTGATGGATGAACCCTTTGCAGCCTTGGATGAAATCACGCGGCAAAAGCTGAATGATGATCTGCTGGCGCTGAAATCCAAGATCGGCTGCACGGTGATTTTCGTCACACATTCGGTGTTTGAAAGCGTTTTCCTGAGCGACCGTATCGTGGTGATGGCGGCGCGTCCGGGGCGCGTGGTGCAGGAACTGAAGGTGGATGCAGCCTATCCACGTGACATGGGGTTCCGCACATCGCCCGATTACGCAGCCCATACACAGGTGGTTTCCGAGGCCCTGCGCCGCGCCATAGGGGAGCATGATCATGACCACCTCTGACCCCATCTTCGACGCCGATGAAGCACGCCGCGCGCGTAACCGGCGGATTGAAAGCGTGGCGCGGTGGGCGCTGCCTTTGGTGGTGGTGCTGCTGACCATCGCCTTTTGGCATTGGTTTTCCAATTCCAGCCAGACGCGGGGGATGATCTTTCCCGAACCGCTGAAGGTCTGGAACAGGTTTCTGGCCGATTACGCTATGCTGTTCGGATCATTGTGGGTGACACTGAAGATCACCTTCATGGCGCTGGGTATTGCCATTGTGGGCGGGGTGGTGCTGGCCATTCTGTTCACGCAAAGCCGCGCGGCCGAGCTGATCTTTTTTCCCTATGCGGTGGTGCTGCAGGTGACACCCATCGTCTCCATCGCGCCCCTGATCTTTATCTATGTGCAGGATCCGCTGGCGCGCGTGCTGATCTGCGCATGGATCGTGGCGTTCTTTCCGATCCTGTCGAATACCACACTGGGCCTGAAATCCACCGACAGCAATCTGCGCGATCTGTATGCGATTTATGGTGCAAGCTGGTGGCAGAAACTGCTGTTTCTGCAACTGCCATCAGCCCTGCCATACTTCCTTGGGGGCCTGCGGATTGCCGGGGGGCTGGCGCTGATCGGAGCGATTGTGGCGGAATATGTGGCGGGGATTTCGGGGTCAGGGTCGGGTCTTGCCTTCCGGATTCTGGAGGCGAGTTACCGGCTGAACTATCCGCGCATGTTTGCGGCCTTGCTGATGATTGCGATCGTGGGCGTGATCATTTTTGCGGCAACGAGTTTTCTGTCATGGTTCTTCCTGCGCAAGTGGCACGAATCCGCGCTGAGCCGGGAGACATGATGGATTTTCTGCAATTGCCCAAAGGTGCGGTGACGTTGGAAAACGTGACTATTCCGGGTTGTCTGATCGGGCAGACGGCCGCGCTTGTGCGCAGCAACATCTCGGTTTCAGATGGGCTGATCGTGGGTGAACAGGCGATTGGGATTGATATGAAGGGGGCGATGGTGCTGCCTGCCTTTGTGGATATGCACACGCATATCGACAAGGGGCATATCTGGCCGCGCAGCCCGAACCCGGATGGCACGTTCATGGGGGCGCTGACAACGGTGCGCAGTGATACGGCAGCGCGTTGGACAGCGGCGGATGTGCGGGCGCGGGCGGATTTCTCGCTGCGCTGTGCTTATGCGCATGGGACGCGGGCAGTGCGCACGCATCTGGATAGTGCGGCACCGCAGGATGCGATCAGCTGGCCGGTGTTTGATGCGCTGCGGGCGGAGTGGGAAGGGCGGATTGATCTGCAAGCCGCCTGTCTGATTGGCTGTGAGGGGTTTGATACGACAGGGCCTTTTGCGCGCACAGCGAAACTGGTGGCGCAATATGGCGGGGTGCTGGGCATGGTGACCTATCCGGTGCCGGATATCCCGGTGCGCATCCGCGATTTTCTGAATCTGGCGGCCAAGCTGGGGCTGTCAGTTGATTTCCACGTGGATGAAACGCTGGATACCAATTCCAACACGCTGCGCGAAATTGCCAACGCGGTGCTGGACACGGGGTTTGATGCGCCCGTGGTGGTGGGGCATTGCTGTTCGGTATCAGCCATGGCGGAAGGTGCGGCGCTGGAGACGCTGGATCTGGTGGCGAAGGCGGGGCTGAACGTGGTCAGCCTGCCGATGTGCAACCTGTATCTGCAGGACCGCGAACCCTATCGCACGCCACGGATGCGGGGGATCACGCTGGTGCATGAGATGAAGGCGCGCGGGATCAACGTCAGTTTCGCGTCGGATAACACGCGCGATCCGTTCTATGCCTATGGTGACATGGACATGCTGGAAGTGCTGCGCGAGGCGACGCGGATCGGCCATCTGGACCATACCGGGCCGGACTGGGTGCAAGCGGTGCTGGGCAACCCGGCGCGGGCCTGCGGGTTTGCGGCACCGTCATTGGCGGTGGGCGCGCCTGCGGACCTTGTGATCTTCAAAGGGCGGGACTGGTCAGAAGTGCTGTCACGCCCGCAGTCTGACCGGATCGTGCTGCGCGACGGGGTGCAGATTGACACGACGCTGCCGGATTATGCTGAACTTGATCATCTGATGGGGGGCCCATGAACCTTGACGCCTGCAAAGCTGCCCTTGCGCATCTGGAGATTGATGAAAACCCGGTGTCGGTAAAAGCCAAGTCGCGCGATTTCTTCTGGTATTCGCCGGTGCTGAAAGCGCGGTTGGACCATGTGACGGCGGCCTTTGTGGTGGCGCCGCGGACTGAGGCGGACGTGATTGAGGTCTTGCGGGTGGCCTTTGCGCATGACGTGCCCGTGACAGTGCGGGGGGCGGGCACGGGGAACTACGGGCAGGCGATGCCGCTGGCGGGGGGGATCATCCTGCATATGAAGCATATGGCGGCGGTCAAAGCCGTGCATGCGGGGCGGGTGGTGGTGGAACCGGGCTGCCTGCTGAAGGATGTGGATGCGGCCTGCAAGCCTTCGGGGCAGGAAATCCGCATGTTTTCATCCACCTATGCCACGGCGACGATTGGCGGCTTCATCTCGGGCGGATCGGGCGGGGTGGGGTCTTGCACATGGGGGGTGCTGCGGGATCTTGGCAATATCATCCGGCTGCGCGTGGTGACGATGGAGGCAGAACCGCGGGTGCTGGAATTTACGGGTGAGGAATTGCACCGGGTCAGCCACGCCTATGGGACGAACGGGATCATCACGGAACTGGAGATGCCGCTGGCCCCTGCCTATGACTGGGTGGAACTGTTCGTGACGTTGCCGGATTTTGATGCCGCCGTGGCCTATTCCGGCGCTTTGGGGAACGAGGACGGCATCCTGAAAAAGCTGATCTCGGTCTATGAGGCCCCTATCGCGCAGGATTATTTTCAGCGCGTGGCACCGCATGTAAAGGCAGGCGACCATCTGATCGGCCTGATGATCGCACCCCATGCGATGGATGGGTTTCTGACGTTCACGGCGCGGCACGCCGGGGCCAAAGTGATTTACCGTTCAGACGAAACCCATTGGCCACGCGAACCGGGGCCAGTGTTTGAATACGGCTGGAACCACACCACCCTGCGCGCCCTGAAGGTGGACCCGACCATCACCTATCTGCAGGTGCGCTACCCGCCCGTTGATTACCCCGCCAAGATCGCCGCCATCCGTGCTGCCTTTCCGGGGGAACTGATGCAGCATCTGGAAGGCATGCGCGAGAACGGGCGGATCATGTTTGCGGGCCTGACGCTGGTGCGGTTTACCACCGAAGAACGCCTGAACGACATCATCCGCCAGCACGAGGCGATGGGTTGCATGGTGTTCAACCCGCATCGCTACACGCTGGAGGAAGGCGGGCGGCAATCGGTGGATGGCCATCAGCTGGCCTTCAAGCGCGAGGCGGACCCGAAAGGGTTGCTGAACCCCGGCAAGATGATTGCATGGGATGACCCTGACTGGAATTACGCGCAGATGTATGCGTACCCGAAACTGCAGGCGGCAGAATGACCCTGATGTTGCTTGAGTATTTGGACAAAGAGAAAACACAAATTGCTTTGGCTTTTCTTTTTGCACAAATACTCGCGCCGCAGGCATCCGCAGGTGGGGCAGGGCGATGACGCGCGTTCTGGTGCTGTTTGCACACCCATGCGAGGAAAGCTTTTCCTCAGCGCTTAAGGCGGTTGTCGTGGATACGCTGACCAAGCGCGGCTGGGAGGTGGACTTGTGCGATCTGTACGCCGAAGGCTTTGATCCGGTGCTGACGGCAGAGGAGCGGCGGAATTATCAGATGATCCCGGCCAATTGCGCACCGGTTCAGGGGCATGTGGACCGTTTGCGCGCGGCGGATGCGCTGGTGATGGTGTTTCCGGTGTGGAATTTTGGCTTTCCGGCGATCCTGAAAGGCTATTTCGACCGGGTCTTTTTGCCGGGTGTCAGCTTTACGCTGGAGGCGGGGTTGGTGGCGCCAGCCCTGACGCATATCCGCAAGATGGCGGCGGTCACGACCTATGGCGCAACACGCTGGCGGGCGTGGCTTGCGGGCAACCCGCCGGCACGTGTGGTAAAACGCGCACTGTGGTTTGTCGCAAGACCTGATAAGATGCGGTATCTGGCCCTGCATGACATGAACCGTGTCACCGAGGCCGGGCGCCTGCGCTATCTTGCACAGGTGCAACGTGAGATGGAGCATTTGTAGAATGCGCGCTCTTGTGGTGTATTGTCACCCCAAACCCGACAGCTTTAACGCAGCGATCAAAACCCTAGTCTTGCAGAAACTGAAGGCGGCAGGGGCCGAGGTGCGCCTGCATGATCTTTACCGCGATGGGTTTCAGCCGATCCTGACGAGCAGCGAATGGGAAGGCTATCTGACCTGCCCGGACAATTGCGCGCCGGTGCAGCGCGAAGTGGATGACCTGCGCTGGTGTGATACCTTGGTCTTTGTCTACCCGACCTGGTGGTATGGCCTGCCAGCCATTCTGAAAGGCTGGCTGGACCGCGTTATGCTGCCGGATATCGCGTTCCTCATGCCGGATGCCGAGCACAGGAACATCCGCCCGGGCCTGCGCCATATCAGCCGGTTGGGTGTGTTCACGACCTGCGGGGCAAGCCGCTGGTTGACGGCGATCATCGGGGCACCGGGCAAGCGCACGCTGATGCGGGGCGTGGGGTTCCTGTGCGCGCGGGGCAAGCGCACGGCCTTTGCTGCGCATTACCTGATGGACAGCAGTACCGAGGCCACGCGCCGCGCGCACCTTCTGCGGGTGGCGCGGCAGATGGACAAGCTGATTGGCCGGGCGGTGCCGGTGGAGCTGCCGCAGATGATGCAAGCTGAGGCGGCGGAATGAGCAGGCGCTTTGACTGGGCCGAATACCGCGCGCCGGAATTTGCGCAGATCAATCCGGCCCGCACGATTGCCATTCTGCCAACAGCAGCAATTGAACAGCACGGCCCGCATTTGCCGGTGGGCGTGGACATGATGATTGCCGAGGCGATGTTGGCGCAACTGCGGGCGGATTGCCCGGAGACGCTGGATATCCGCATCCTGCCGGTGCAGGCGGTGGGCAAGTCGAACGAGCATCTTTGGGCGGCGGGCACGCTGACGCTGGGCTGGGAAGCGGCCTTGCAGGCCTGGATCGAGATCGGCCTGTCAGTGGCGCGGGCGGGCGTGCGCAAGATCGTGATCATCAACAGCCATGGTGGCAATCTGGACCTGATTTCAATTTTAAGCCGCGAGTTGCGCGTGCAGGCGGGGATGATTGCGGTCAAGGCGCAATGGGGCAGTTTTGGTGCGCCGGAGGGGCTGTTTTCAGCGCAGGAAGACAGGTTTGGCATTCATGGCGGGGATGCGGAAACCTCTGTCATGCTGGCGCATCGGCCCGACCTTGTGGATATGGCCTTGGCGCAGGATTTCCGGTCAACGGCGGAAGGCGCACCCATTCCGCCGACAGGGCCGATCAGCCTGGGCTGGGTCAGCCGTGATCTGAACCCGACGGGCGTGGTGGGTGAGGCACATCTGGCAACGGCTGAAAAGGGGCGTGCGTTGCTCGTGCATTGCGCGCGGGGCATGATTGACCTGTTGCATCAGGTGCGTGACCTTGGCCTCGATGGATATGCACCAATAAAGGCCTGAGATGACATTGATCACGGACACTGCAACGCGCGCGCATGCGGCGCACGCACGCATCAAGGGGTTGGTCTATGAAACGCCGCTGCTGCCATCGCGGGGCATCGGTGTGGACCTGGGCGTTGATCTGCACTTCAAGGCCGAAAATTTCCAACACACGGGGTCGTTCAAGCTGCGGGGGGCCAGCAACAAGCTGGCGTTGATGGGGCCGGGGGCGCGGGCCATTACGGCCTCATCGGGGAACCATGGCATTGCGTGCAGCCATGCTGCGGCACGCACAGGGGCCAAGCTGACCGTGGTATTGCCTGAAAACGTGTCACCGGCAAAACTGGCGCGCATCCGGGCCTATGGCACGGATGTGGTGATCAGCGGTGCGGATTCGGGCCTGGCCGAGGCGCATGCGCAAGCGATCAGCCGCGATCAGGGTATTGCCTATATCTCGCCATATAACGATGTAGATATCATTGCGGGGCAGGGCACGGCGGGGGTGGAAATGCTGGCCCAGCATCCGGGGCTGGATGCGGTGTTCATCAGCCTTGGAGGGGGCGGGCTTGTCAGCGGGATTGGTTCGGTGCTGAAAGCTGCATGGCCGGGACTGGTGGTCTACGGTGTGTCTGCCACGGCCTCTGCCGCCCTTGCTGCTGCCATTCGCAGCGGTCATGTGCATGATGTGCCGCATCACGATACCCTGGCGGATGGATGTGCGGGGGGCATGGACAGTGACAGCATCACGCTGCCTGTGGCCACAACGGTGATTGACCATCTGATCGATTGTTCCGAAGCCGAGATTGCCATGGCCTTGCGCCGTTTTGCACAGTCTGAACACCAGATTGTCGAGGGGGCGGCAGCGCTTGCGCTGGCGGGGCTGATGCAAGTGGCGGATGATGTGCGGGGCAAGGCAGTTGCGGTTGTGATCTGTGGGGCGAATTATGACCCCAACAGGATCTTGCCACTTGTTGGGCAATAGGATGATGGGGTTGTGGCGCGGCAAGCCATTGGTCGGGCAACAGGGAAGATGCATTGCATGGGCAGGTCTGCGGCGGGTGAAGCGGGCCTCTGGCCGCTGAGCCTGCAGGGCTGCTGACGCCCCCAGTTGCCGCTGGCAAGGTCAGCGGCGGTGGGCAGCACGCCCAGCAGGTTCAGGCGGATTTCTGCGGTTTGGGCGCGTTGGATCGCTGCAACTGAATAGGCCGGGTTAGCCTGCCATGCCTGCCAGAACGTTGTCTGCGTTATCACCAGCGTGCCTGCGTTCATTGGCTCTACCCGTTCTGCCTCGGGCTCATCGGATGACGGCAACAAAAAGCGGCAGCCATCCTATCCAGCGGTAGAAACCCCTTATATGCATGTTTTGCTAATTCAAATGGCAATCTGCTGGATGGATGCCATCAAAGCTGACACCCGAGAAAAGCCAATCTTCAATCATGTTTGTAGCCAGAGAGTAAGCGTGCCAAGGGCATACCAATGCTGGTAGTGGTAGCCCCGCTTGGCAGTTTGGCCTAAGCCGCGAAATAGCGAGGATTCGGCACACCTTGCTTGCGCGGCTTACAGGCCGGGCGGGTTTCGCATTCCTGCATGTCTTCGGTGGTTGTGGTTGGCTCACCGTCGGTCTGGCCTACCGGTGCGGCCTTGGGCGCTGTGTCCGGTAGAGGGCTGGTTTCTGCCTCAGGTCCCAACGGCGGATTTCGCTGGGTCCGTAGGCCCGTCTGCAGGCGCAAGGGTGATGGGGCAGGATCGACGCGCGGAAGGGTGGGGGCAGGCACGCGTCCGGGGATTACAAAATCCGGTTTGCCGCGAAAGAAGCGCCACAGCGCTTCCAGCCCGTCCGCAATGGCTGCACCCCGACCCATCCTGCCACCACACCATGTCAGGCCGCCCTGCGCGCGCCGCCGCCAGTTTCAGCATCATGCAGGCATCGCCGAACCGCACGTCGCCTGTATTGTTCGGCGCGGTCAGTGCCGCGTAGATCATCGGGTCAGCCCAGAACCCCGGCGCGCAGAACATGTCTGGCATGGTGAACCGCCCCCGCAGCTTGCCCTGCCTGATACGAAACGCATCGGCCCGCGCCTGTGCGGCTATGATGGCGGCGGTAAACGGCGGCGGGACGGTCAGCCGTGTTCAGCCGGGCAGCCGACTGGATGCGGGACATGGTCTGGCTGTCAAAGGTAACGGGCATGTTGGCATTGCGTTGGGATATACCCGAAAGGATTTCATCCTGATGTTCCGGCGTAAAGCCTGAGAACAAGCCCCCCACCCCAGCACTTCCCCACAGAGGGTGGGGGGAAGGCGATTATGCCGGAACGGGTGTGCGCTTTGCCAAGCTGAATAATTTGATCAAATTTATTGCAGACTCGGCCCGCCACGGGTAAAGCTGTGCCCAACCACGCGAAAGGGGCCAGCCATGAACATGATCACCAATCACCTGCCCACGGCAGAACTGCAGGCCCTTGATGCCGCCCACCACATGCACCCTTTCACCGATGGCAATGCCTTGGCCGCTAAGGGTGCCCGCGTCATCACGCAGGCCAAGGGCGTCTGGCTGACCGATAGCAATGGCCACCGCATCATTGATGGCATGGCCGGCCTCTGGTGCGTCAACATCGGCTATGGCCGCGATGAACTGGCCGACGTTGCCGCGCGCCAGATACGTGAGCTTTCCTATTACAACACCTTCTTCCAGACCACCCATGTCCCCGCCATCGCCCTTGCCGCCAAGATCGCCGAGCTTGCCCCCGGCGATCTGAACCACGTCTTCTTTGCCGGTTCGGGTTCCGAGGCCAATGACACCAACATCCGCCTTGTCCGCCGCTATTGGGATGTGCAGGGCCAGCCCTCAAAGCGCACCATCATCGCCCGCAAGAACGGCTACCACGGCTCCACCATGGGCGGCGGTTCCTTGGGTGGCATGACCTATATCCACGCCCATGGCGGCAAGATTGACGGCATCGAACATATCGGCCAGCCCCATTGGTGGGCCGAAGGCGGTGACCACACGCCCGAGGAATTCGGCCTGCTCCGCGCCCGTGAACTCGAAGCCAAAATCCTCGAACTCGGCGTCGAAAACGTCGCTGCCTTCATCGCCGAACCCATTCAGGGCGCAGGCGGCGTCATCGTCCCGCCCAGCACCTACTGGCCCGAGATTCAGCGCATCGTTGACCAGTACGGCATCCTTCTCATCGCCGACGAGGTCATCACCGGCTTTGGCCGCACCGGCAACTGGTTCGGGTCTGAAACCTTCGGCATCCGCCCCCATATCATGACCATCGCCAAGGGCCTGTCATCCGGCTATCAGCCCATCGGCGGCTCCATCGTCTGTGACAAGATCGCCGAAGCCATCGCCACCGATGATTTCAACCACGGCTACACCTATTCCGGCCACCCCGTCGCCGCTGCCGTCGCGCTGGAGAACCTGCGCATCATCCAGGAAGAGGGGATCATCGACCATGTCCGCAACGTGGCGCACCCCTATCTCGCCGAACGCTGGCACGCGCTGGCGGATCATCCGATGGTGGGGGAGACGAAGCTGGTGGGGCTGATGGGATCACTGGCCATGACGCCGGACAAGGTCACCCGGGCCAAGTTCGCGGCCAAGGAAGGCACTGTTGGGATGCGGACGCGGGAGCGGTGCTTTGCCAATAATCTGGTGATGCGGCATGTGGGGGACCGGATGATCATCAGCCCGCCGCTGGTGATTACGGAGGGGGAGATTGACGTGCTGATCGAACGGGCGCGGAAATCGCTGGACGAAAGCTATGTGGGGCTGAAAGCAGACGGGATGTTTGTGGCGGGGTAAGACGTGTCCCACGGTGGGACATGTTTTGGGGTGAATGAAATCAAGGGGTTAGGCTGGCGTGTTAAGGGGTTGGTAAGGGTTGGGGGGAATGCAGGAACCGTTGACCTGATTACGGAACTTGGTTCCACCCACTTTAATGCGCGATACGAGCGGCTACCGAATATCTTTCTTTCAATTGTTTCTGACAAAAAAATTTCTTGCTTTTGGGTCAGATACATGTAATTTGCATGCATGGCTATGCCACGGGGTCAGGCTATACGCCGACCGACTCAGGGGATCCTTCGGGATCCCTTGTGTGTTTCTAGGTGTGCGTCCATGCTCCGTACTCACCATCATAGCAAGAATATTTGACACCTACGGCTTCGTGTGGGTGCTTGAAATCCAAAAGTAATTTTTGATTGACTAATTGATCATAGGCACGGTTCTTCTTGCCACAAGTGATTTGGCTAAGCGGGTGAATAACAAGATCAGCTAACTGCAGAAGGTAATTTCCTTTGCCATCCGGCCAGATCACGTTCAGGTGGTCTGCAAACTGTGCGCCAGACAATGGCCCGTATTGTTTCGAGTTCTCGGCGCAAAATCCCGTGCCTGCAGCCTTGAGGTCCGAAAAGTAACGTTCCAGCAACCGATCTTCCTTCTCGCCAGTGCGCTCATACACCACATCTAACTTCCGGTTACACTGCATAGCAAGCTTCGCCGCGCGCTCGACAGAGATGTCAAAGGCAGTCTTGCTCATTGCCCAACGAGTTCCGACTGGATACTTTTCAAGATATCTATCCCGATAGCCGGGGCGGCAGATGACACATGCGTGAGCGATAAGCCGGTCATCCAGAACAAGCTGGTCCAGCTCTGTAAAGAAGGCCTTCTTCTTGTTCTGGTCCTCTTTGAGAAAACCAAATTTTCCCTTACCGGATCGAATCTTGTTCCCGTGAAGCGCAGGGACTTCCCACTTCTCACAAAACGCCTTTACATTCCTTGAGAGCGCATCAACGTTCTCCGCAGCAACAATGACTCCCCCAAGTGCGAAGCTCAATTCATGAGCAGGTGAAGATGCATTGGTCGCGCCTTTGCACGTTGTTCGCGTCCCGAAGTCGTCCATGTAAAAAACGTACTTTTTGTTCAAGTGTGCCTCTGGCTTTCCGAAATACTGATGCACCGTATTGGAAAAGTTCAGGAATGGAAACGCTAACCTCCGAAGAGTCCAATTGCTATGCTATTCACATGAGGTAGGGGTCAGTGCAAACGAGCATCACCCAAAAGACTTTTGCCAACTCATGCGTCGTTGCCAAACCGCAACGGCTTTCGTGGTGAGGGTTGACGCGCCGCCTCCTCCCAAGTAATTTTTTGACATATACTTAACTGTACCATGACAGAAAATTCTCGCACATTATCTTCAGTTTGCAGGGGCCATTGAATGCTCCTGTCGCGCCTCACCCAAAAAGGCACTTCCCCAAGCCCGCATTTGGTGATCTTACAGTTTTTGTTGGCCATAGGCCCTTAATGCACTTACGCAACGCGGCTGAACTTGCGGCGTGAACTCCCCCCCTCTTGCCCGGAATCAAGGCGCTCTTGCGCCGCCGGGCCGCGCCCGACCGCCCCCATGGGCGGGCGCGTTTGCTACGGTTGCCAGCAGAACTTCGGGGGGAGTTGTTGAGCCATAAAGCGCCTAGAACTTGCGTTGGTGCGCCCACCCGCGGTCGGGCGCGGCCCTTGTGGGGCGCCTACGATTTCGGGGCCTGACCTTGCACTGCCATGGCCCTTTGCCTACAGATGGTGACACACCTCCAAAGGAATGCTGCCATGCCCGCTTATGCTGATCTTGCTGCCTCTATCGGTCACACGCCGCTGATCCGGTTGCGCAAGGCGTCGGAGCTGACGGGGTGCGAAATCCTGGGCAAGGCGGAGTTTCTGAACCCGGGGCAGTCGGTCAAAGACCGGGCGGCGCTCTATATCATCAAGGATGCGATGGCGAAGGGCCTTTTGCGGCCGGGTGGGACGATTGTGGAGGGGACGGCGGGGAACACGGGGATTGGCCTTGCGCTGGTGGGGGCGAGCCTTGGGTTCAAGACGGTGATCGTGATCCCGGAAACGCAAAGCCAGGAAAAGAAGGACATGTTGCGGCTGGCGGGGGCAGAGCTGGTGCAGGTGCCGGCAGCACCCTACAAGAACCCGAACAATTATGTGCGCTATTCAGGGCGGCTGGCAGAGGCTTTGGCGAAGACAGAGCCGAACGGGGCGATCTGGGCGAACCAGTTTGACAATGTGGCAAACCGGCAGGCGCATATTGAAACGACAGGGCCGGAGATCTGGGAACAGACGGGGGGCCGCGTTGACGGGTTCATCTGCGCGGTGGGATCTGGCGGGACGCTGGCTGGGGTGGGAATGGCATTGCAGCCAAAGGGCGTGAAGATTGGCCTTGCAGACCCGGAAGGTGCGGCGCTGCACAGCTTTTACACGGAAGGGGTGCTGGCAAGCCCGGGGTCTTCGATCACGGAAGGGATCGGGCAGGGGCGGATCACGGCGAACCTGGAGGGCTTCCGGCCGGATTTCAGCTATCGCATCCCGGATGCAGAGGCGTTGCCGATTGTGTTTGATCTGCTGGCGGATGAAGGCATCTGCATGGGGGGCAGCACGGGGGTGAATATCGCGGGTGCGATGCGGATGGCAAAGGATATGGGGCCGGGCAAGACGATTGTGACGATCCTGTGCGATTACGGCAGCCGGTATCAGAGCAAGCTGTATAACCCGCAGTTCCTGAAGGAAAAGGGTCTGCCGGTGCCTGCGTGGCTGGATACGGCACCACGGGTGATCCCGACGGTGTTCGAAGACGCATGAAGGTGTTCTGGCGCGCACTGGCGCTGAGCCTGTGTCTGGGCGCGCCTGCCATGGGGCAGGAGGCGGGGCCGCAGTCGCCCGGGACGGAACCGCAGACGGAACCGCAGACGGCACCGCAGTCGGAACCGCAGACTGAACCGCAGACTGAACCGCAGACGGCACCGCAGACTGGGCAAGTCACTGGGCAAGTCGCTGGGCCAGCGGGGCCGCAAGACATTGGTGGGGCACCAAAGGTCACGACCAGTGCTACGGGGACGCCGACACGGACGGTGCGCATCATCAGGACGCCAACGCTGGATTATGCGGCGTGGGAAGAGGTGGCTGCACGGGCGGAAGAGGCGGCGGCGGATGACGGAACGGCACCAGAAACGCTTGAGGCGTTGCGGGCCGAGGTGGTGGAGTGGCGGGAAAAGCTGCTGGCGGGACAGAATGTCAATGCCACGCGCATCGGTACGCTGCGCACACAGATCAGCGCGCTTGGCCCGGCGCCGGAAGAGGGGGCAACCGAAGCAGCCGAGATTGCAGCGCAGCGGACAACGCTGAATGATCAGCTGTCGACGTTGCAGGCGCCGGTTCTGGCGGCAGAGGCGGCGCATAGCCGGGCGAATGCACTGGTAGGCGAAATCGACCGGGCGCTGCGGGACCGGCAGGCGGATGAGCTGCTGAAACTGTGGCCGATGCCGGTGAACCCGGCAAACTGGCCGGCGGCCCTGGGTGCGATGCGTGATGCGGCGGTAACGCTGTACGAAGAAACGGCGCGGGCGGTGCGGTGGCCTTCGAACCGGGTGACACTGGCCAATAACCTGCCGCTGATCGCGCTGTATCTGGCGATTGCGCTGGGCCTGCTGTGGCGCGGGCGAGACTGGATTGACCGGCTGGTCATCGCCTTGCGCAGCCGTGCGGCAGCAAGGGTGCAACGCCTGTGGGAAACGCTTGCGTCGCTGGGGCAGGTGCTGGTGCCGATGATTGGTATCGTGGCCCTGGCTGAGGCGATGCAACTGTCGGGCATGGTCGGGGTCATGGGGCGGGATCTGGCCCGGGCGCTGCCCGAGATGTTTGCGCCGATCTTCGTTGCGCTTTGGCTGGGCGGGCAGCTTTTCCCGCAGGGTGACAGGGCAGATACGGTGCTGTTGCTGCCTGCCGAACGGCGGGCAGAGGGGCGTGTGCTGGCCAGTTCGTTTGGTCTGCTGCTGGCGGTCGAGGCCTTTCGGCAGATTGTGCTCAGCCGATTGGGCAGTTCCGAGGCTGCCGTTGCGGTGCTGGCTTTCCCCATCATCACCATTGCAGGTTTCCTGCTGATGCGCATGGGGCGCCTGCTGCGCCGCTACAGCACAGCCGAAGGTGCTGTCGAAGGTGGTGCCGCCCCGACATATCGTTTGCGCGTGCTGGGCCTGATCGGCCGGGCCGCCATCATCATCGGGCTTCTGGCGCCGGTGCTGGGGGCGATCGGCTATGTTTCGGCGGCGGGGGCATTGGTGTATCCGGCGATTCTGTCACTGGGGCTGATCGGTGCGCTGTTCCTGCTGCAACAGACCGTGAATGACATCTATTCTGCGGTGGCGGGCGATGACGAGGCGGGCAATAACGCGCTGATCCCGGTGCTGGTGGGTTTTGCCCTGACACTGGCCATGCTGCCCTTGCTGGCGCTGAACTGGGGCGCGCGCACATCAGACCTGACGGAGTTGTGGACGCGGTTCCGCGAAGGGTTCCAATTGGGGGCCACGCGCATTTCGCCCACTGACTTTCTGGTTTTTGCCGCAGTCTTTGCCATTGGCTATACGCTGACCCGGCTGTTTCAGGGGGCTTTGAAAAGCACGATCCTGCCCAAGACGGCGCTGGATCAGGGCGGGCAGAATGCCATTTCGGTGGGCGTTGGCTATATCGGTATCTTTATTGCCGCGTTGATTGCAATCAACGCCGCCGGGCTTGACCTGTCTGGCCTGGCCATCGTGGCCGGTGCGCTTTCTGTGGGTATCGGTTTTGGCCTGCAAACCATCGTGTCAAACTTTGTATCCGGCATCATCCTGCTGATCGAACGACCGGTCAGCGAAGGCGACTGGATTGAAGTGGGCACAGTGCAGGGCATTGTGAAATCCATATCCGTGCGATCAACGCGGATACAGACCTTTGACCGCAATGATGTGATCGTGCCGAACAGCGATCTGATTACGGGCCGTGTCACCAACTGGACGCGCTTCAACCTGACGGGCCGCCTGATCGTGCCCGTGGCCGTGCCCTTCATGACGGATTCCCGGCTGGTCGAGAAAATCCTGCGTGAGATTGCCGAAGCCCAGCCGATGGCCGTGCTGAACCCGGCACCTGTTGTGGCCTTCATGGGTTATGGGGCAGAGGTGATGAACTTTGAAATCCGGGTGATTCTGCGCGATGTGAATGCGTTGGTGCCGGTGCGATCAGAGATCAACCACGCCATCGCCCGACGTTTTGCCGAGGCCGGGATCGATTTCAGCAATGCCCATCGTGATCTGCGCCTGAAACTGGCAGAAGAGGCACAGTTGCGCGGTGCGGAATCGGCATTGCCTGTTGCACAACATACCAAGGACCAGCCAAGTTGACGGACTTTCTGTTTCGCGCGGACCCCTATCTGACACATGCGTCAGCAACAGTAATTGCCCATACGCCAGAAGGCGGCATCGTGCTGGACAGGACGGTGTTTTACCCAACGGGTGGCGGCCAGCCGGGTGATAGCGGTGTGATCGTCTGGGATGGAATGCGCATTCCGGTGGCGACCACCATCAAGGCAGAAGGCGGACATGTGGCGCTGGTGCCTGCAGCACCGCTGGCGATGCCTGGGCCGGGGGCGCTGATCGAGCAGCATCTGGACTGGGACCGCCGTCACCGCCATATGCGCGTGCATACGGCGCTGCATCTGCTGTCGGTTGTCATTCCCTTGCCGGTAACGGGCGGGCAGATCGGGGCAGACCGCGGGCGGCTGGATTTTGACATGCCGGATCCGCCCGAGGATCTGCTGGCGATCGAGGCCCGCCTGAATGATCTGATCGACCGCGATGTTCAGGTCAGCGAAGACTGGATCACCGATGCAGAGCTTGCGGCCAACCCGGGGCTGGTCAAGACGATGTCGGTCGCGCCGCCCACAGGGCAGGGGCGCGTGCGCCTGATCAGGATCGGGCAGGGAGCCCAGCAGATTGACCTGCAGCCCTGCGGCGGTACGCATGTGGCGCGCACTGGCGAAATTGGCCGTATCGCCATGGGCAAGGTCGAGAAAAAGGGCCGCCAGAACCGCAGGGTCACACTGACACTGGTGTGACACAGCCCCTTGCGCGCGCCCCCACCTTGCGTCTAAAAGCCCCACAACGGATCGGTGGCCGAGTGGTCGAAGGCGCACGCCTGGAAAGTGTGTAGGCGGGGAACCGTCTCTAGGGTTCGAATCCCTATCGATCCGCCACTTGCCCTTTTGCAGGCTAACGGCCTACCCGGCTCAAGCGCGTTTCAGGTTTTGCTGCATCTCTGGCGCCAAAAGTAGCCGTACCAATCCGACTTGGCCGCTGACGCCTGCTTTGGAAAAGATGCTGCGCAGATGCGTGCGCAAGGTTGATTCCGTGATGCCCAGCATTTTGCTGATCTCGGACAGGTGCTGACCGGCCTGCATCATGCTGCAGACGCGCAATTCGGCCGGTGTCAGTGAAAGCGGATTGTTGGCAGATAGCGGATGTGCGTTGGTTTGCCCCTGGCCAAGGCGCGCTGTCAGGGCAGGTGCCGCCCGCAGGATGCGGGCAATCCGCCCTTCGGGCCGCCGGCCCCAGGCCTCGGCCATCGCACTGGCAAGAAGTTCCAGCCCAGCGCGCCGTGCGCGTTCCAGCGGAAAGGTCTGATAGAACTCCAGGAGGTCGGTTTGGTCTGCGTCTGCGGACAGCACGACCACATGTGCATCGCGCAACCTGCGGTCTGTCATCCAGTTCATCACGCCTGCGTCAAGCTGTGCCGCATCATCACGGTCAAGTTCGGTCATCGACCACAGCGTGCCGGGCTTTGCGCGGCTCGCGGTTTGCCCGACAAGCGCAAGGCCATGCGCCCGCGTCAGGGGCCGCGCGCCATGCGATGCGTGCCGGTCGAGTGTGGAAATCGACCGTTGCGCCCCGGTTTGTGCATTCACCCGATGCAGATGCAAGACTTCGGCGTTGGCCAGGTCAGAAAACGCCAGCAACGTATCGCGCAGGCTGCCATCACCATGCAGACATTCCGTCCAGCGGACCATGAAATTGAGCACGGCAGGCGCTGCTAAACCAGCAATCATGAAATCGGCTTTTGCAAAAGTCATTTTTTGTATCGGGTTCTCAAACCTTCAGGGATCAGTCGAACAATTTAACAAAAACCAAATCGCAATACCGTGAGGGAGGCAGATCACAGGGGGGTGCGTCAACAAAATAGTGTGATTCTGGGGTGAAAGCGGGCCGAATTGCCGCAGTTCGCCGCGACTTCTTCCAAATCTTGCCACAATTAACGGTGAATGCGGCGCGTTTTTAAGCCGAATCACTGCAGCGAAAAACGGGGCTGTGGTCTGCGTCGGGTCGTGGCTTTTAAGCGCAATTTCACCACCTGAGATTGAATTGACGTTCCGCATAGCAATCATTGGTCGGCGTTTCTGCGCAATCAGAACGATGTGGTGCGATTAACAGGTTGGTAACCTTTTGGTCATTCGGGGTTGCCTGCTCGGTCCCCGGATGCCCCCCCTGAAGACCCTTTCCGGGGAACATCGCAACCTCTGTATGGAAACCTGACCATGAAAAACCTGATCACGAAATTCATCCGCGACGAAGACGGCGCAGCACTTGTTGAATACGGCATTGCCCTGCTGGTTGTCATCCTTGTCGGCACCGGCACGCTGATCACGATTTCGGGCGACACGGCGACGCTGTTCACCCGCGCTGACACGGCGACTTCGGCTGCTGCTGCCGCTCAACTGCCTCCTTCGAACTAATCCAACATCCTTATGCCGCCCGGCATATCCACCGGGCGGCATAATGCTACTTCCCCTATACTCCGGAGCCTGACCATGCGCATATCTTCCGTCATTCTGGCCCTGATCGGCCTGGGCGTTGCAGGCGGGTCGGCCCAATTGGCCCGCGAATTGTTGACGGCCCCTGCCGCCGATGCAGCCAACGCGCCTGTCATCGTCACCATCATGACCGCCGCCGTTGAAATCAAACGGGGTGACGTGATTCAGCCATATATGCTTGTTCCGCAAAACTGGCCTGCGGAGGCGGTGCCTGCCGGGTCATTCACTGATGCTGCCGCGCTGCTGCCCGCTGCGGGGGGTGAGCCACGCCGCGCGCTGCGCTCGCTTGTGCCCGGTGAGGTGATTTTGGAAGGCAAGATTTCGGGCTTTGGTGAAAAGGTCACCATTGCGCAATCCCTGTCGCCCCATTCCCGCGCCATGGCGATCAAGGTTGATGCCGTGTCTGCCGTGGGAGGGTTTGTGACACCGGGTGACTATGTCGATGTGCTGCTGACGCGCGGCGACGACGAAACCCTGATGACAGACACGATCCTGCGCAACATCCGGGTTGTGGCGGTGGATCAGTCGGATGACGAGCTGTCCGATGAACCCGATATCGCCGCAACGGTCACGGTTGAGGTCAGCGCCGAAGATGGCCAGATCATCGCCTTGGCGCAACGTGCAGGCACGCTGAGCCTGGCGCTGCGCACGCCGGACAGTGTTGACGATGCACCGATCGAGCGCCTGCGTCTGAGCGACCTTGTGCCGGAGCCTGCGCCCGAACCCGAACCCGCACCTGAACCCGGTGCGGTTGCCGAGCAGGAACCCGTGGTCGAGGTGGTGGCAGCGCCTGCACCGGCACCCGTGGTGGTCGTGGCCCCGCCGCCGCCACCAAGGCGCGTCGTGGTCGAACGGCGCGGCACCGAGACGCAAGAGGTTACCCTGAAGCAGTAGTGCGCCCCTGTCCGTTTGGTTCCCTGCACAAAAGGCCCGTTTCGCCATGTCACGCCCGCCCCGCCCCCTTGACCGCGCCATAGCGCCCCGGCTTGCAGCCTTTGCTGCAGCCGAGGATGGCGCGGTGCTGGTGTTGTGGGGGCTGTTTCTGGCAGTGGCCTTGGGCTTTCTGGCGCTGTCCTTTGATCTGGGCCGCGTGGCCAGCACGCAAAGCGAATTGCAATCCTACGCTGATCAGGTCGCTCTTGCCGCGGCAGGTGAGCTTGATGGCCGCTCAGATGCGATCACCCGCGCAACGGCTGCGGCCAGCGGTCTGATCAGTGACCGGCAGACTTATGCCAATGGCGCCAACATTCTGGCCGGGGCGGGCAATTACACGCTGACCTTCCTGCGCAGCTTGCCCGCAAGTGACAATGCGGCGGCAACGGCCACGACGACGGATGGCAGGCTTGCCCGCTATGTGCGCGTGCAGGTGACAAACCGCACGGTGCGCACGCCCTTTGCGGCGGCAAACGCGGCCATCAACGGCAACCCGAATGTCACCAACACACAATCAACCGTCAATGCTGCCGCAACGGCCGGAATGACATCATATGCCTGCGATGTGACTCCGCTGATGTTCTGCGTGCCTAACAACGGCTGGCGCGCGCGTGACAATATCGGCGATCAGATTCTGCTGCGCTCGGGCGGAGGCGGTGCGGCATGGGGACCGGGCAACTTTGGCTTTCTGGATGTGACGACCCTGCCGGTAGACCCGGCAGGCCCTTGCAATGGCCTGAATGGCGCACAGCTTTACCGCTGCCTTGTGGGCGCGGAAAACGGCATCACCGCTTGCCTGCGCACGGATGCCGGCCTTGATACGAAACCCGGTCAAAGCAATGGCCTGGCCGAGGCGTTCAACACGCGGTTCGATTTGTTCCGCGGATCGATGCAGGGCGAACGCAACAACGCCGACTATCGCCCTGCGCCGAACACGGTTCAGGGCACACGGGCGACTGGCAATGGTAATAACGCCGGCTGCAGGGTCAATAATCCTCCGGCCTCCAACGCCGCGCCTTTGCCGCGCGATCTTGGGCTTAATGTCAACAACCGCTTTGGCAGTGGCAACTGGAACCGCACAAGCTATGTCAACACCAATCATGGCGGCGTCTACCCGGTAGGCACCAATGCCAGCAGCACGCGCTATCAGATGTATCTTGCCGAAATCGCCGCTGCCCGCACGCGTGCTGCCCCCAACAACGTGCCGCTGCCCACGCGCAATGAAACCGGTGCTGCCTTGTGCCACAGGCTTGGGCCATCTGCTGATCCTGACCGCCGCACCATTATTGCCGCTGCCGTTGACTGCACGACAAACTCTGTATCCGGCAACAGCACGGGCATTGTGCCGCTGGAATATGTCAAACTGTTTATGACCGAGCCGGTCGGCACATCGGGCAATGACAGCGATATCGTGGTCGAGGTGGTGGATACTGCAGGCGGCGTTGGGTCAGGCGCTGTGACGGGCGTCTATAATGATTTCATCCAGTTGTATCGGTGATGGTCATGGCACGTCCCCAGATCATCACCCGCCTTAAAGGTTTCTCGCGCAATCAGGATGGCTCGGCCTTGGTTGAATTTGCCATCAGCCTGCCGCTGATCCTGATGCTTGCGTTTCTGTCGGTCGAATCCATGCGCATGTTCTGGTCCTATCAGGCCGCGATTGCCGGGGTGCGCGATGCCACGCGCTATCTTGCCCGCGTCGCCCCGGCCGACCTGTGCAGCGCTGGCGGATCGGTGGCCGGTTACGCGACCGAGCTTGAGGCCATCGTGGAAACCACCATCACCGGGGCCGCGCTGTTTCCTGCCGGGGTCAGCGTGACCTCTGTCACGCCATCCTTCACGTGCATCAATTCGCTGGGCCTGCGGCAAGCCTCGGTGCCCGTGGCAACCGTTTCGGCGAACGTGTCCATCACCATGCCGTTCAGTCAGGTGCTGCGTGTGGTCAATGCCGCCCCCGCCGCCGTGCTGAACACCACGGTCAGCGATCAGACAAGGGTGTACGGGCTATGACGCGTCACATGCTTTGCCTGCGTCACCGCCTGCGCGCCTTCCGCGATGATGAAAGTGGTGCGAACCTTGTCGAGTTTTCGCTGGTCATCACGCTGTTTCTGTTTCTGCTGCTTGCCATCATTGATTTTGGCCGCATCGGCCATGCCTGGGTCAGCGCCAACAAGGCCACGCAGATTGCCGCGCGCCTTGCCGCCGTCCGCCCGCCTGCCTGTGCCGGAGTGCCCGCCCTGAACGTGCGCGGCACGGGCGCGCTTGCGCCAGACTATGGCGCGCTGTGCCGTGCAGGCGCAGGCGTTTGCGCCAACCCCGGCACGAAGCAATGCGCAGGCAGCGCCACTAATGCCACCGCGCTGGAGATTTTCACGGCTGTGCGCCCCCTTGTGCCAGCCGGAACCACGATCAACCAGATGCGCTTTACCTATGCGTTCGACCCTGACCTTGGCTTTCTGGGCGGGCCTTATGTGCCCATGGTCACCGTCGAATTCACCGATGTGAATTTCATCTTCGTCTCGCAGCTTGGTGCCTTTGTCACCGCGCTGACCTCGGAACAATCCACCCTTGGCGCGACACTGCGCATGCCCGGCATGTCTGTGTCCCTGCCTGCCGAAGACCTTGCCATGGGGACAGAAGGCTAAAATGAACGACCACAGCGCATATCACGGGGCCAGCACATGACCATCACCTACATGTTCCGCGCCAAGGACCGCACGGGTGCTGCCAAAGACCCAAGCCAAGGCGATTCCGCCAGCGTGACACCCGAAAACGGTCTGGCCGAAGCGCCCGCGATGTTCATGCCGTACCCGCGTCTGCGCAAGGACGATGCGCCCGTTCTGGCACATGCCGAACCGGCCAAGGCCGCGCCGCTTTTGCTGCGCAACCCTGCAGTGCGCCCCGAATCCTTGCCCGATCCCTTGCCCGAAGCCATTCCTGAACCCGCGTCCATGCCCGCCCTGGCTATCGCCGAGGCACCTGCCGCCGCGCAGCCCCAAGCGGTGCCAGCCGTTCACGCCGGATTGCCTGCACGCTACGCGCGCGCAGATGGCCGCATCATCCTTGTGGCCAAAGCGCGCGGGGGCATCGGGGCCACGACGCTGGCCGTGAACCTTGCCTTGGAAATGCAGATGCAGGCCGCAAGGCGCAGTGGTGCCACGGGCGGCCGTGTGGCGCTGGTTGATCTGGATGTGCAACTGGGCAATGCCGGTACCTGCCTTGATCTGGCCGATCGCGGCGGCATGCTGGCGCTGGCAAATCTGGTGCCCGAGCCGGACATGCAGGCCGTACGCCATGCGATGGTGCGCCATGCCTCGGGCCTGAGCGTGCTGACCGCCCCAGCCTCCGCCATGCCGTTCGAAGCGCTTGACGCTGCGCGCATCGCCTCGATCCTTGATGCCTTGGCAGCAATGCATGACGTGGTCATCGTCGATCTGCCGCCTGCGCTGATCGAATGGCTTGGCCCCGTGCTGGAACGCGCCGAGCGGATGCTGATTGTCACCGATCTGGCCGTACCCTCCATCGCCCGCGCGCGCCGCATCATCACGCTGATGACGGAAGACCGCCCCGATCTGCCCGTGGAAATCGTTGTGGCGCATGAGAAAAAGCCCTTCCGCCTGGGCCAGATTCACCGCGATGCCGCAACCGCCCTTGGCCACGATCTGCGCCACTGGCTGCCCGATGAGGCCAAGCTTGCACGGCAGGCGATTGACCGGGGCGAGGCGCTTGTGCAACTGGCGCCGCGCGCGGGCTTTTCAAAGGCCGTCAAACTGTTGGCCGCGGGCCTGCAAACATCAATTCACAGCACAGGGAAGGACCACTAACATGTTCAAGGATTTTGTCCTGCGCCGTGCCGACCGCAAGGTTGAGGCCCCCCCGCCAGCAGCCAATACCATGGCCGCACCTGCCGCACCAAAGCCCGCCACCGTGCTGCCTTACCGCAAGGTTGATGATGGCCTGCGCGCCTATCTGGACCTGAAATCGCGCCTGCACGAAGAACTGCTGGGCCGTCTGAACCTGACGGTGCTTGACCGCGTGGACCGCAGCGAACTGCACCGCGAAATCAGCGGCATGGTGCATGAACACCTTGCCACCGAAAACCTGCCGATGCGCGCCGATGATACCGAAAAGCTGACGGCAGAACTGATTGACGAAGTGCTGGGCCTTGGCCCGCTGGAACCCTTGCTGGCCGATCCCGGCGTAGCCGATATCCTCGTGAATTCGTTCCGCAACGTCTATGTCGAACGCTATGGCAAGCTGGAACGCGTGCCCGTTCAGTTCCGCGATGAACGCCACCTGATGCGGATTATTGACAAGATCGTCAGCCGTGTGGGCCGCCGCGTGGATGAAAGCCAGCCTTGGGTAGATGCGCGGCTGGAAGATGGCAGCCGTGTCAACGTGATCGTGCGCCCCTGCGCCATTGACGGCCCGTCCATGTCCATCCGCAAATTCTCGCGCGATGCGCTGACCGCGGAAAAGCTGATTGCCACGGGCACGCTGACACCAGCCTCGGCGCAGTTTCTTCATGCCGTGGTCGAAGCGCGGCTGAACGTGCTGATTTCGGGCGGCACGGGGTCTGGCAAGACCACCATGCTGAACGCATTGTCGGCGGCCATTGACCCATCGCAGCGGATTGTCACCATCGAGGACGCGGCCGAATTGCAACTGCAACAGGACCATGTCGTGCGGCTGGAAACCCGCCCGCCAAGCGCCGAAGGCTCGACCGCCGTCACGCAGCGTGACCTTGTGCGCAACGCACTGCGCATGCGTCCTGATCGCATCATCATCGGCGAGGTGCGTGGCACCGAGGCCTTTGACATGCTGCAGGCCATGAACACCGGGCATGACGGGTCAATGACCACGATCCACGCCAATACAGCACGCGATGCTTTGGGGCGTCTGGAACAGATGGTCGCCATGATCGGTGGTGAGGTGCCCCTGGCCGCCGTGCGCCGCCAGATCGCCTCGGGCCTGCAGATCGTGCTGCAACTGTCGCGTCTGGCCGATGGCCGCCGCCGCATCATGTCGGTGTCCGAAATCACCGGCATGGAAGGCGACGTCATCACCATGCAGGACATCTTCGTGTTCCGCAAACGCGGGCGCAGCGAAAGCGGCGAAGTGCTGGGCGAATTCGTGCCAACGGGCATCCGCCCGCATTGCATGGCGCAACTGGCAGCGGCGGGTGTGGCCATGTCGGCTGAAGCCTTTGCCGGTATGGGGACAGTGGGATGATTGATCTGTTTCAACGCATCGACCCCGGCTGGCTGATCTTTGCCGGCGTGTTCATGGGCGCGCTATTGCTGATCGAAGGGTTGCGGCAGGTCACATCGCGCCGCGAAACCGATGGCGAGGCGCGGTCGCGCCGCATGCGGCTGATTGCAAGCGGCACGCAGCTGAAGGAACGCATCGACATTCTGCTGCCGCAGGAACGCGCGCACAAACCGTTTCTGGGTCTGAACCTTGCACAATCGCTGACGGCCGCTGGCCTGCCTGCCAAACCCGCTGGCTTTACCTTCGCAGCACTTGCGCTGGCCACGCTGACCACGATCGGCCTTGCGCCACTGATCGGCCTGCAATTCGCCGCCGCCTTTGCCTTGGTCATCTGGCTTTTGCTGCCCCTGATGATCCTGTCGGCCATGCGCGCCGCCCGGCTGAAACGCATCTCGGCCCAACTGCCCGATGCGCTTGATCTGATGGGCCGTGCCCTGCGCGCAGGCCACCCCCTGGCTGCATCGATCACCACGGTTGCCGAAACCATGCCTGATCCCATCGGCACCGAATTCGGTATCATGGTTGATCAGATCGCCTATGGTGATGAACTTGTCACCGCCTTCCGCAAGCTTGCCGACCGCAACCCCAGCGAGGATTTCCATTACCTTGCCGTCAGCATTGCCATTCAGCATGGCACCGGCGGCAATCTGGGCCGCGTGCTGGGCGTGCTGGCAGGTGTGATGCGCGAACGCATGATGATGCGCCGCAAGATCAAGGCCATGTCCGCCGAAGGCCGCATTTCTGCAATCATCCTGTCCTGCATTCCCTTCCTGATGGTCGGGCTGAATGCGATCATCACGCCCAGCTACTATGGCGATGTCATGGGTAACCCGTTGTTCCCCGTGATGGCCCTGCTGGCGCTTGGGCTGATCCTGCTGAACGGTTTCGTACTGTTACGCCTTGTCAACTTCCGTATTTAGGGGGCCAACATGCTGTCACTCATCACGCCTTATGCAGATGCCCTTGGCATTGACCCGCGCACGATGATCATGGTTGGGCTGTTTCTGGGCTCACTTCTGGTGTTCCTCAGCCTTGTCAATGTCATGCGCGACCGCAATGCCGCCCGTGTGCAGGCCCGCATGCAGGCCGCAGGAGCGCGTGGGGGTGCGGGTGCCTCTGCAGGCGATATGTCGTTCAACGCCCCCATTTCGCATTTCGTCGCCCCCGAGGTCATGCCCGGCGGGTTGGCAAAGGCGTTCCTTCCCAGCGACATGAAGGAACGCAACAAGGTGCGTCAGGATCTGGCCCATGCTGGGTTCACCGGGCCCAATGCGGTGCTGTGGTACTTTGGCCTGCGCGTTGGCGTCGGCCTTCTGTTGCCTGCGCTGATCGCGATTGTGTTTTTGTACCGTGAAGTGCTGCCTCTGCCCGGCTTTGTCAGCGAGCGTCTGAACGGTGTGCGCAACAATCACCTGCTTGTGCTGTTCGGCGTGATGATTCTGGTCGGCTTTTATGGCCCCGCGATTTGGCTGTCATCGCGTGTGAGTGAACGCCGCCAGCGCATTGAACTGGCCTTTCCCAACGCGCTGGACCTTTTGCAGGTCAGCATCGAAACCGGCCTTGGCTTTGATGCCG
>JBJOQW010000212.1:0-9270 GCA_046049665.1 Pseudomonadota bacterium | reverse complement strand
TCACGCTTTTCACGCAGCGCCCGCAGCTCTTCTGGGTTGAACCGCTCGTATTCCGCCGTCGCTGCGACGGCGGCATCCCGCTGATCGGTATAGCGTTTCCAACCCAAGGCCGCGGCAGCATAGAACCAGCATGATGCCCAAATCACTAACAGGGTCATGGCCGTGCTCAGCAGCGTGAATTCAAGCTCGGGCCAGATCATCGGCTGGTTTGACATCAGCAGAATAGCGTTCGAAATCAGCATCGAGATCAGCCCCGCAGACATGGCGTAGGCCCCTGTCACCGTGCACAGAACCCCTGTGGCAATCAGCACCACAAACACCGGAAAAAAGGCCGTACCAATGCCCAGAAACGGGTCGGTCGGCCCCATTTTTGGCGTCGCCGAAATCGCAGATCCGGCCATCGGCACCGACAGCAGCGCAGACAGCCCCAACGAGGCCAACATCGCCGCAGCCGCCACCGCCAGGGTTGCCGGATGTGTGGCAACCTCTGCCATGAACTGTTGGGGGTTGGCCATCATGCTGCCCGTGCTCAGCGTGCCTTCTGGTGCCAGCAGGTAGATGCTTGCAAAAACACCCGCAGCCACCACCACCAGAAACACACTGACTGCCATCTGCAACAGGGTAAAGGTCATGCTTTTACCAACCAGTCGTCCAAAATCCAGCTCATTGACCCGTCCCATGGCCCCAAAGGCCGCACGGCACCCGACCATGATGTTGAAGCAGGAAAACGACGTGATCAGGAAAATCATCACAAGCGTCAGCAGCGTGCCCACCAGAAGCGGGCTGAACAACACCAGGAACACGACGCCACCGCCAACCACCAGCAAGCTCAGGCTGAAGACCACAGCCAGCCCCGGAATGGCGACAAAGGGCAATACCATCAGGTACCGCCACAGCGTCGAGAAAGACAGAAAGAACGCGTTCGCAACCAATGTCATTGCAAGCCCCACCCGTTTCGTTGCCGCACGCAGGCGGCCCCATCTGTTTTCCACAGTCCCGGCGGCAAGAATGTGGCGAAATCAGACAGTTTGCACGGCAGGGTTGCGCCTTCAGGGCGTGAAAACCTCGTCAATCGGTGGGCGGATCGCGTTCAGGATGTGGTTTGTCTTTGCCGCCGTCGCCACCAGCCGCATCAGTTCGGCCTGTTCGGCCATGCTCATGCCCTTGGCGCGTGCCGCTGCAAGGTGGCTGTGCGTGCAGTAATCGCAGGCATTGGCAATGCTGACTGCCGCATAGATCATTTCCTTGGTCTTTGGGTCAATCAGTGACGGCACCGCCATCACCGCTTTCACATCGCGCCAGACCTCTTCCAGAAGCCCCGGATCAAAGGCCAGATAGCGCCAGACATTGCCCACGAAATCTGACCCGCGCGTCGTGCGGATGTCATCAAACACCGCCTTCACACGCGGATCGGATTCCGGGTTTTCCGGTTTCGGAACCGTCGCCATCAGAACATCGTGAACACGCGCGCAGGCCCCCCCGTGCCCCCCGCGTGTTTCGGCGCACCCAGAATCAACGTGGCACCCACCGCAGGCACCGCATCCATGTTCGCCATGCACTCAAGGCCCCAACGCCCCGACGGCAACCATGCGTAATGCGTTGCAAAATCGGGCGAAATCCCGTGGTCCAGGCTTAGCGTATCCACCGCCATCCCTGCCACATCGCCCGTTTCCATCAGCATCTGCGCCGCCTCGACGTGAAAGCCCGGAAAGTGCATCTTTCCCTCGGCGTCCGCATTGCGGAACCCTGGTGTCGCCACCTTGCCCGACCAGCCCGAGTTCATCGCCACACAGGCCCCTGCCGGAATCTCGCCATTGGCCGCAATCCACGCCGCAATATCATCGGGTGTCACCTGCGCATCCGCATCGGCCGCCGCCTTTTCGCGGATATCAATCACCGCCAGCGGGCAGAACAGCCGCTCAACCGGGATTTGGTCTACCGTTTGCCCATCTTCCGAGAAATGGAACGGCGCGTCCACATGCGTGCCCGTGTGTTCGTTCACCCGCAATTCGAACAGGTTGAACTTGTGTTCTGCCCAGTTGAATTTCTGCTCCATGAAGAACTGCTGTTCGCCAAAGAACGTCGGGAAATCCGTGGTCAGCGTATGCGTCATGTCCGCCATCTGCGCGGCCCCCTGCGCCATCACCCTTGGCGCCGCCCCAACCGTGCTGACCGCTGCCACCGCCGCACCGGCCTTAAAGAAGGATCGACGGCTTAGCATCCGGTCCTTGACCGCATCAATCACGCACGCATCACACATCGGCTTCCCCTTATGTTATGTTGTAACGTTTTCAAGGCTTTGGCGACTCAGTCGTGCCAAAGCCCAGTGTTACCCAAGGGAAAGTTAAGTCAATCTCAGGCTTCCATCGCCTCCAGCTCGTCAATGAACCCTGCGATCATGCTCAGACCCTTGTCCCAGAACTTCGGGTCGCTGGCATCCAGCCCAAACGGTGCCAGCAATTCCTTGTGGTGCATGGATCCCCCGGCCTTTAGCATCGCGAAATACTTCGCCTGAAAATCCGGCAATCCGTCCGCATAGGCCGCATACAGCGCGTTCACGAGGCCATCACCGAACGCATAGGCATACACGTAAAACGGCGAATGCACGAAATGCGGGATATAAGCCCAGAAGGTTTCATACCCATCCATGAATTCGAACGCATCACCCAAAGATTGCGCCTGCACGCTCATCCACAGCGCGTTGATGTCATCGGGCGTCAGCTCGCCCTCACGGCGCGCTGCGTGCAGCTTGCATTCAAAGTCATAGAACGCGATCTGCCGCACCACCGTGTTGATCATGTCTTCAACCTTGCCTGCCAGCAGCGTCTTGCGCTCAGTGGGCGTTTTCGCCCCGTCAAGCAGGCGGCGGAAGGTCAGCATTTCGCCAAACACCGATGCCGTTTCGGCAAGGGTCAGCGGCGTGGATGACAGCAGTTCCCCCTGACCCGCCGCCAGCACCTGATGCACGCCGTGCCCCAGTTCATGCGCCAGCGTCATCACATCGCGCGGTTTGCCAAGGTAATTCAGCATGACATAGGGGTGCACGGTCGTCACCGTCGGGTGTGCGAAGGCCCCCGGTGCCTTGCCCGGCTTCACGCCTGCATCAATCCAGCCCTTGGTGAAGAATGGCTTGGCAAGGTCCGCCATCTCTGGCGCAAAGGCCCCGTAGGCGCCCAGCACGGTATCCGTTGCCTCGGCCCAATCCACCAGACGCGGCGTTTCAACGGGCAGGGGCGCGTTCCTGTCCCAGACCTGCAGCTTGTCCAGCCCCATCCACTTGGCTTTCAGCCGGTAATAGCGGTGGCTCAGTTTCGGATATGCAGCCACAACCGCATTGCGCAGCGCCTCAACCACCTCGGGCTCGACGTGGTTTGACAGGTGCCGCCCGGTTTGTGCCGTGGGCATCTTGCGCCAGCGGTCCTGAATTTCCTTTTCCTTGGCCAGTGTGTTGTGCACCCGTGCAAACAGCTTGATGTGCTTGTCAAACATCGCAGCCAGTGCCTTGGCCCCCGCCTCGCGTCTGGTGCGGTCCGGGTCTGTCATCAGGTTCAGCGTGGCTTCCAGCGGCAATTCGTCGTCAATGCCATCGACCTTGAACATCAGGCCCGCCATGGTTTCGTCAAACAGCTTGTTCCATGCACTTGCGCCCACCACGGATGAATCGTGCAGGAACCGCTCCATTTCATCGGACAGCTGATGCGGACGCATGGCGCGCATGCGGTCAAACACGGGTTTGTAGCGGGCAAGGTCGGCGTTGGCGGCCAGCAGGCTGGCCAGATGCGCGTCATCCAGCCGGTTGAATTCAAGGCTGAAGAACACCATGGCCGTCGTCGCCTCGGTCACATGGCCTTCGGCATCGGCCATGAACTTGGCGCGGTCGCTGTCCATCGTGTTCTGATAGTAGCGCAGACCGGCGTAAGACATGATGCGCCCGGCGGTGATGTCGATTGCCTCATAGTCCTTGATGCAGGCCAGCATGGCGGCGGCATCAAGACTGGCAAGCTTGCCTTCATGGCGCGCGGCAAATGTGCTGGTGGCCTTGGCCAGCCATTCCATATCCCGCGCAAATTCGGGGCTGTCGGGGGCAGGGTAGAGATCGCGCAGATCCCATTCGGGCAAGTCGCCAAAGCCGCCGCCGCTGGCATTGGCATCAAGGACAGGGCGCGTGGTCGGGATCATGGCAGCCTCCAGAATGAACGTCTGGAAAGACCTAAGCCACCACCCCCGGCACCGCAACCCGCGCGCCGCGCATTTCGCGCGAAATCCGCAGCCTGCGGGGCAGGGCGGGCAGCAGGGGCAGGCGGTGGAGTGTAAACAAATGCTGAATCGGGCAGGGTCAAGCTATTGATTTCGTTGGCTTGCAAAACTGTCCCATCATGGGACATCCCTATTCTGGGCGCGCAGCAGGGCGCGCAGGCCATCCAGCGTATCAATATCGGCCACACCCTTGTCCTGCCGCCAGCGCAGCATGCGCGGAAACCGCAAGGCGATGCCGGATTTATGGCGGGTGCTGGCCTGAATCCCCTCAAATCCAATCTCGAAGACCAGTTCAGCAGGCACCCGCCGCACCGGGCCGAACCGTTCCAACGTGTGCTTGTTGACCCATGTGGTAATCTGGCGGAATTCGGCATCGGTCAGGCCGGAATAGGCCTTGGTGAAGGGCACAAGGTCATTGCCATCGCGCACCGCAAAGGTGAAATCCGTGAACAGGGTTGCCCGCCGCCCATGCCCGCTTTGGGCATAGATCATCACGGCATCCACAGAAAACGGGTCCAGCTTCCACTTCCACCACGCGCCCCGCTTGCGCCCCAAATGATAGGCCGAGGATGCCTCTTTCAGCATCAACCCTTCGGCCATTTCTTCCCGTGCCCCGGCCCTGATCCTTGCCAGCGCATCCCAATCGGCAAACGGAAGTGCAGCAGACACCCCGATCGGCAGCCCTGCGGGCAAATCCGCGATCAGCCCTTCCAGCGCAGCGCGTCGTTCCTGCAAAGGAACAGCGCGCAGGTCGCGGCCTGCCAGTTCCAAAAGGTCATAGGCCAGCAGCCGGGCAGGGGCCTCCGCCAGCAGTTTCTTCGATACCGTCTTGCGCCCGATGCGTTTTTGCAAATCGGCAAAGGGCCGTGGCTGGCCGTTGCCCCATGCCAGAACCTCGCCGTCGATCACCGTGCCGGGGGGCAGGAAATCGGCCAAGGGTGCGAATTCGGGAAAGCGGTCGGTGATCAGTTCCTCACCGCGCGACCACAGCGCAAAGCCCCCGGCCCGTGCAATCAACTGCCCCCTTATGCCATCCCATTTCCATTCGGCAATCCAGTCGCCCGGCGCACCAAGCGTCGCCGCATCGGCCTCCAGCGCGCTGGCCAGGGCAAAGGGGTAGGGGGCCAGCCCATCACCGCCATCCCCGGCAATCAGCGCATCAAAGGACACCCGCGCAGGGTTCCAATCACCCATCAGCCGGTGCGCCAGCGTGGTTTCCGCCTCACCCGTCGCCTGCGCCAGCGCCCGCGTCATCAGGCCCTGACTGACCCCCATGCGAAAGCCGCCCGTGATCAGCTTGTTGAAGAGGAACCGCGCGTCATGCGGCAGGCTGTCCCACGCCAGTAGGATCGCGGCCCGCCGCACCTCCACCGGTTTGCCCGTCAGTGCGATCAGGCCCGTCAGCAGGTCAGTCAAGCTGGGGTCGCTGTCCTGCGTGGGGGGCGGCAGCACCAGCGCTATCGTCTCGGCCAGATCGCCCACTACTGGATAGGCTTCTTCGAACAGCCACAAGGGGATGCCCGCCGCCTCGGCCGCCCATTCCCGCAACTCGGTTGCCGTGACCGACCGTTTTGGCCTGCGCCCTGACAGAAGCGCAATCGTCCAGACCCGGTCCTGAGGTGGTGCTGCGCGGAAATAGGCCGCCAGCGCCGCCGTCTTTTCCCCGGTCTTGGTGGTGCCGTCCAATGCCGCGAACAGGGCTGCAAATGCCCTCATTCCGTCACCTCTTCTTCGGCCACATCGCCTGCATATTCCGTGGCCACGATCCCCGCTTCATACCCCTGACTTTCCAGCCAACGCCGGAAAGGGGCCGTATAGCCATGCGTCACGAACACACGGCTGGCCCCCATCGCCGCAATCGCACTGTTCAGCCCCGGCCAATCCGCATGGTCACTGATCACAAAGCCCGTGCTGCCCCGCCTGCGCCTGACCCCGCGCAGCGCCATCCAGCCCGATGCCGCCGCCTCTTCCCGCGCACCAAACTTTGCCGCCCATGCGCTGCCCAAGGCTGAGGGCGGGCAAATGACCATCGCGCCTGCATGCGCCTTGGCATCAAACCCCGCCCCGGCCAGCACCGTTTCGGGCAGGTCATACCCCACTGCCCGCAAGGCTGCGTTCGTGCTCTCAACCGCCGTATGGCACAGGATCGGCCCCACGCCTTGTGCCGCCAGCCCCGTGATCAACCGCTGTGCCTTGCCCAAGGCATAGGCCCCGATGATGCTTGTCACGCCCGCCACCGCATTGCTGCGCCACCATGCCGCAATCCTTGCCATGGCCGCCGCATTGCTTTCCCACCGGAACACCGGCAGCCCGAAGGTGCATTCGCTGATGAACGCGTCACAACGCACAGGCTCCCACGGTTCGGCCAGCCCGTCGGGTTCGACCTTGTAATCGCCCGATACCACCCAGACCTCGCCAGCCCGTTCCACCCGTATCATCGCGGACCCCGGCACATGCCCCGCCGGGTGAAAGCTGACCGTCACGCCGTTCACCTGCAGCGCCGTCCCATAGCCCAGCACCTGCCCGTTGATCGCACCTAAGCGGTGCCGCATCACCGCATCCGTGCCAAGGGTTGACAGGTAATGCCCGTGCCCCCAGCGGGCGTGATCTGAATGGGCATGCGTGATCAATGCGCGGTCAACCGGGCGCCACGGATCAATGTAGAAATCGCCGTCGGGGCAGAAAATGCCCTTGTCGGTAAAGGTCAGAACCGGTGCCTGTGCCATGCCATGCAGGATAGCGCAAAGCGCGCGGTGGGCCAGCCGTCACCGTTGCCTAATATTTGGGCATTCGCGCGTAAATCCGGCGGTTCCTTCGGGTTTTGCTGGCCAGAGGCGGAAAGCACCGCTTTAGTAACCAAAACGGCCATGAAAGGGCACGGCTGAGTGACAGCGTTTTTCAATGAAATGTATCAAGGCCAGCAGGTGCGCGCGCCCTATGCGGCCTTGGGCGACTGGATGCAGTCCATGCCGGCCGAGTTGCGTAGCCTGAAACAGGCCGAGGCCGAACAATTGTTCCGGCGCATCGGCATCACCTTTGCCGTGTATGGCGAAGGCGGTGATCCTGACAGGCTGATCCCGTTCGACATGTTCCCGCGCGTCTTTACCGCCGTTGAATGGAGCAAGCTTGAGCGCGGCATCAAACAGCGGGCAAAGGCGCTGAACGCGTTTCTGGTGGATGTCTACGGGCGCGGCGAGATTGTGCGCGCAGGGCGCATCCCGGCCAATCTGGTTTACCAGAATGCGGCCTATGAAAAGGCGGTGGTGGGGATCAAGCCGCCCAAGGGCGTTTATTCGCATATCGTTGGCATTGATCTGGTGCGCACTGGCCCTGATGACTTCTTTGTGCTGGAGGATAACTGCCGCACGCCATCGGGCGTATCCTACATGCTGGAAAACCGCGAAATCATGATGCGCATGTTCCCGGACCTGTTCCGCGCAAACCGCATTGAACCGGTGGACAGCTACCCTGAAATTCTGCGCCGCACGCTGGCTTCGGTGGCACCGGCCAAGTGCAAGGGTGAACCGACCGTGGTCATTCTGACCCCCGGACATTTCAATTCGGCCTATTACGAACACTCTTTCCTGGCCGATCTGATGGGCGTTGAGCTGGTCGAAGGGCAGGATCTGTTCGTGGAAGGCGAATTCGTCTGGATGCGCACGACCGAAGGCCCGCGCCGCGTGGATGTGATCTACCGCCGCATCGATGACGCCTACATTGACCCCCTGTGCTTTCGGCCTGACAGCATGCTGGGCATTCCGGGCCTAATGGATGTCTATCGTTCGGGCGGTGTCAGCATCTGTTCGGCGCCCGGTGCGGGTGTGGCGGATGACAAGGCGGTTTATACTTTCGTGCCGGAAATGGTGCGCTTTTATCTGGGTGAAGAACCGCTGCTGAACAACGTGCCGACATGGCAGTGCGGCAAGGCCGATGATCTGGCCTATGTGCTGGATAAGCTGCCCGAACTGGTGGTGAAAGAGGTGCATGGGTCGGGCGGCTACGGCATGCTTGTTGGCCCGAAATGCACCAAGGCCGAGGTTGAGGAATTCCGCGCCCGCATCATCGCCGACCCCGGCAATTACATCGCCCAGCCGACGCTGGCCCTTTCAACTACACCCACCTTCGTGGCCGAAGGTGTGGCCCCGCGCCATGTTGATCTGCGCCCCTATTGTCTTGTGGGCGAACGCATCGAACTCGTGCCGGGTGGGCTGACGCGCGTGGCGCTGAAGGAAGGCTCGCTGGTAGTGAACTCATCCCAGGGGGGCGGGGTCAAGGATACATGGGTGCTGGCGGAATGATGACATGCTAAGCCGGACCGCAGACAACCTTTTCTGGCTGGCCCGCTATATGGAGCGCGCCGAAACCACCGCCCGCCTGCTGGAGGTTGGCGCGCGCATGGCGCTGATCCCGTCTGCCGCCGGTTATCGCAATGAATGGGACAGCCTGTTGCGCGCCACGGGTTCGGCTGATGGCTTTGCCGCCGCCTACAATGACCCCAGCCAGAAAAACCTGGAAGCCTATCTGTTCTTTGATCATTCAAACCCCTCGTCCGTTGCCGCCTGCATCACCCGCGCCCGCGAAAACGCACGCATCATCCGCACGGCATTGACCAGTCAGGTCTGGGATGCGCTGAACACCGCCTTTCAGGAATTGCGCGTGATGGAAAAGGCCAGGCGCGGCACGCATGAGCTGTCACGCCTGACGGAATGGACCATGCGCCATACCGCCATGGTGCGCGGTGCGATTGAGGCCACGCTTCTGCGCGATGCGGGCTATGATTTCCTCAATCTTGGCTATCATCTGGAACGTGCTGACAGCACTGCCCGCCTGATGGATGTGAAGTACTATGTCCTGCTGCCGCGCGCCGATTTTGTGGGCACGGGTCTGGACAATTACCAATGGACCACGCTGCTGCGCGCCATGTCTGCCCACCGTGCGTTTCACTGGGCCTACGGCGGCGAGGTGACCGCCGCCAAGATTGCCGATTTCCTCATCCTCAATCCGCAATGCCCC
>JBJOQW010000211.1:0-8351 GCA_046049665.1 Pseudomonadota bacterium | reverse complement strand
AGCCAGATGCAGCGCGGGTGATCGCCGGGAATGATTTCTGCACCAATGCAGCACTTCTGTACGATGACCGCGCGTTTACCGTGCAGGCGCACCCCGAATTCCGCCCGGAATTCGTGGATGGTCTGATGCGCACGCGCGGCCCCGGCCTTGTGCCTGACGCGCTGATGGATGCCGCCCGCGCGCGGCTGGATGATCCGATTGCCGACCGTTCCATGGCCGCCCAAATCGCCGCTTTCTTCAAACAACCCCGCGCAAACGCGCCAACCCCCAAGTGATCCCCATGTCGAAATGGACCGATAAACTGCCAGACGCCGCCCGCGCCTATATCGGGGGCCGCCGCGTGGACGAGGTGGAATGTGTGATCGGCGATATCGCCGGGGTGGCGCGGGGCAAGGCCATGCCAGCGGCAAAGTTTGCGCATCAGACCAATTACTTCCTACCGAATTCGATCTTTCTGCAAACCATCACGGGTGAATGGGCTGACAACCCCTTTGACGCCTTCACCGAACCCGACATGATCCTTGAACCCGACTGGTCCACCGCCACGGCAGCACCCTGGACGGCGGATGTGACGCTGCAGGTGATCCATGATGCCAAGGATCAGCAGGGCAACCTTGTGCCCTATTCCCCGCGCAACGTGCTGCGGCGCATCATGCAGCTTTATGCCGATCAGGGCTGGACGCCGGTGGTGGCCCCGGAAATGGAATTCTTCCTGACCGCGCGCAACATTGACCCCAACATGCCCGTCATCCCGCCGATGGGCCGCTCTGGCCGCCGCGCAGCGGGCAAGCAGGCCTACTCCCTTTCTGCCATTGATGAATACGGCAAGGTCATCGACGATATCTATGATTTCGCCGAAGCACAGGGCCTTGAGATTGACGGCATCCTGCAGGAAGGCGGCGCGGGCCAGATCGAGTTGAACCTTGCCCATGGGGACCCGATTGCATTGGCCGATGAAGTATTCTTCTTCAAACGCCTGATCCGCGAAGCCGCCCTGCGGCATGATTGTTTTGCCACCTTCATGGCCAAACCCATTGCAGGCGAGCCGGGCTCGGCCATGCACATCCACACCTCCGTGGTCGATAGCAAAACCGGCAAGAACATCTTTGCCGGGCCAAAGGGCGTGGAAACCGAACACTTCCTGCATTTCATCGGTGGCATGCAGAACCACATGTCGGCAGCGATTGCCGTGATCGCGCCCTATGTGAACAGCTACCGCCGCTACGTGCCGGACTTTGCCGCCCCCATCAACCTTGAATGGGGCCGCGATAACCGCACCACGGGCCTGCGCATTCCCATCAGCAGCCCCGCCGCGCGCCGCGTGGAAAACCGCCTGCCGGGCATGGACTGCAACCCCTACCTTGGCATCGCGGCAACGCTCGCCTGCGGCTATCTGGGCCTGATGGAAAAGCGCGCGCCCCGCCCGGAATTCACCGGATCGGCCTATGTGGATAACGAAGATATCCCAGTCAATCTGGGTGATGCTTTGGATTTGTTCGAAGAGGACACGGCCCTGCAAGAGGTGTTCGGCGTGGATTTCTGCAAGGTCTATGACAGCGTGAAACGCAATGAATACAAAGAGTTCCTGCAGGTCATCAGCCCATGGGAACGCGAACATCTGCTGACCAACGTATGAACCTGCTCTACGCCAATGATGCCAAGGGCACCTACCCGCCCAGCTACTACGCTGCCACGGCCACGCCGCTTAACCCCTTTCCCATCCATCAGGGGCAGACCACTGCCGATGTCTGCATCATCGGCGGCGGCTATATGGGCCTGTCGGCCGCGCTGCACCTTGCCGAGGCGGGCCACGATGTGGTGCTGATCGAGGCGCACCGCGTGGGCTTTGGCGCATCGGGCCGCAATGGCGGGCAGGTGGGTTCTGGTCAGCGGTTGGACCAGCAAACACTGGAACGCATAGCAGGCTTTGAGACCGCCCGCCGCCTCTGGGATCTGGCCGAAGACGCCAAGGCGCTGGTGCAAACCTTGATCCAAAAACACCATATGCCCGTCACCTTCCGCCCCGGCGTGGCCCATGCCTGCTGGACCGAGGCCGAAGTGCGCGACACGCACGCCGAGGCTGACCATCTAGCGCAGCACTATAGCTACACCGCCGTCGATAAGCTGGATCAGCCCGCCATCCGCGCCCTCATCGGATCAAACGCCTTCAAGGGCGGGTCAGTTGACCGGGGCGCGGGCCACCTGCACCCCCTCAATTTCGCCCTTGGCCTTGCGAAAGCCGCCGCCAGCGCGGGCGTGCGCATCCACGAGCGGACCGAGGCGCTGAGCATCCGCCACGGTGCCAAACCCGTTGTGCAAACCACCTCAGGTGCCATCAGTTGCAACCACGTCATCCTTGCGGGCAACGGCTATATCGGGCTGGAACCGCACTATGCACAGCGCGTCATGCCCATCAACAATTTCATCATCGCCACCGCCCCATTGGGCGACGCCGCGAAAGACATTCTGTCCGAACCCATCGCCGTCGCCGATACCAAATTCGTCGTCAATTACTGGCGTCTGTCCGATGACAACCGCCTGCTCTTTGGTGGTGCCGAAAGCTATGGCTACCGCTTTCCCGACATCATCAAGGCCGTGACCAAACCCATGCTGGAGATTTACCCACAGCTGCGTGATACCCGCATCGACTATGCCTGGGGCGGCACCCTTGCCATCACCATGAACCGCATGCCTGCGCTGATGCGCGCGGCCCCCAATGTCCTTGCCGCCTCCGCCTGCTCCGGCCACGGTGTCGCCATGGCCACCATGACCGGGCGTATTCTGGCCCAGGCCACGCACAGCCAATCGGCCAGCTTTGATCTGCTGGCTAACCTGCCCCAACCCCGCTTTCCCGGTGGTGCCGCCCTGCGCTGGCCACTGCTCGTGCTCGCCATGACATGGTATTCCATGCGCGATAAGCTCGGCCTCTGAACACCATTCGGTTTTCTCTTTGTCTAAATACTCATCTTGCAACGCCCGCAATCCGCGCAGCTTTCTGCCGTTCACGCATATTGTCATGAACATGTCACTGGCCTTTTGCCGCACCATTCTTTACAGCTTTTCGAAATAACAGTTTCAGGAAAGCTGAATATGGCACCCGACGGACAGACCATCGCCCCGAATGTCTATGACGCCGAACCCATCCCCGCCGCCGCCCGCGCCGAGATTGACCGCCTGCTGAGTTCCGGCGATCTGTTCCGCTATACGGCCCCCGAAGGTGCCCCCGTCGCCCTGCTCGAATCCGAATTCGCGGCCTTGCTTGGCTCACGCTATGCGCTTGCCGTTTCCTCCTGCTCGGCCGCGCTGTTCCTGTCGCTCAAGGCGCTTGATCTGCCGCGTGATGCGCGCGTGCTGATCCCCGCCTTTACCTTTGCTGCCGTGCCATCTGCTGTTGTCCATGCCGATTGCGTCCCCGTGCTGGTTGAAGTGGGCCAGAACTACCGCGTCGACATGGCTGATTTCGCCGCCAAACTGCCAGGCGCCCATGCCGTGATGATCAGCCACATGCGCGGGCACACGTCTGACATGGATGCCATCATGGCGCTGTGCGATGCGGCGGGTATTCCTGTCATCGAGGACGCGGCGCATTCGCTTGGCACCACATGGAACGGGCGCAATATCGGCACCATTGGCCGCGTGGGGTGCTTCAGCTTTCAGTCCTACAAGCTGGTGAATGCGGGCGAAGGCGGCATCATGGTGACGGATGACCCCGAAATCGCCGCGCGTGCCATCATCATGTCTGGCGCGTACGAACAGAACTGGAAAAAGCATCCCGGCCTGCAAAACAGCTTTGGCCACTGGCAGAACAAACTGCCGCTGTACAACCTCCGCATGCAGAATCTGTCAGCGGCCGTGATCCGCCCGCAGCTGCCGCTGGTGGCTGAACGCGTGTCAAAGGGCCTTGCCAACCATGATTACGTGGCGGACCGCCTGAACCAGACGACATGCCTGCATGTGCCCCCGGCCCTTGGGCCCGAAAGCCGCGCGCCCGATAGCATCCAGTTCAACCTTGTGGGTGACTGGACCGATGCGCAGGCGCTTGGCTTTCAGGCGGCAGCCAAGGCGCGTGGTGTGTCTGTGCAAGTGTTCGGCCTGTCCGAAGGCAATGCGCGGGCCTTCTGGAACTGGCAATTCCTGGGTGATGCGCCCCATCTGCCGCAAACCCGCGCGATGCTGATGCGCGCCTGCGATGTGCGCCTGCCCGCGCGCCTGACCACGGCTGAACTTGACTACATCGCTGATGCGTTGATCACTGCAGCAAATGAGGCCTTGGGCCACTAGCTGAAAAGACGCCAGAAGTCTTGTTGCTGCAAGGCTTGATAACCTGACGGCGCGGAAAGGCAGCTCTTTGCGCCACTGCCCTTTGGCCTAGTTCCCCTCGGTGGCTGGCTCTGCGTCGGGCGTGCGCAGGATACCCTGGAACCATTCACCTGACACCACCTGTCCCGTGGCATAGGTCAGCTTGCCCTGCCCCTGCCGCCGCCCCCGCAGGAAACTGCCTTCATAGATATCGCCATTGGGGTACACGGCCCGGCCAGTGCCAGTAATCTCGCCGTTGACCCAGATGCCGGTGTATTCAAACCCATCCGCCTGCCGCAATTGACCAATGCCATGCCGCAGTCCATCGGCGAACTCACCCACATAAACCGCCCCGTCCGGATAGACGGCGCGCCCTTCGCCTTGCCGTACGCCGGCGACCATCCGGCCTTGATAGGTATAGCCATCGGGCAGACGCAGTTTGCCAATGCCCTGTGGTTGCCCATCAACAAAGGTGCCTTCATAGCGCGCGCCATCTGGAAAGTTGGCCACACCCTTGCCGTTGATCACACCGGCGACCCAGACGCCCTCAAACACCGTGCCATCAGCATAGGTGATGCGGCCTGCCCCATCGGGTTTGTCGCCTTTGAACGCCCCCTGATAAACGGCGCCATCAGGATAAGTCATCCGCCCTTGCCCCGTCGCCATGCCATCCACCAGCATGCCGGTATATTCCAGCCCGTTGACCGCCCTGAAGGTGCCCGTGCCGTGGCGCTTGTCCGCCTGCATTTCACCGACATAGCTGTCACCGTTGGCAAAGCTTATGCGTCCGACCCCGTGGCGTTGACCATTCAGCATGTCGCCTTCGTAGACATCGCCGGTGGGCTGTGTCAGTTTGCCCTTGCCGGTCATCTGACCTTCCAGCCAGTCGCCCACATAGGTCAGACCATCGGGCAGTGTCAGTGTGCCCGTTCCTGACCGCTGACCCGCATCGATACCGCCTTCATAGACTGCGCCATCAGGATAGGCGATGCGCCCCTCTCCCTGTTCGACGCCGTTCACAAAACCGCCTTCATAAACATAGCCATTGGCATGGGTCAAACGGCCCTGACCGTGGTGCACACCGTCCAGAAAGCCGCCAACATAAACCACACCGTTGGCATAGCGCGCCTCTCCGGTTCCGGTTTTGGCGCCAGCCGTCCAGTCACCTTCGTATGAGCCGCCATCAGGATAAGTGATCTTGCCCCGCCCCTCGGGCTTGCCAGCCAGAAACTGACCTACGTAAACCGAGCCATCCAGAAACCGTGCCCTGCCCTGCCCGACGATCTGCCCTTCGGACCATTCGCCTGTATAGGTATAGCCGTTTGGCAGCGTATAGGTGCCCGTGCCATGCTGCAGACCGTTCAGAAATGTGCCTTCATAGACCGAACCGTCGTCATACTGCTTGGTCAGCACGTCATCCTGCGCATGTGCTGACATAGCCGTCAGGCCGAACACCAGGGCAAATATCGGTATCGCGCGCATCGTTCCCCCGCTTGGCAACTGTCGGCCAGCACCCCTGCACCCTAGCGGCGGCCCCTGCGGCTGACAAGGTCGTGGCCTTTCCCTTGCGCGTGCTTCTGCTAGAACCATAGCCATCACGCCCGGAGCCCCGCATGTCTGACCGTTTCCGCCTGACCCTTGCCCAACTGAACCCCACAGTGGGCGCAATTGCCACTAACGCCGAGTTGGCCCATGTGGCATGGCAGGCCGGGCAGGTTGCAGGGGCCGACATGGTCGCCCTGACCGAGATGTTCATCACGGGGTATCAGACGCAGGATCTGATCCTGAAACCTGCTTTCGTGGCGCATGCCATGCAGGCGATTGATGATCTGGCAAAGCGGATCGTTGATGGCCCGGCCTTGGGTATTGGCGGGCCGCATCTGCGGGATGGCAAGCTGTATAACGGCTATTACGTGTTGGCAGATGGTGCCGTGCAGACCGTTGTTCTGAAGCACGAATTGCCCAATGACGGGGTGTTTGACGAAAAGCGGGTGTTCACATCATCAGATATTCACGGTCCTTACCGCATAGGCCCGCTGCGCATTGGCACGCCGATCTGTGAAGACAGCTGGCACGCCGAGGTATCGGAAACGCTGGCCGAAACTCGGGCCGAAATTTTGTTGGTGCCCAATGGATCACCCTATCACCGGGGCAAGCCGAACCTGCGGATGAACCTGATGGTGGCGCGGGTGGTCGAAACGGGCCTGCCGCTGGTCTATCTGAACATGACGGGCGGACAGGATGACCAGGTGTTTGACGGGGCGAGTTTTGTTCTGAACCCGGGGGGGCATCTGGCCGTGCAGATGCCGCAGTTTGATGATTGCATCACGCATGTTGATTTCGTGCGCGGGCCGGATGGCTGGCGGGCGGAAGATGGCATGAAGGCGGTCATGCCGAAATCGGTTGAGGCGGATTATCATGCGATGGTGATTTCGTTGCGGGATTATCTGGGCAAGACGGGGTTCAAAAAGGTGCTGCTGGGCCTGTCGGGCGGTATTGACAGCGCGATTGTGGCGACGATTGCGGCGGATGCGATTGGTGCGGAAAACGTGCGCTGCGTGATGCTGCCATCGGATTATACATCAGCCCATTCGCTGGAAGATGCGGCGGAAGTGGCGCATGCACTTGGCTCCCGGCTGGATACGGTGCCGATCTCGGGCGGGCAGGCGGCGGTAGCGGACGCGTTGGGGCCGCTGTTTGCTGGGACCGCGCCGGGGATCACGGAAGAAAACATTCAAAGCCGGTTGCGCGGGCTGATGCTGATGGCGCTGTCGAACAAGTTTGGCGAGATGCTGCTGACAACGGGGAACAAGTCCGAGGTCGCAGTGGGCTATTGCACGATCTATGGCGATATGAACGGCGGCTATAACCCGATCAAGGATCTGTACAAGACGCGGGTCTTTGCAACCTGCCGGTGGCGCAATGAAAACCACTTTGCGTGGATGAAGGGGCCTGCGGGGCAGGTCATCCCACCACGGGTGATTGACAAGCCGCCATCAGCAGAGTTGCGGCCGGATCAGAAGGACGAAGACAGCCTGCCACCCTATGCTGTGCTGGACCGGATCCTTGAAGGGCTTGTGGATAACGAGATGTCAGTCGCGGAACTGGTGGCCGACGGGTTTGACCATGCCACGGTCAAGAAGATTGAGCACTTGATTTTTCTCAGCGAATACAAACGGTTCCAATCCGCCCCCGGCACAAGGCTGACCCGCCGCGCCTTTTGGCTGGATCGCCGCTATCCGATTATCAACCGCTGGCGCGACGGATCTTTGGCCTGACCGGCAGACCCTTGATTGCAGGGCACTGCAAACAACAGTCAGGCCCCGCATTTGTCCGGGGTCAAACCACCTGACCCGCGTCGAGCCGATCCAGAAATGCCGTAGCCCCTGCCAGCACGCGGTCTTTGTGGCCTGCATCCATCTTGTCCCATGTGCGGTACATGGGCCCCATGCGTGGATTCATGGCAAACCGTTCGCGGTGGCGGATCAGGAAGTGCCAGTACAGCAGGTTGAACGGGCAGGCCTTTGGCCCCGTCTTTTCCTTGACGCTATAGGCACAGCCGCCGCAGTAGTCCGACATGCGGTCGATATAGGCCCCCGAGCTGACATAGGGTTTTGACCCCACCACGCCGCCATCGGCAAACTGGCTCATGCCCACCACATTCGGCGCCTCGACCCATTCGAAAGCGTCGATATACACGGCCAGATACCATTCATGCACATGGGCCGGGTCCACCCCCGCCAGCAGCGCGAAATTGCCCGTCACCATCAGGCGTTGAATGTGGTGCGCATAGGCAAGGTCGCGCGTCTGGCCGACGGCGGCCTTCATGCAGGCCATTTTGGTATCTGCCCCCCAATAGACGGGCGGCAGGGCGCGGGTGTGTTCCAGCGCATTGCGGCTGGGATAATCAGGGCCCTCCAGCCAATAGATGCCCCGCACATATTCGCGCCAGCCGATGATCTGGCGGATAAAGCCTTCGGCAGCGTTGATGGGCACCTTTCCCGCCCGCCAGGCAGCCTCTGCCGCGCGGCACACCTCTAACGGGTCAAGCA
>JBJOQW010000210.1:0-29270 GCA_046049665.1 Pseudomonadota bacterium | reverse complement strand
ACCTCTGGTGGCCGTCACCCGGTTACACCGTGGGGCAAGGGCACCAAGGGGAACAAGACCCGCAAGGCCAAAGCTTCGGACAAGATGATTGTCCGGTCGCGTCACGCGAAGAAAGGGCGCTAATCCATGGCACGTTCACTCTGGAAGGGCCCGTTCGTAGACGGATATGTCCTGAAAAAGGCCGAGAAGGCCAAAGAAGGCGGCAAGAACGAGGTCATCAAGATCTGGTCGCGCCGGTCAACCATCCTCCCGCAGTTCGTGGGGCTGACGTTTGGTGTGTATAACGGCAAGAAGCATGTCCCGGTGTCTGTGACCGAGGAAATGATCGGCCAGAAGTTTGGTGAATATTCGCCGACGCGCACCTATTACGGCCACGCTGCTGACAAGAAGGCAAAGCGGAAATGAGCACTGAAAAGAACCCCCGCCGCGCCGCTGATAACGAGGCGATGGCCATCCTGCGCATGCTGAAGACCAGCCCGCAGAAACTGAACCTGGTCGCGGGCATGATCCGCGGCAAGAAAGTGGAAAAGGCGCTTGCTGACCTGACATTTTCGAAGCGCCGCATTGCTGGCGATGTGAAGAAATGCCTGCAGTCGGCAATTGCGAACGCTGAAAACAACCACAACCTGGATGTTGACAGCCTGATCGTGGCCGAGGCCTGGGTCGGCAAGAACATCACGCTGAAGCGCGGCCGTCCGCGTGCGCGTGGCCGTTTTGGCAAGATCATGAAGCCGTTCTCTGAGATCACGATCAAGGTCCGTCAAGTTGGGGAGTCTGCATAATGGGTCAGAAGGTAAACCCCATCGGGATGCGTCTGCAGGTCAACCGTACCTGGGACAGCCGCTGGTTCGCTGACAGCAAGGATTACGGCAATCTCTTGCTGGAAGACCTGCGCATGCGTGAATACATTCATGAAGAGTGCAAGCAGGCTGGCGTGTCCAAGGTCATCATCGAACGTCCGCACAAGAAGTGCCGCGTGACGATCTACACGGCGCGTCCGGGTGTGATCATCGGCAAGAAAGGCGCGGATATCGAAACGCTGCGCAAGAAGCTGACCGTGTTCACCAAGTCGGAACTGCACCTCAACATCGTTGAAGTGCGCAAGCCCGAACTGGATGCACAGCTGGTGGCCGAAAGCATCGCCCAGCAGATGGAGCGTCGGGTGTCCTTCCGCCGCGCCATGAAGCGTGGCGTGCAGAACGCGATGCGCATTGGTGCACTTGGCATTCGTGTGAACGTCTCGGGCCGTCTTGGCGGGGCTGAAATTGCCCGCACGGAATGGTACCGCGAAGGCCGCGTGCCGCTGCATACGCTGCGTGCCGACATTGACTATGCGCTGTCCGAAGCGATGACGCCTTATGGCATCATCGGTGTGAAAGTCTGGATCTTCAAAGGCGAAATCCTTGAGCATGATCCGCAAGCGCATGACCGCCGTCAGGCCGAGGCACAGGAAGGCGCTGCACCGCGCCCACCACGCCGCGACCGTGAACGCGCGTAAGGAGTGAAAACAGATGCTGCAACCAAAGCGCACTAAATTCCGCAAAATGCACAAAGGCCGCATCCATGGTGAGGCCAAGGGCGGGTTCCTGCTGAACTTCGGGTCATTCGGCCTGAAGGCAACGGAACCAGAGCGTGTCACGGCCCGCCAGATCGAGGCAGCCCGTCGTGCGATCACGCGCCACATGAAGCGTCAGGGCCGGGTCTGGATCCGGATTTTCCCGGATACGCCAGTGTCGGCCAAGCCTGTCGAAGTGCGGATGGGTAAAGGTAAGGGGTCGAACGATTATTGGGCGGCCAAGGTGAAGCCGGGCCGGATCATGTTCGAGATTGACGGTGTGGGCGAAGAAATCGCGCGCGAGGCCCTGCGCCTTGGGGCGATGAAACTGCCGGTGACCACCCGCGTTGTCGTTCGCGAAGACTGGTAAGAATGGTGCGCTGTAGCGCACCCTACGAAATAGGGCCCTGCCGGAAACGGTGGGGCCTTTTGCATAACAGGAGTCCGTCATGGCCGAGATCACCTCTCTTTTCGTTACCCGTCTGTACCGCGCAGCACTTAATGACCTTGCCAAGAAGAAGGTCGATTACGCCGAGTTGAACGCATCTTGCAACGCGATTGCCGAGGATGATGAGGCGGGGCAGGAGTGGTGCGAAGAGAACGGCTATCCTGGCTATACGTCCTATTCATCGCTCAGCGATCTGCCCTGGCGGTTTCCGATCTTTGGCGATCTGGAAAAGGCGCTGGACAAGCATGTGGCGGCCTTCTGCAAGGATCTGGGCTTTGATCTGGGTGAGCGGAAGCTGAAATGTGACAGCCTCTGGATCAACATCCTGCCGGAAGGTGGCATGCATGCCAGCCACATCCACCCGCAATCGGTGATTTCCGGCACGACCTATGTGGCGATGCCAAAGGGGACAAGTGCGCTGAAACTGGAAGACCCGCGCCTGCCGATGATGATGCACGCGCCCTTGCGGACAAAGAAGGCAGGGCAGGAGCTGCAGCAGTTTGTCTATGTGAAGCCCGAGGTGGGCGAGGTGCTGCTATGGGAAAGCTGGCTGCGGCATGAGGTGCCGATGAACATGGCGGAAGAGGAGCGGATTTCGGTGAGCTTCAACTATGGGTGGGGGTGAGGCGGGCAATGTAGGGTGCGCTACAGCGCACCGTCCGTTGGTGCGCTGTAGCGCACCCTACATTTTTGCCCTAAACTACAGGCCAAGGCACAAAGGGTAGCTGCGATGACGACACCGAAGACGATCACGGCTGAAGAACTAGATGAAAAGTTCGACAACGGCGAAGACATCAGCGCCTACGTCGACTGGTCCAAGATGTGCCGCCCCAGTCAGGAACCGCGCCGGGTGAACGTGGATTTCCCGGCATGGGTGGTGCAGGGGCTGGACCGTGAAGCAGGTCGGTTGGGCGTGACGCGGCAATCGCTGATCAAGATGTGGATTGCGGAGAAGTTGGGGTGAGCAGCACTTCTCGGACAGCCACATGAAGCACGCTCAACTCCAAGCCATTGTCCATAACGTCGCTGATTCACTTGGAAGCGGAATCAGTTTGATGACGGGCTTTTACGATCTCGATGTCTATTCTGATGCCCGCAAATCACCGGATGGTGCGCTTAGGGTCGATCTTCTTCGAGGTGTTGTCACCGAGGGAGATGCCGAAGTGAATCTCCTTGCAGCCCTCAATCGTGTTCCTGCTGCCCTCGCGGCTCAGTGCGAAAAGTGCGGTGGTTCTTGGGATGAATTTAAGCGAGCAGAAGTCATCTTCCGTGGAAATCCGTTTGAAATTGGTTTCACGATTATCGTTGAAGACCATTCAGGCAAGTATACCGAAACGGATTATTCTGGGTCACCTGCGCAGCGCGTGTTGGCTATTGATGGATATGGACGACTGATTTCGAGACCAAGCCGCACCTGACCAACTTCCCCCTTGCCCCCCGCAACACCTTCCCCTATACGGCGCCATCCACGGATCCGGGGTGACTCGGATTCGGTGGTTTGTCATTGATCCGCCAGGTTCAAGGTAACCCTGCACTCCATGGGGCCTTCTGGCGATTGTAAAGGGAAATGCCGCATGGCCAAGAAAGCCACTGCCAAAGCAACGAAGGCAGCACCAGCAAACGCTGCGTCCGAGTTGCGCGCGAAAACGCCTGATCAGCTGCGTGACAGCCTGGTTGCGCTGAAGAAGGAAGCGTTCAACCTGCGCTTCCAGCAGGCCACGGGCCAGCTTGAAAACACCGCACGGATGCGCGCTGTGCGCCGTGACGTGGCACGGATCAAAACCGTGCTGACCGCAAAAGCCGCTGAAGCAGCGAACTGATAGGGAACCGCCATGCCAAAACGTATTCTGCAGGGTGTCGTGACCTCGGACAAGAACGAACAGACCATCACGGTTCTGGTCGAACGCCGCTTCAAGCACCCGCTGCTGCAAAAGACCGTGCGTAAATCCAAAAAGTACCGCGCACATGACGAGAACAACACCTACAAGACCGGCGACACCGTCCGCATCGAGGAATGTGCGCCGATTTCAAAAACGAAACGCTGGACGGTGGTTGCGAACGCTTCGGCGTAAGTAACCTCCCAAAGCTCCATCGAAACCCTGAGGAATGATCCTCAAAGGTCGGGAGAAACCTAAATGATCCAGATGCAGACCAATCTGGATGTTGCTGATAACTCTGGCGCGCGCCGGGTTCAGTGCATCAAGGTTCTGGGCGGTTCACACCGCCGCTATGCATCCGTGGGCGACATCATCGTGGTGTCGGTCAAGGAAGCCATTCCGAAAGGCCGTGTGAAAAAAGGCGACGTGCGTAAAGCCGTTGTTGTTCGCACCGCCAAGGAAGTTCGCCGCGAAGACGGCACGACCATCCGTTTTGACCGCAACGCTGCTGTCATCCTGAACAACCAGGGTGAACCAGTGGGCACGCGTATCTTCGGGCCGGTTGTGCGTGAGCTGCGCGCCAAGAACTTCATGAAGATCATCTCGCTTGCTCCGGAGGTGCTGTGATGGCCGCGAAGCTGAAAAAAGGCGACAAGGTCATTGTCCTGACGGGCAAGGACGCAGGCAAGCAGGGTGAGATTTCCGCCGTGATGCCAGCAGCCAACAAGGCCGTGGTTGATGGCGTGAACATCGCGATCCGTCACACGAAGCAAAGCCAGGCCAGCCAGGGCGGTCGCATCCCGAAGGCGATGCCGATTGATCTGTCGAACCTTGCGATCGTTGACAAGAATGGCAAACCCACGCGCGTCGGCTTCCGTATGGAAGGTGACAAGAAGGTGCGTTACGCCAAGACAACAGGGGATGTGATCTGATGCTTGACCAAGCGACATATACGCCCCGTCTGAAGGCCCAGTACAAGGGCAAGATCCGTGCCGCGCTGAAAACCGAATTCGGTTACAAGAACGACATGCAGATCCCGCGTCTGGACAAGATCGTTCTGAACATGGGCGTTGGCGAAGCTGTGAAGGACACCAAGAAGGTGAAAACCGCAGTGGAACAGCTGACGTTGATTGCTGGCCAGAAGGCCGTGATCACCCATGCCAAGAAATCCATCGCTGGTTTCCGCGTCCGTGAAGAAATGCCGCTGGGCTGCAAGGTCACGCTGCGGGGCGACCGGATGTATGAATTCCTGGATCGTCTGATCACCATCGCACTGCCTCGGGTCCGTGACTTTCGCGGCGTGAAGCCGACCTCGTTTGATGGCCGTGGCAACTATGCCATGGGTCTGAAAGAACAGATCGTCTTCCCGGAAATCGACTTTGATAAGGTCGATGACGTTCTGGGCATGGATATCATCATCTGCACCACCGCACATACCGATGCGGAAGCGAAGGCATTGTTGAAGCATTTCAACATGCCGTTCACAGCGTAATCGGGGGAACCAGAGATATGGCAAAGAAATCAATGGTAAACCGCGAAGTGAAGCGCGCAAAGCTGGTCAAACAGCATGCGGCTAAGCGCGCGGCACTGAAGGCTGTGGTCGCAGATCAGGCCAAGCCGATGGAAGAGCGCTTCAAGGCGACACTGAAACTGGCAGCAATGCCACGCAATTCGTCGGCCACGCGCATCCACAACCGGTGCCAGCTGACGGGTCGTCCGCACGCCTACTATCGCAAACTGAAACTCTCGCGCATCATGCTGCGTGATCTGGCCTCGTTCGGTCAGATCCCCGGCATGGTCAAGTCAAGCTGGTAAGGAGATCGCACCATGATGATGAATGATCCCCTTGGCGATATGCTGACGCGTATCCGCAACGCCCAGATGCGCGGCAAGTCGACGGTCAAGACGCCGGCTTCCAAGCTGCGCGCCTGGGTTCTGGATGTGCTGGCGTCCGAAGGCTATATCCGTGGCTATGAAAAGAACCCGTCTGACAATGGTCAGGGCGAGCTGGTCATCAGCCTGAAGTACTTTGAAGGCACCCCCGTGATCCGCGAAATCAAGCGCGTGTCCAAGCCCGGCCGCCGGGTTTACATGGGTGTTTCCGAAATTCCGACCGTGCGTAACGGCCTTGGTGTTTCGATCGTGTCCACGCCGAAAGGCGTTATGTCAGATGCAGCTGCACGCTCCGCCAATGTTGGTGGCGAAGTGCTCTGCACCGTATTCTAAGGGGAGGGGGGAACATGTCACGTATCGGCAAAAAGCCCGTCACCCTGGTGAAGGGCGTATCGGCTACGATTTCCGGTCAGACGATTGAAGTGAAAGGCCCGAAAGGCGCCCGCAGCTTTACGGCAACGGATGATGTCACGCTGGCCATCGAAAATGATACCGTAACGGTCACACCACGCGGCACGTCCAAGCGGGCGCGTCAGCAGTGGGGCATGGCACGGTCGATGGTTGAAAATCTGGTGGTCGGTGTCAGCACCGGCTTCAAGAAGGAAATGGAAATTCAGGGCGTGGGTTACCGCGCAGCGATGGCTGGCAATGTGCTCAAGCTGTCGTTGGGCTACAGCCACGAAGTGAATTTTGATATTCCTGCCGGGGTTACGATCACCTCGCCGAAGAACACCGAAATCATTGTGGAAGGCATTGACCAGCAGCTTGTTGGTCAGGTCGCCGCGAACATCCGCGAATGGCGCAAGCCCGAGCCCTACAAGGGCAAAGGCATCCGCTACAAGGGTGAGTTCGTGTTCCGCAAGGAAGGCAAAAAGAAGTAAGGACCGGGAACATGGCAAACAACAAAAGAGAGCTGTTCCTCAAGCGCCGCATGCGCGTCCGGAACAAAATCAAGGCAACCTCGCATGGCCGTCTGCGTCTGTCGGTGCACCGTTCTTCCAAGAACATCTCGGTGCAACTGATCGACGATATCAAAGGCGTGACGATTGCATCTGCATCGACCCAGGAAAAAGATCTGGGCGTTGTGGGCAAGAACAATGTCGAAGCGGCCGCAAAGGTGGGTTCCACCATTGCGGAACGTGCGAAAAAGGCTGGGGTCGAAGAGTGCTATTTCGACCGTGGCGGCTTCCTTTTCCACGGCAAGATCAAGGCTTTGGCCGATGCCGCGCGTGAAGGTGGTCTGAAGTTCTGATAAAGGTGGGTGGCGCCAGCGCCACCCCGATGATCCGCGCAGGGGCCGCCTGGCCCCGCAGCAGGATTGGCCCATAACGGCGCGCATCCGCGCCACCACGATAAGGAATGCCACATGGCAGAACGTGAAAATCGCCGGGAAAACCGCGGGGGCAATGACCGCCGCGACAACCGCCCGGAAGAAACACCGGAATTTGCCGACCGACTGGTCGCCATCAACCGCGTGTCCAAGACAGTAAAAGGCGGCAAGCGCTTCGGCTTTGCAGCGCTCGTGGTGGTCGGTGATCAGCGCGGCCGTGTGGGCTATGGCAAGGGCAAGGCCAAAGAGGTGCCAGAAGCAATTCGCAAGGCCACCGAACAGGCCAAGCGCCAGATGATTCGCGTGCCGCTGAAGGACAGCCGCACCCTGCACCACGATATCGAAGGCCGCCATGGCGCAGGCAAGGTCGTGATGCGGACGGCTGTTGCCGGTACGGGCATCATCGCGGGCGGTCCAATGCGCGCCGTGTTCGAAATGCTGGGTCTGCAGGACGTTGTGGCCAAGTCGATTGGTTCGCAAAACCCCTACAACATGATCCGCGCCACCATGGACGGCCTGCAAAAGGAAGCCAGCCCCCGCCAGACCGCGGCGCGCCGGGGCAAGAAAGTGGCCGAAATCCTGAAGCGTCCCGACGCTGAAACAGTGGAGGCATAATCATGGCTGCCAAGAAAACCATCGTCGTCAAGCAGGTTGCTTCGGCTGCCCGCCGCCCGGCCATCCAGACGGCCACGCTGAAAGGCCTGGGTCTGAACAAGATGAACCGCACGCGCGAGTTGGAAGATACGCCGTCGGTACGTGGCATGGTCAACAAGATCAGCCACCTTGTGCAGATCATCGAAGAGCGCGGGTAATTCCGTGGGATGGGCCATGTGCCCATCCTCCCTCACGTTAGCAACGCCCTGCCGAAAGGCGGGGCGTTTTGCATTTCGGCCTGCCGGTCAGCCAGCGTGATTGGTGTCAGGTCAGACTGACATTCATTAACCGTCTGATAAAAAAAGTAAATCGAAAGGGGCGGAAGGGTAAATTCTTTGCCTAAAGAGTCGCGACATTAGGAATTTCTAAACCAAGTTGGGCGCATGTTGACAAGGTACAAACAGCGAACCGAGCGAAGTTGATGTCCTTTTATGTGCTTTCCTTTGACAACAAGATCACTGCTACATCGGCAGACTGGAACAGGGAGGCGGCAAAACAGGGCGGTCATGCAGCGCGATCCGAGAACGTGCTGGGGCAGAGCATCTGGTCGGTCATCTCGGGGGCCGATACGCAATCTTTTCTGAACGCGCTTTTCTTTGTGTGTCGCAAGACGCAGCAACCGGTGACCGTGCCTTATCGTTGCGACACGCCGACTGAAGCCCGGCTGTTTGAAATGGAGATCGAGCCGCTGTCAGACAATGGGCTGCGGGTCTCGCATTACATCATGCCGGACCCGGACATTGACGGGCAGACACTGGCCCTGCACGATGGGGCGTTTCCGCACGAACAGTGTTCCCAATGCTTGCGTGTGCAGCACATGGGCGCCTGGGCCGAATCGTTTCCATTGTTGCGCGCGGGCACCAAGGGGCTGCACTACACCGTGTGCCCCTCGTGCCGGGCAGCAGCGCTGGAGGCAGCCATGGGCCTGAATGTGGCATCAGCCCTGCACTGCGACGACGTCTAAGACTTGCAAGCCAGTTGGCGCGCGTGTAAGCGCTGCCATCGGCCCGCGTGGCCGGGAATCAACAAGAAACGCCGCGTTGTCCGCATCCGTCGCAGGTATGGGCATTCCGGCAAATGGAGTATGCGACATGAAACTGAATGAACTGTCAGACAACGAAGGCGCCGTCCGCAAGAAAAAGCGCGTGGCGCGTGGCCCGGGTTCGGGCAAGGGTAAAACCGCTGGTCGCGGGATCAAGGGCCAGAAATCGCGTTCGGGTGTCGCCATCGGCGGCTACGAAGGCGGGCAGATGCCGCTGTATCGCCGCCTGCCAAAGCGCGGCTTCACCAAGCCGAACCGCAAGGAATTTGCTGTCGTCAACCTCGGCCTGATCGAAAAATTCATCGGTCTGGGCAAGCTGGACGCGAAATCAGACATCACGGAAGATGCGCTGGTGGCTGCTGGCCTGACCTCGAACAAGCGCGACGGTATCCGCGTGCTGGCCAAGGGTGAAATCACCTCGAAGATCACGCTGATCGTTACGGGTGCTTCGGCAACGGCGGTTGAGGCGGTTGAAAAGGCGGGTGGCAAGGTCACGTTGACGGCACTGGAACCAAAAGTGCACGTCAAAGGCGGCAAGGCTGCCTAAGGAAGTGGTTGTGAGCGGTTTCAAGACCGCTTACATGTAACCAGAGTTTTCCCGCGCCGCCGACCGGAAAGCCGGTCCGGCGGCGCTGTCACGAAAGAAACAGATATGGCATCTGCTGCAGAGCAAATGGCGGCGAACCTGAGCTGGTCGACCTTTGGCAAGGCATCCGACCTGCGTCAGCGCATCATGTTCACCATCGGCATCCTGATCATCTATCGCCTTGGCACCTATATTCCGGTGCCCGGCATTGATGGCACGGCCTTGCGCCAATTCATGGAACAGGCGCAGCAAGGCATCGGCGGCATGTTAAACATGTTCACCGGTGGTGCGATCAGCCGCATGGCGATCTTTACCCTCGGCATCATGCCCTACATTTCGGCGTCGATCATCGTGCAGCTGCTGACGGCCATGGTGCCGACGCTGCAACAGCTGAAGAAAGAGGGCGAGCAGGGGCGCAAGAAGATCAACCAATACACCCGCTATGGCACGGTGGCGCTGGCAATCTTCCAAAGCTATGGCCTTGCGATGAGCATGCAGGGCCAGGGTCTGGCCCATGAACCGGGGTTCTTCTTCATTGCCTCTTGCATGATCACGCTGGTGGGCGGTGCGATGCTGCTGATGTGGCTGGGCGAACAGATCACGGCGCGCGGCATCGGAAACGGCATCTCGCTGATCATTTTCGTGGGTATCGTGGCCGAAATTCCGGCCGCACTTGTGCAGTTCTTTGAATCGGGCCGCTCTGGCGCGCTGTCAACGCCAGTGATCCTGGGCGTGATCGTCATGGTTATTCTGGTGATGGCCTTTGTCGTGTTCATGGAACGCGCGCTGCGCAAGATCCATATCCAGTATCCCCGCCGTCAGGTGGGCATGAAGGTCTATGATGGCGGGTCATCCCACCTGCCGATCAAGGTCAACCCGGCAGGCGTGATCCCGGCAATCTTTGCCTCGTCCCTGCTTCTGTTGCCGACCACGATCAGCACCTTTGCCGGCAATTCCACCAACCCGATCCTGTCGTTCCTGTCGGCCCAACTGGGCTATGGCCAGCCGCTGCACCTTGTGTTCCTTGCGGCCATGATCGTGTTCTTTTCCTACTTCTACACCGCGAACGTGTCGTTCAAGGTGGATGAGGTGGCAGAGAACCTGAAAAACCAGAACGGCTTTATTCCGGGTATCCGTCCGGGCAAGAAGACCGAGGAATATCTGGAATATGTGCTGAACCGCATTCTGGTGCTTGGCTCTGCTTACCTGGCACTTGTCTGTCTGCTGCCGGAAATTCTGATTTCGGAACTGGGTATCCCCTTCTACTTTGGCGGCACATCGGTGCTGATCGTGGTGTCGGTGACGATGGATACGATCCAGCAGGTACAATCGCATCTTCTGGCGCATCAGTACGAAGGCCTGATTGAAAAGTCGCAACTGCGCGGCAAAAAGCGGACAGGCGCCCCCAAAGCGCCAGCACGGCGGTAATCCATGGCGAACATCATTCTTCTGGGGCCGCCGGGTGCCGGCAAAGGCACGCAGGCGCAGCGGCTGGTGGACAGCCGTGGCATGGTGCAGCTGTCCACGGGTGACATGCTGCGCGAGGCCAAGACCAGCGGCACCGACATGGGCCGCCGCGTGGCTGCCGTAATGGAAGCCGGTGCGCTTGTGACCGATGATATCGTCATCGGCCTGATCGCGGAAAAGCTGGAAAAGGGTGCGCCGGGCGGCTTCATCTTTGACGGCTTTCCCCGCACGCTGAAACAGGCAGATGCGCTGGCCGTTCTGCTGGCCGAAAAGGGCCTCGCGCTTGATGCGGTGATCGAACTGGTGGTGGATGATAAGGCGCTGGTTGCCCGCATCGTCAAACGTGCGGATGATGCCCGCGCTGCCGGACAGCCAGTGCGCAAGGATGACACGCCCGAAGTGTTCGAAGTGCGCCTGCGCGAGTATTACAAGAATACGGCACCCCTGATCGGCTATTACTGGGCCAAGCAAAGCCTGCGCCAGATTGACGGGATGGCGGAAATGGACGCTGTCGGCGCAGCGATTGCGAAAGTTCTTGACAAGGCGTGATCTGCGCCTTGACGCCCTTCTGAAAAGCCCCTAATGCACGGCGTCCCGCAAGGGAATCGTCTGCTTTGGGTCTCCCCTTCAGATTGATCGTATCGGCAGGGTGCTTCGTGCCCCGTCGGTGTTGTGAAAAAAGGTTCTGGCACTACGGAACCGCAACCAAAGAAGGATACTACGTTTGGCACGTATTGCTGGCGTCAACATTCCGACCGCGAAACGGGTTCCGATCGCGCTCACCTACATCACGGGCATCGGCCCATTCATTGCAGAACAGATCTGCGAATCCGTTGGCATTGACCGCGCACGCCGCGTCAACCAGCTGTCGGATGCCGAAGTTCTGCAGATCCGCGAATACATCGACGCGAACCTGACGGTTGAGGGCGATCTGCGCCGCGAAACCAGCATGAACATCAAGCGTCTGATGGATCTGGGTTGCTACCGCGGCTTGCGTCACCGTAAAGGTCTGCCCGTCCGCGGTCAGCGCACGCACACCAACGCTCGTACCCGCAAGGGCCCCGCAAAAGCCATCGCTGGCAAGAAGAAATAAGGGGTAGGGCATATGGCACGCGATACAAAGACATCCCGCACGAAAAAGAAGGAACGCAAGAACATCGCCGCTGGCGTGGTTCATGTGAATTCCAGCTTCAACAACACCAAGATCCTGATCTCGGACGTGCAGGGCAACGCCATTTCCTGGTCGTCCTCGGGCACCATGGGCTTCAAGGGTTCGCGCAAGTCGACCCCTTATGCAGCCCAGATGGCCGCTGAGGATGCCGCCAAGAAGGCGCAAGAACATGGCATGAAGACCGTTGAGGTTGAAGTGCAGGGCCCAGGTTCAGGCCGCGAAAGTGCTTTGCGTGCGCTGGCTGCTGTGGGCCTGAACATCACGTCGATCCGTGATGTGACGCCACTTGCGCATAACGGCTGCCGGCCGCCAAAGCGCCGCCGCGTCTAAGCTGCAATAGATTGCCGGGTCGCAGGCGTTTTCCTGCGGCCCGGATTCGTGTTTTCGATCCTCGGGCGTCCGCCGCTTACGGACATCGGCAGCGGACTAGAATAGGGGCTTAAGAATGATCCATAAGAACTGGCAGGAATTGATCAAGCCGACGCAACTCGTTGTGCGTCCCGGTGCTGATCCGCAGCGCACTGCAACGGTGATTGCAGAACCGCTGGAGCGTGGTTTTGGCCTGACGCTGGGCAACGCCCTGCGCCGCGTGCTGATGAGCTCGCTGCAAGGTGGCGCCATCACCTCGGTGCAGATTGACAACGTTCTGCACGAGTTTTCGTCTGTGGCCGGTGTGCGTGAAGACGTCACCGACATCGTGCTGAACCTGAAAGGCGTCAGCCTGAAGATGGACGTCGAGGGGCCAAAGCGCCTGTCGATCTCGGCCAAGGGTCCGGGCGTTGTCACCGCTGGCGACATCAGTGAATCCAACGGGATCGAGGTTCTGAACCGCGATCACGTCATCTGCCACCTTGATGACGGTGCAGATGTGTTCATGGAACTGACCGTGAATACCGGCAAGGGCTATGTCTCGGCTGACAAGAACCGCCCCGAAGATGCGCCCATCGGTCTCATTCCGATCGACGCCATCTATTCGCCGGTCAAGAAAGTGTCTTACGAAGTGACCCCGACCCGCGAAGGTCAGGTGCTCGACTATGACAAGCTGACAATGAAGGTCGAAACCGATGGCAGCCTGACCCCGGATGATGCCGTGGCCTATGCCGCGCGTATCCTGCAGGACCAGCTGTCGATCTTCGTGAACTTTGATGAACCGGAATCGGCCAAGCTGGGCGAGGTCGATGCGGGCCTCGAATTCAACCCGCTGCTCTTGAAAAAGGTCGACGAGCTGGAATTGTCGGTGCGTTCGGCGAACTGCCTGAAGAACGACAACATCGTCTACATCGGCGATCTGATCCAGAAAACCGAAGCCGAAATGCTGCGCACGCCGAACTTTGGCCGCAAATCCTTGAACGAAATCAAGGAAGTGCTGTCGGGCATGGGCCTGCATCTGGGCATGGACGTGGAAGACTGGCCGCCAGAGAACATCGAAGATCTGGCAAAGCGGTTCGAAGACCAATTCTGATGAGTAGGGTGCGCTATAGCGCACCTTACGCTGAGACAATGCCCGGTTCAGCCGGGGAACAACTGGGCCATCAGGCCCCAAGGTGAGCGGGACCGCACGTAGGTCCCGCCGGACAAAGCAAAACAATACGTCGATAGGAGACGCACATGAACCACGGAGCCGGCTATCGCCGCCTGAACCGCACCCACGAACATCGCAAGGCGATGTTTGCCAACATGGCCGGGTCGCTGATTGAACACGAACAGATCAAGACCACCCTGCCTAAGGCCAAGGAACTGCGCCCGATCATCGAAAAGCTGATCACGCTGGCCAAGCGCGGTGATCTGCATGCCCGCCGTCAGGCCCATGCGCAACTGAAGCAGGACATGCACACCGCACGCCTGTTCGAAATCCTTGGGCCCCGCTACAAGGACCGCAACGGCGGTTATGTGCGCGTGCTGAAGGCCGGTTTCCGCTATGGTGACATGGCCCCGATGGCGATCATCGAATTCGTTGATCGCGATACATCCGCCAAGGGTGCCGCTGACCATGCACGCACAGCTGCGGCTGACGCTGAAGGCTGATCGGTCAGGTTGATCCATCCAAAAGGGCCCGCCTTGAACAGGCGGGCCCTTTTGCATTCTGCTGATCCCTATACGAATTGTTTAATGTTTCGTTTTCTGGGCTGGCAACCTGATGCCGTGCAATTTATGGTTGATAAAGAATCAAGACCCTAGCGAAGTGAACATGGCGACAAGAGTAGGACTCGACGCGGAACTGCACCAGATTGCGTTGATGGCTCCGGCGGGTTACTCGATTGGTCTGCACATCAGGTTCACCTCACCACTGATGATGTTTCAAAGCTACGATCAGGCCTGGCTCGATCACTACACTGAAAGTGGGTATGTTTTGCGTGATCCCATGGTTGCTTGGGGTTTCTCGAGTGAGGGTTGCGTGCGTTGGAGCGATCCATGCCTGCTTGACCCGTTCAAGTTGTTTCAAGAAGCGGCATCTTTTGGTCTGCACTTTGGTGCAACCGTTTCCTGCGGTCCGATCAAGTCACGCACGATTGCGTCTTTTGCCCGGTCGGACCGGGAATTCGCGGATACAGAACTTGCGATCCTGTCTGCCAAAGTCAGGCGGTTGCATGACATGTCCGAACCGCCCGATCAGCTGACCGATGCACAGATCGAGGCTCTTAAATGTATTGCGGGGGGCGACAGGTTTGCTGCTGCGGCAACCAAGCTCGGAATATCGGAAAGTGCGCTGAAAGCCCGGATAACCTCGGCGCGCAACCGGCTTATGGCGCGGACGACGGCGGAAGCTATCCAACGGGCCAAGGACTATCGGCTGATCTGACGGGCCGCCCTTCGCAGGTACGACGATTATCAACCCTGCAAGGAGGCTGCTGCCATGCTGACCACTACCCTTTCTTTTGCCAATCTACACAACCATGGTGAGTTGTTCGCCAACATGTTGCGCGCCAGACGCGAGTTGTTCATTGTGCACAACAAATGGAATCTGCCTGAAGCGATGGGCATGGAGTATGACCAGTACGACACGCCCGCCAGCCGCTGGGTGGTGGTGCATGATGAAGAAGGCCGCGTTCTGGCCGGAAACCGGCTGACCCCGACTACAACGCAATGCGGCATTTACAGCTACATGATCCGTGATGCGCAGCGCGGGCTGCTTGATACGATTCCGGCACATTTGCTGCACGAAGAAGCACCGGTGGCCCCCCATGTCTGGGAAAGCTCACGCCTGTTTGTCAGCCACGACGTGCCTTCGTCCATCCGCCGTCGGGTTCACGCGCAACTGATTGCGCAGCTTGGCGATACGGTACGCAGCCTTGGTGCAACGCATTGCCTGACGCTGCTTGCGGCAACCTGGCCGCGTTGGGCTGATCGGGTTGGGGTCAAGATGAAGGGGATGGGGCCGGTCATGTTGATTGACGGTATTGAAAACCAGGTTGTGCTGATGGATTTCAGTCAGACGGTTCACTAACCCATTGCTCCGGTCGAATTGACCTGAGGAAAGTGCCTGCTTTCCCTGTGCCCGCCGGGCGCGGGGAAAGGTTGATCACTGGCCGGGCCGTGGCAATGTGATCAGCTCAGTGATGCGGGCATAATCCATATAGCCGAGCCGGGCCATGGGCTGAAAACGCGTCAGGTCAAGATGACCGTTCACGACACAGTCATCGCGCAGATGCACGCCTGTCACTTCGCCGATCACCATGCAGTCGCCCCCTTTCAGCGGCACCAGTTGTACGACATGGCATTCCAACGTTGCTGGAGCGTTGGCAACGCGTGGGCAGTTGATGCCGTTACATTCGGCCTTGGGCACGTTGCAGTGGACAAATTCATCTGTTCCTCGGGGCAAGGTGGCGGATGTTGCACTCATCACTTCGAACATGGCGGCCTCAACGATGTTAATGGCAAACACGCCCGTTTCCTGCGCGTTGGTGATGCTGTCCTTGACGCCGCCAGAAAACATCACCTGCGGCGGGCTATCTGTGACGGCGTTGAAGAATGAATAGGGGGCAAGGTTGTCACCCATGCTGGCGCGTGTTGATACCCATGCAATCGGGCGTGGGGCAACAATGGCCTTGAACGGATTGTGGCGCAGTCCGTGGCCATCTTCTGTGTGATAGAACATCGGCGTGCCCTTTGCATGATTTGTCTGTGACGTAATCGCGTGTTACGGGCGTTTCCAGCAGATTCGCGCGCGATCAAGGGAAGGCTGCCTTTGTACCAGCTGGAAGAAGAAACCGAGGATGACTGGTGGGAAGTCGAGGCATTGTATGACCTGTGCTTTGCGCCGGGTCGCACGGCTTTGTCTTCCTACCGGCTGCGGGATGGGGTGCCGACGGTGGCGCCCTTGTGCCTGACGCTGCGCGAGGACGGCGTGCTGGCGGGCGCTATCCGCTATTGGCCTGCGGAAATCGGTGAGCATGATGTGCTTCTGCTGGGGCCAGTGGCGGTGCACCCGACGCGGCAAGGCGAAGGGCTGGGGGGTCTGCTAATTACGGAAAGTCTGGCCGAGGCGCGCAGGCTGGGCTGGGAACGCGCACTGCTGGTGGGCGATGCGCCCTATTACAAACGCTTTGGTTTTCAGCGGCTGGACGGCGTGGTGATGCCGCCGCCGACAAACCCGGAACGGGTGCTGGGCATAGCCCTGAAGCGTGGGGCGTGGGATGGCGTGACGGGCGAAGTCACAAAGGCGCGGATGTGAGGGGCCTTGTAAGGCTGCGGGGGGTTGCTATCTGTATGGCATGACCCAAAGTAGCGCGATGATCGTCAGTGAAGTGAAGTATGACATCGCAGCGCTTGCGGCGCGCTACCGGCGTGCGAATGGGCCGCTGATGGCGCTGATGAACCGCATCGGCGGCGGGGTAGAGGCGCAGATGAAGGCGCTGCCTGCGCCCGTGCGCGAACAGATCGGGCAAGTGACGGAAAGCGCCTTGCTGGTGGCCTTCGGCCTTGCGGCGCAAGGCGCGCGGGCACCGGATATCGGGCCGCAAGGGCCGATGATTGCCGTGATGGCAACAGGTGCGGCGGGGGGCTTTGGCGGACTGCCGACAGCGATTGCCGAATTGCCGGTAACGGTGACGGTGATCCTGCACGCGATCCGGACGGCAGCGGTTGAGGCGGGATATGACCCTGATGATCCGGCGATCCGGGCGGAATGTTTGCAGGTGTTCGGGGCGGGCAGCCCCTTGCAGCGCGATGACGGGGTGAATACGGGGCTGGTGTCGGCCCGGCTGGCGGTATCAGGGTCAACGGTGGCGCAGATCGTGGCGGCAGTGGCACCGCGGCTGGCAACGGCGCTGGGCCAGAAGGTGATCGCACAGGCGGTGCCGGTGATTGGGGCGGTGACGGGGGCAGCGCTGAACGCGGCCTATCTGCGCTATTACCGCGAGATTGCGCGGATCCGCTTTGCGCTGCTGCGTCTGGGTGAGGCGCATGGCACGGATGCCGTGCTGGAAGAATTCAAGGCGCTGTCCGTGTTGAAAGTGACCAAGGGCTGAGGGCGGGGACCAAAAGTCTTACAAAGACTTTTGGCAAAAGTTTTCTGAAAACTTTTGGGTCCTATGCCTGCTTGCGTTCGGCGCGGCAACGGTCCGAGCAATAGCGTACTTCGTCCCAGACCTTTTCCCATTTCTTGCGCCACGTGAAGGGACGCCCGCAGGTGGCGCAGGTTTTCTGGGGCAGGTCGGATTTGCGGATCATCTTTGGCATGTAGCGCAAGGTGGTGTGGCCGTGCAGGCTGTCAAGGTGCGCAATGCTAAGGTGATTGGCTAAGTTTTTGCTTGCACTCGTGTGTGGGCGTTAATACTTAGGCGCATGGCTAAGCATGACACCGATCTTTCACTGCTGTTTCACGCGCTGTCTGATGGCACGCGACGTGCCATGCTTGCGCAACTGGCCGCAGGACCTGTGACGGTCAGCGCGCTTGCAGCACCGACGGGGCTGAGGTTGCCGACGGTGATGCAGCATCTTGCGGTATTGGCAGAGGCGGGGCTGGTGCGCACGTCAAAGGATGGGCGCGTGCGGTCTTGTGCGCTGGTGCCGGCGGCATTGGCGCCTGTGCAAGGGTGGCTGGATGCACAGCGCAGCCTGTGGGAGGCGCGGTTGGACCGGCTGGATGATTACGTTTTGACATTGATGGAGAGCAAGAATGATGCCGGATGATTTTGACCCGACACTTGATCTGGTGCTGACGCGCGACATCGCGGCACCGAGGGACGTTTTATACATGTGCTGGACGACGCCCGAACATCTGATGCAGTGGTTCGTGCCCAAGCCGCACAAGGTGGCAGCCTGCACGCTGGATGTGCGGCCGGGCGGGGCCTGCAACACGACCTTCGATGTTGACGGCAACATCATGGAGAACAAAGGGGTGTACCTTGAGGTTGTTCCCAATGAAAAGCTTGTGTTCACAGATACTTATACTGAGGGATGGAAGCCTGCGCCCGAGCCCTTCATGACGGCGATTGTCACGTTCGAGGATATTGGCGGCGGGCGCACGCGCTATACGGCCATTGCACGGCACAGGAATGCAGAGGCGGCGAAATCCCATGCGGATATGGGTTTTCAGGATGGTTGGGGGACTGTTGCCACGCAGCTGGAGGCCTATGCGCAGGGATTGCAGGGCTAGGGAGTGCTGAAGGGCAGGGCCTTCGGCGAGGATATTTGTGCAAAGATGAAAGCGGCAGGTCAGAAATCAAAGCTGGATTGTGCGCTGGGTTTTGGCAGCGGGTCGCGCACAAAGCGGCAGCCTGAGGCGGGGCGCGTGCTGTCTTTGCGGCTGGCGTGTCTGGTGACAATCGCCTCGGCTTCGGGGCGGAAGGCGGGGGCGCGGCGGACGCCCCAGATGGTTTCGCGGGCGAGCCGTGCGGCACTGGCGACATCGACGATAGGGTGGGGGTAGCGCTGGCCGAGCAAGGTGCCGGCCCCGTCCCATTTCCAAGGCTCTTGCAGGAATTGATCGGGCACGGGGCCAAGTTCGGGCACCCAGCGGCGGGTGAAGGCACCTGTGGGGTCCTGATCCTGCCCTTGCTTGACGGGGTTGTAGATGCGCGGCGTGTTGATGCCGGTGGTGCCGGATTGCATCTGGACCTGTGGCCAGTGGATGCCGGGGTCGTAATCGGTAAAGCGGCGGGCAAGCACGGGGCCAGTGGCGCGCCAGTCAAGCCAGAGGTGGTATGATGCGGTGGCCATGACCATGGCGCGCATGCGGAAGTTCAGCCAGCCAGTGGCGGCCAGATAGCGCATGCAGGCGTCAAGGAAGGGCAGGCCGGTTTCACCCGCCTGCCATGCCAGCAGGCGGGTGGGGTCTGCGGGCAAGGCGCGCAGGGCCTCGGTCGCGGGGTGCAGGCAGCGGGTTTCGATGGATGGCTGGTCTTCAAGTTTCTGGGTGAAGTGGTCGCGCCATGCGAGCCGCGACTGAAAGCTGCTGAGCGATCCGCCAAAGCCGAAGGGACGTTCGGACTGGCGTTGTGCGGTGGCCTGGGCGACCTCACGCACGGACAGCACGCCGTTTGCCATGTAGGGCGAGAGGCGCGAGCAGGCGCGCTCACCCGTCAGGGGCGATGACATGGCGGTGCGGTAGGGGGCGGCGCGGCTGTGCAGGAAGGATTGCAGCGTGGCCTCGGCCAGCGCGCGGCCGCCGGATTGGCGGTGTGGGCAGGGGTCAGATGCCAGGCGCAGGGCGCGGGTGGAGGGGATGGGGCCGGGTTCCAGGCTGGCAAGCGGGGTGATGGCGGCGGGTGTGGGGCTTTGCGGGGCGTCGACAAAGGCATCGCGCTGCGCGGCCCAGCCATCACGGGCGGGCAGGCGGCGGATGACGCCGGATTGGGGCAGTTCTGTCCATTGGACGCCGTTTGCGCGGGCCCAAGCAGCTACGCGGCGGTCGCGGGCATAGGTCCAGAGATTGCCAGTCTCAAGATGGCTGATGATATGGGTGATCTTGTGATCACGGGTCAGGCGGGCGATGATGTCGACGGCGTCACCCGTGCGGATGATCAGCGGTGCGCCAAGGCTGGCAAGATCATCGCGCAGGCCTTGCAGGGTTTCAGCGATAAAGTCCCACTGGCGGGCAGCGGTATCGGGCAATTGCCAATATTCAGGCTCGACGATGTAAAGGGGCAGCACGGGGCCAAGCCCTGCGGCGAAGGTCAGGGCGGGATGGTCTTGGATGCGCAGGTCGCGCTTGAACCACAGAAGAACATTCATAGAACATCTGGTGCCACGGGTTGGGCGAAAGGTAAAGATGTTGTGTGGCGCGGGCTTTTCAAGCGGCGGGTTCAGCGCAGGACCCGGTCCATCAGGCGGCGCGGCTGATCCCATGCATACACCTGTTCGGTGACAGGGGTGCCATTGATTTGGCCTTGTTGCAGCCCCAGCGGCTGGCCGCCGAGATGCGCGTAAAAGCCACAGGCGCGGGTGTTTGTGGTCAGCGCGCGGGCGGTCAGCGGTTGGGGGGTGGGGCCAAGGGCTGCGCGCAGCAGGGCGCGGCCATGGCCACGGTCCTGCCCGATGCGCAGCAGATACAGCGACAGCAGTTCTTCGGAAAAGCCCTTGGCCCGCATGTCATCAAACCTTTGCGGCCCGATGCAGGCAAAGCCCAGATCATCAATCAGCACGGTGCGCAGGGCGCGGTTGCCGATGGTGCGTGCCCATTGCACCTGCCGGGCGGTGGGGTTGGTGGCCTGTGCGATCACCTCATCGGGCAGCAGGCCCGCATAGGTTTCGCGCCATGCGGCTGCGTGCAGGCGCGCAAGCATGGGAATATCGGCGGGCGTGGCAGGGCGCGGTGTCATGCGCGAAAGGGTAGCGGCGCGGGGCGCGGGCGTGCAAGCAGGGGTTGTGGCAGCGGGCGGATTGCCGCCTTGCAACGGGCGCGGGCTGGCATAGTGTTGCGCAGCAAGAAGGAGATCCCCATGACCAGCCAGCCGCGCGCGATTTTTCTGTCGGATTACCAGCCCTATCCGTTTGTGATTGCGAAAGTGGGGCTGACTTTCCGGCTGGACCCTGCGGCGACACGGGTGCTGGCACGGCTGGAGATGCGGGCAAGGGGTGCGCGGCAGGATTTGCGGCTGGACGGCGAAGGGTTGCGGCTGATCCGGTGCCGGATCAACGGCGCAGAGGTTGCGGTGACGGCGGATGAGACGGGGCTGACGGTGCCTGTGGCGCTGTTGCCGGATGGCGATTTTGTGCTGGAAACGGAGGTAGAAATTGCGCCGGCATCGAACACGGCGCTGGAGGGTTTGTACATGTCAAACGGCATGTATTGCACGCAATGCGAGGCGGAAGGGTTCCGCAAGATCACCTTTTACCCGGACCGCCCGGATGTGATGGCGCCGTTCCATGTGCGCGTTGAGGGCGATCTGCCGGTGCTTTTGTCAAACGGCAACCCGGTGGGGCAGGGTGCGGGCTGGGCGGAATGGGATGACCCATGGCCGAAGCCTGCCTATCTGTTTGCGCTCGTGGCGGGGAACCTTGTGGCGCATTCCGCGCGCTTTACCACGACAGAAGGGCGCGATGTGGCGCTGAACATCTGGGTCAGGCCGGGCGATGAAGGGCGCTGCGCCTATGCGATGGATAGCCTGATCCGGTCGATGGCTTGGGATGAGCAGGTGTATGGGCGGGCCTATGACTTGGACATTTTCAACATTGTGGCCGTGGACGACTTCAACATGGGCGCGATGGAGAACAAGGGCTTGAACATTTTCAACTCCAAGTTCGTTCTGGCCAGCCCGGAAACCGCCACGGATGATGATTTCGCGCGGATCGAGGCGATCATCGCACATGAGTATTTTCACAACTGGACGGGCAACCGCATTACTTGCCGTGACTGGTTCCAGCTGTGCCTGAAGGAAGGGCTGACGGTGTTCCGCGATCAGCAGTTTTCAGGCGACATGCGCAGCCATGCGGTAAAGCGCATCGAGGATGTGCTGATGCTGCGGGCAAGACAGTTCCGCGAGGATCAGGGGCCGCTGGCGCATGCGACGCGGCCGGAGTCATACGTGGAGATCAACAATTTCTACACGGCGACGATTTATGAAAAGGGCGCCGAGGTCATTGGCATGCTGAAGCGGCTGGTGGGCGATGATGGCTACAAGCGCGCGCTGGATTTGTACTTTGACCGGCACGATGGTGATGCGGCGACGATCGAAGACTGGCTGGCCGTGTTTCAGGATGCGACGGGGCGCGATCTGACGCAGTTCAAGCGCTGGTATTCCGAGGCGGGCACGCCAAGGCTGAGCGTGGCCGAGGATTGGGCGGATGGCACCTATGGGCTGACCTTCCGGCAGGTGAACCCGCCCACTCCGGGGCAGCCGCAGAAGGGGGCGAAGGTCATTCCGATTGCGTTGGGGCTTTTGAACCCGAATGGGGATGAGGTTGTGCCGACCACGGTTCTGGAAATGATGAAAGACGAACAACGGTTTGAATTTAATGGCTTGGCGGCGAAACCTGTGGCGTCGATCCTGAGGGGATTCTCGGCCCCCGTGGTGCTGGAGCGCAGTGTCAGCCCAGAGGAACGGGCCTTCCTGCTGGCGCATGACACCGACCCCTTCAACAAATGGGAGGCGGGGCGCGCGCTTGCCAAGGATGTGCTGATCAGCATGATCGTGGATGGGGCGGCACCGGGGCCGGATTGGCTGGGCGCGCTGTCGGCAGTGGCGCAGGACGGCAGCCTTGACCCGGCCTTCCGGGCCTTGTGCCTGCGCCTGCCATCGGATGATGATCTGGCGCAAACGCTGCACCAAGGCGGCGTGGTGCCGGACCCTGCGCGCATCTACACGGCGCGGCGGGCGGCGCGCATGGCGATTGCCACGCATCTGGCGGGTGTCTTGCCGGGCCTGATCGAGGATATGGCGGAACCGGGGCCCTTCTCCCCAAGCGCGAAGGCCGGGGGGCGGCGGGCCTTGCGCAACATGGCGGTGTCCTACCTATCGCTGGTAGATGGCGGACGGGCAGCGACGCGACTGTTCGAGGGCGCCAACAACATGACGGACGAGATTGAAGGGTTGAGCAGCCTGCTGGACATCGGGCAGGGGCAGGGGGCGGTGGCCAGTTTCGCGGCGCGCTGGTCAGGCAATGCCAATGTGATGGACAAATGGTTTGCGCTGCAGATGGCCTTTGCACCGCCTGCGCAGATGGCGGATACGGCCACGGCGCTGACAGAACATCAGCTTTTCAACATGAAAAACCCCAACCGGTTCCGGGCGGTGATTGGTGCAGCAGCGGCCAACCATGCGGGCTTTCACCATGAAAGCGGTGCAGGCTACCGCTTTGTGGGGCAATGGCTGATGCAGTTGGACCCTGTGAACCCGCAGACGGCAGCGCGCATGTCAACGGCGTTTGAAACCTGGCCGCGTTATGATGCGGGGCGGCAGGCGCAGGTGAAATCGGTGCTGGACGCGATGCTGGCGATGCCGGGGATCAGCCGGGATTTGGGTGAAATGGCAGGACGCATGCGGGTGGCAGGCGATTGACGCCATATCTTTGCCATGTCTAACCTTTAGATGGTTAATCGGATGTTTTGGCGGAGGGGTGAATGCCGTTTATCTTGGGTCTTCTGGCGCTGATCGGGGCGGCATTCTTCTGGGCGCAGCGCGCGCGCAACGCGGCAGAGATGACGCGCGAACTGGCAGGTGTTGCGTCAGACGTGGCGGCGGCGGCGCGGCGGTTCGGCTTTCGGCGGCGGGGCAACGTGCACCCGGTGGAAAGCCTGGATGATGCAGATGTGGCCTATGCGGGGGCGGGCATCGCGTTTCTGGAACTGGGCGGACTGCCCAGCACCGAGGCGCAAGAAGCGCTGATCCGCAGCCTGCAATCGCGCCGGGACATGGCACATGACAAGGCGCAGGAAGCGGTCATCCTTGGCCGCTGGCTGGTAACGGAAAGCCAAGGGGCGCAACCGGGCTTCACGCGACTGGTGCGCAAGCTGTACAAGATGGAAGCGCAGGCGGGGTTTGAACCCCTGATGCTTGTCTTACGCGATGTCGTGGATGCGAACGCGGGCGTGATGTCACCGCAGCAGGGCGATGCGCTGGACGAAGTGAAATATATCTACAAGCTTTAGGCCTGCATCCGGCCTCTGAACGCCTCCGGCGGGAGTATTTAGCAAAGAGAATGCCGGTTTTCTCTTTGTACAAATACTCAAATCCTGTCCAAAACGCACAGCCTCACCCAGCCGGGCCATGGCAATGCCGTCCCGAGGGGGTCAATCCCCCGCAGGGACGGCGGCCCCTTTCAGAGATCGGCCTGGCAATAGGCCTGATCGCTGACCCAGCCTGCCATATCGGCGCGCTTTGAGGCCGCGCGGAACGGCGCCCAGTCGCGCCCCATGCCGCGGTTGCCACCCCCGGCCACCAGCCCGTCACGCCCGACTTGTGCTGCGGCAATGCGCACGGCACAGGCGAGGTTGGCCGCGCCGTCCTTCAGTTCCGCCACTGATGTCGCCTCACAGCCATACTGCCGCGCCGTTGCGGGCGAAATCTGGGTCAGGCCAATCCAGCGGCCGCCACCACCGGCAGCTGCCGGGTTCCAAGTGCTTTCATGCTTGGCAAGGGCCGAGAACATGGCCACCCAGAATGCGCGGCGGTCTTCAAGGCTGGCGGTCGCATAGCCTGGGCACCAGTTGGCCACATCGGCGGGCACCTGACCGGCAAGGGCCGCGTCATATTGCGAGACGGTGGCCAGCGTGGCTTCGGTCCACTGGCTGGCTTCTGGCCGGTGATCCCAGCGCATCAGGGGCAGTGCTTCGGGCACCACGGGTTCGGTTGACGCTGCGGGTTGCACACATCCTGCAAGCATCAGGCCAACAAGGCCCGCCATCACCACTGAAAAACGCATCAATTCACCATCTGGCAGCGCCGCACCCCCTTGGCGCAACGCGCGTTGTCTTTCGCGTTGCCCTGAGTCGTGCAACCCGGCGGGGCTGTGGCGCGGAAAAATCGGCGGGGTTTTGCCCATTCCTGTCGCAAACGGGGCCTTGCCCGTGGGGGGCGGGATGCCTAAAGAAGACAGGCAAACCGGAGATTTCCCATGCTGGACCTGACCTTTACTGCGCCTGTGCCCAAAGTGATTGCCGGGGCCAAGCATGACTGGGAACTGGTCATCGGCATGGAGATTCATGCGCAGGTCGCCTCCAACGCCAAGTTGTTTTCCGGGGCCTCCACGGGCGTGGGGGCAGAGCCGAACAGCCATGTGGCCTTTGTGGATGCGGCGATGCCGGGCATGCTGCCGGTGATCAATGAATTCTGTGTGGAGCAGGCGGTGCGCTCGGGCCTTGGCCTGAAAGCGCAGATCAACCTTGTGTCCGCGTTTGACCGCAAGAACTATTTCTATCCCGACCTGCCGCAGGGCTATCAGATCAGCCAGCTCTATCACCCGATCGTGGGTGAGGGTGAGGTGATCGTGGATATGTCGCCGGGCGTGGCACGGCGGGTGCGGATTGAACGGATTCACCTTGAACAGGACGCGGGCAAGTCCATTCACGATATGGACCCGGCGATGTCATTCGTGGATTTCAACCGCACGGGCGTGGCTTTGATGGAGATTGTCAGCCGCCCCGATATTCGCGGGCCAGAAGAGGCGGCGGCCTATGTGGCCAAGATCCGGCAGATCCTGCGCTACCTTGGCACTTGTGATGGCAACATGCAGAACGGCAACCTGCGGGCGGATGTGAACGTGTCGGTCTGCCGTCCGGGGCAGTATGAGAAATATCAGGCGACGCAGGATTTCAGCCATCTGGGCACGCGCTGCGAGATCAAGAACATGAACTCCATGCGGTTCATCCAGATGGCGATTGATGTGGAAGCGCGGCGGCAAATTGCGATCATCGAAGATGGTGGGGCGGTTGTGCAGGAAACGCGGCTCTATGACCCGGACCGCAATGAAACGCGGTCGATGCGCAGCAAGGAAGAGGCGCATGATTACCGTTACTTCCCCTGCCCGGACCTGCTGCCCTTGGAGATTGAACAGGCCTGGGTTGACCAGATTGCAGCGACCATGCCGGAACTGCCGGATGCGAAGAAAGCACGCTTCATGGGTGATTTCGGGCTGACGGATTATGATGCGAATGTGCTGACGGCGGACCTTGAGAATGCGGCCTATTTCGAGGCCGTGGCGCAGGGGCGCGATGGCAAGCAGGCGGCGAACTGGGTGATCAACGAGCTGTTCGGACGGATGAACAAGCAGGGTCTGGCAATTGCGGACAGCCCGGTTTCGGCGGGGCAGTTGGGCGGGATGCTGGACCTGCTGGCCAAGGGCGAGATCACGGGCAAGATGGCGAAAGACCTGTTCGAAATCCTGTGGTCGGAAGGCGGCGATCCGGCAGAGCAGGCGGCCAAGCACGGGATGAAGGCGGTCACGGATACGGGTGAGATTGAGGCCGCACTTGATGCGCTGATTGCGGCGAACCCGGATCAGGTGGAAAAGGCCAAGGTCAACGCGAAACTGGCAGGCTGGTTCACGGGGCAGGTGCTGAAAGCCACAGGTGGCAAGGCGAACCCGGCGGTGGTGAACGCGATGGTGGCGCAAAAGCTGGGGCTGTAGGGGCCATCCCTTGTGGGTGTTTGCGCCAGGCTTACCACCCCTCGTGGCTGTGGCGGGAATCCCCTAGGGGAAGGCAAATTCCTGTTTGCTGGCTTGGCGTTAGGCCTGAAATCTCATATTTTACGCAAGGATGTGGGAGGTGGGCATGACACAGTTTGAATACAAGGTGGTTCCGGCCCCGGCAAAGGGCGAGAAGGTGCGTGGGGCAAAAACCACGGCTGACCGCTTTGCGGTGACGTTGACGGGCGTGATGAATGATCTGGGCCGCGACGGCTGGGAATACCTGCGCGCGGATACGCTGCCCTGCGAAGAGCGTGTGGGTTTTACCGGCCGCCAGACAACGTTCCAGCACATGCTCGTGTTCCGCCGCGCAATCGCGCCTGCCGTGACGACAGCACCCGAGGTGCTGTTGGCAGCGCCTGCTTTCATGGCATCACCGGGCTTGGCACCAACGCAGGCAATGCACATGCCTCCACCTGCGCCGCACATGCCGCCACCTGCGCCGCACATGCCGCCACCTGCGCCGCGTGTTGACTGGCCTGCGCATGGATCGGCCCCTGCGGTTGGCCCCGCACGCCCGGTGGCGGCCGAGTAATCATGCTTTCAGTGCAAGTGGCAATGCCTTGGCAAAGGCCGCCATTGCAGCCTGTGGCCCAACGCTGACGCGGATGCAGCGGTTCAGGGGGGCAACGCCGGGCATGCGGGCAAAGATGCCTTGGCGTGCCAGCCGTGACAGCAGACCTGCCGCGTAATCAGCGTCGCGCCCGCAATCGATGGTGACGAAATTCGTGGCCGATGGCAGGGGCAGCAGCGCATTCTCGCGCGCGATCCGGGCCAGTGTTTCGCGGGCGGCGATGACCTGCTCTTTGACGTGCAAAAGCCAATCCTGATCCTGCAAGGCGGCCAATGCGCCTGCCTGCGCCAAGCGACCCACGCCGAAATGGTTGCGGATGCGGTCAAAGGCGGCGATCAGGTCGGGGTTGGCGATGCAATAACCCACGCGCAGGCCAGCAAGGCCGTAACCTTTGGAAAACGTGCGCATGCGGATGACGCGGGGGTCATCGGGGTGAATGGTGGGAATGGCATCGGCAGGGGCAAGGTCGGCATAGGCCTCATCCAGCACAAGCAGGGTGTCAGGCGGCAGATCAGACATGAGGGCGGTGATTGCCGAGCCGGGGTGGTGACTGCCCATGGGGTTATCGGGGTTGGCCAGATACAGCAGTTTCGCGCGGCTGGCGTGTGCGGCGGCCAGCAGGCCGGACAGGTCTTCGTGGTTGCCCGAATAGGGCACGCGGGTAAGCACGCCACCACAGGCGGCGACGTGAAAAGCGAAGGTGGGATAGGCCCCCAGCGAGGTTACGACGGGATCACCGGGGGCAATGGTCAGGCGCGTCAGCGTGCCCAGAAGGCCATCAATGCCTTCGCCGATCATCACATGCGCGGGGGTGACGCCATGATGCGCGGCGATGGCGGCACGCAGATCATGCATGTCAGGATCGCCGTACATCCAGGCCTCGGCGGCAGCGGCCTGCATGGCGGCAATGGCGCGGGGGGATGGGCCAAAGCCCGATTCATTCGCGCCAAGGCGGGCGGTGAAGGCATGGCCCTGACGGCGTTCCAGCGTCTCGGGGCCGGTGAAGGGCACGGTGGCAGGCAGGCTGGCCACAAGCGGTGTCAAGCGATGGGTCATGCGCGCCACGCTATGCCGAGGCGTGGTTGGGCTGCAAGGGGGGCAAATCGCCGATGTGGTTGGCAGTGACACGCAGCGCTAGGCGGTTGGGGGAAAAACGGCTAGACTGCGTGCAGCGCCAATGCGGAGGTGGAAGATGCGGGTTCTGCGTAGGCTTGGGTTCGGGGCCGTGGCCCTGTGGCTGATGGTGTCGGCAGGCTTGGCTGAGGAAATCCGCTTTGGTGATGGCGGCTCGATCCATGGCGGGGCGACCTGGACGATCACACCGAATGACCATGTGCGCTTCGATGCCTACAGCTTTGACGGCAGTCTGGCCGCACGCGAAGGCTGGGTCTGGGATAACAGGGATGCCAAGGTGGGCCATATCACCTTTGCGATTCCGGGGGCCTTTGCCTCGGCGGCCGAGATTGTGCGTGAAGGGTTGGGCGGTATCGGGGCGGCGCCGGATTATCAGTCTGACTGTGTGGATGCGGGGTCGCTGATCATGGAAGTGGCGGCTGACGGGGTCAGCTACAAAGGCTATCTGGACAATTGCGCGGGGCAGGATGGGGCGCCTGCAGATGTAAAGGCGCACTACCTTGCATTGCGCGCCGTGCAGGCCGAGATTGTGACGGTGCTGGGCTTGGACCGGCTGCAATAGCGCCTCAGGGTTTGCGAAAGGTGCTGCGGGCCTCTTCGGCCATGGCTTGGCGCATCTCGATCCGGGCAAGTTCGGCCATGCAGGCCTTGCGGGCGGCCGCATCCGTGACGGTGGCAAGATGCGCGCGCAAGGCGAATGCCTGTTTCTTCAGGGTGATTTCTTCCGGCAGCACGCCTGCCTCGGCCATGATGCGAAAGCCCATGGCATCGCCCGCGCTGATGAAGGCATCGCCGGGATGATCGGGCAGGGGCTTTCCTTCACCGGACAGACCGGAAAGCTGCCCCTGCGCGCGGGCGCGGGCGATGGCCTGTTCGGCGCGTTTGTTGAACCATGACATCGCGAAGGTTGCCTTTCCTTGACGTGGGGATTGGCGGCTGGGGTTGCAAAGAGGGGGCTGTCTGCCCCCCCT